>NZ_PYHU01000017.1:0-197667 GCF_003989595.1 Alteromonas sp. KS69 | reverse complement strand
ATTTACAACATAGAGAAGAATAGCGACGGGTGGCTTTGTGGGCTGCTTTTTACGTGGCATGAAACCACTCTGACAGACTGGCGGGATCAATCAATAGGATCCCCACGATCATTGAAAATAAATATTACTAACTGTCAATAGGGCCCTGGTGAACGGTTACGTGGGTTGGATCATTGGTATTACCGGTTTGGTAAGCTTGGATTCTGGCTCATATCGAAAATTGAATTTCGTTTTTAGTCGCAGCAAATCTCGCTGGGCTTATTTTAATTGGTTTACTAAAACCGTTAATTACAGGACAAATTGCATGAACATCAGCACACGTAAAACATCGCTCTCTTTTTTAATAGGCACCGCGCTTACCTTAGCAAGTACATCATTTGTACACGGGGCGTCGGTATCCATCGACAACCCAGGGTTTGAAAACGGGTTTGATGGTTGGGCCGATACCGACCCTTCCGCTGTCTCTGGGAATGCCTACGCAGGAAGCAGTTCAGCTAAAATTTCTGGCACTAACGGTAAAGTAGAGCAGTACGTTGATGTTACGCCCAACACCGATTACACCCTAAGCGCCTATGTTAAAGGTGTGGGTAAAATTGGTGCCGATGTAAACGGCACTCGCTTTAACAGAACCGGTGGTGGCAGCGATTTTGAACCTGTATCGGTAAGCTTTAATTCGGGCTCTGCTACTTCCGTTAAAATTTATGCAAACTATTATGGCGGCGAAGGGCGGTTTGATAATTTCACGCTGGAAAGTGCTGGCTCTACAACACCTCCCGGTAATTCCACGTGTTCAGGGAATGACAACCTAAGCATTAGTACTGCAACCGACAATGGCACTAACGATGGGCATGGGCCGTTAAATACCATCGACAATGACTTAACTGACGAGTCCCGTTGGTCGTCCAACGGCACTGGCAAAACTATTACTTACGATTTAGGTGAAGTGGCTACGGTAAAAGCACTGCAAGTGAAATGGTTTAAGGGGAATACCCGAAGCTCGTTCTTCGATGTGCATACTTCTACCAATAACAGCAACTGGAACGCAGTGTTACTTTCAGGAGCGTCTAACGGTTCAAGTTCCGGTTATGAAACGCATGATGTTACCGATTCTGATGCGCGTTATGTTCGTATTACTGGGTTAGAGAATTCGGCGAATACCTGGAACAGCATTGTGGAAACCAACATTTATGGCTGTGGCGGTGATACTGACAACACGCCTGATCCAACGCCTACACCTACCCCAACTCCCGGCAATTTTGATATGAGTGATTGGGACATGGAAGGTGCCGATCCTCGTGTTGGCGACACCATGGAGTTTGATGCCCTTCGTGAGCAGCATGTTACGCCCAATGGCAATGGCTGGCGTCACGAGCTAAAAATTAAAGAAGAAAAACGGGTCGCAATGACCGCCGTGTTTGAAGACTTTCAAGCGAACATAAAAGTAGAAATGTCTGATGGTTCAAAGGCCATTGTTGCCCAGCATCATGCTAGCGACACAGGCACCATTATGAAATTATATGTTTCAGACACCAGTGAAACAGGCTTCACACCCACTAATGCTGGCGTAGAAAGTGACAGCGTTGCAAGCAACGGTATTTTTGATGTGTATGTTCGCCTTGCAAGAGAAGACGGTTCCGGTGAAGACAAGCAGTTATTAGGTACTATGGTAAGCGGCCAAAATTTCGATTTTAGAGTTATTAACGACCATGGTTATGTGACGGTTTCAGCGTTTGGCGAGTCTTTCTCTCGAACCATTGAAGACAGCACAGATTCTTACCTGAAATTTGGTAACTACTTACAGGCACAAGATCCTGAAACAAGAGAAGATGTAGACGACTCAGATGATTGGGCTGCGTTTTATGCCAGTGAAGGTATTACTGAAAGCCTTCTTACCTTTTCAAGCATTAACTACATTCGTGATGAAGACTAATACCTAGTTAAATACACGATTAAAAATAGAAGGGCGAAGCCAGTTGGCTTCGCTTTTTTATATATATCTTCTACGCTCGGCCAGAAACCCAATAAACATGAATGCAAATACAAAACCTGCACCTTGGTACTGCCAAGGCAGGTAGGCAATAATGTGGTGCAGAAAAGGGGCACCATAAAGGGTTAATGCGCCATAACCAAAGGCACATAGCACTACAAAAAGGCTAACCCGAAGTATGAAATGATAGGGAGCTAAAATACGCTTTATATGGCTATTAATAATATCGCCGTAAACCACTAAAATAGTGGCCATCAGCATGATGCTCATTTCAGCGTAATAAGGGCTTAACGTGCGGGATAAGGCACTGAACAGTTCGTTCATACTGCTTTACTCATGATAACGACACCTACAACATAAAGGTGGCGTTATCATAACGATATATACGGTTTTGCTAAAGCGCTTTGCTATAAAATACTTTGTTACACAGCCGTTTGATATATAGCGCTTTGTTACACGTACTTTGCTACAAAGTGCTGTTTAGCATACTTACCGCTTTGTAGCCTTGTTCGATGGTGGCAATGCGATCGCCGGTTTGATCCCGCTCCACAAATTTATGCTCAATTCCAGCCAGCTTTCCATTCGCAAAAATCGTTTCGAAGTCGATAACGCCGGTGCCCACATCGGCAAAACTACCGTCTGTCGCCATGTCTTTTACATGCCACAATTTAAAACGACCAGGGTATTGCTTAAAGTAATCTACGGGGTCTTTACCCGCTTTAACTGCCCAGTATAAATCTAGCTCCATAGACACTAAATTCGGGTCGGTTTCAGTAATAAGTACATCCAGTGGTATTTCATCATCACGTACTTCAAACTCGAAGTCATGATTGTGGTACGCAAGGGTAATATCGGCTTTGCTACACGCTTCGCCAATGGTGTTAAGTTTCTCAGCAAGCGCTTTGTAGGGCGCAATACCTTCGCCGCGCTGCGCTTCGCTAAGCCAAGGTACCACTAGGTATTTATGACCTACGGTTTGAGCATCTTCTAGCACTTGCTCTAAGTTATTATCGAAGTCATCTAGCTGAATGTGAGCAGACGGCGCCGTTAATCCTTCGCCTTTTAAAATAGTACTAATTTCTTTTGCGCTATGACCAAAGTAACCGGCGAATTCCAGTTCGTTGTAGCCCACCGCGCCCACTAACTTCAATGTAGCAGGTACGCTAACTTTCATGATGTCGCGAAGGGTATAAAGCTGCAGTCCAATACTGCTGCTGGCCATACCATTTAAAGACTTAGCCGTGTGTGAATGTGCAAGTACGCTGGGTATGGCGGCGCAACCTGCACCTATTGCCGCGGCTCGAATAAACTGCCTGCGGGTGAAGGTGGAAGTGGTAATCATAGCATTCTCCTTAACGCGCCATTATGCGCTGTTACACAATTCGGGCTGGGCCAGTACTGCCCCTAGCAATGAGTTCAAACGGCATAATAACTTTTGGTGCTTTACGAATTTTGCCGTTAATTACATCTATCAATAAGCTAACTGCCGTTCGGCCGAACTCTTCGGCTGGCTGGGCAATGGTGGTTAATGGTGGGTCGCAAAATGCCGAAAAGGCAATGTCATCAAATCCCGCGACTGATATATCTTCAGGTATACGCAGGCCAGCTTGTTTTAATGCTTGCATAGCACCTATTGCGGTTTCATCGTTTTCACAAAATACCGCAGTGGGCCTTTCTACTTGCTGGGCAATGGTTACGCCGGCGTTATAGCCTGCTTGAAGCGTGAAGTCGCCGGGAAATAAAAGATCTTCATCGAAGGCAATATTGGCGTCGTTTAAAGCATCTTTATAGCCCGATAATCTGTCTTGCGTAAGCGGGCTGGAGTGAGGGCCTTTTATCATGGCAATACGATTATGGCCCAAGCCTAACAGATGTTCGGTCATGGCTTTCGCTGCGGCACGGTTATCAAGCGACACAGTAGGGTAATTACCCTCATCAATTACTTCACAAGCATTTACCATGGGTAACAGGCCATTGTCGTTAATCATGCTGTTGTCGAATGGGTTTAACGCGCGTAATTGAATAAGTCCATCGGCCTGAGAGGTGCTAACCATTTTTGCGTAATGGCTTTCAATGTCAGGGTTACCTAATGTATTTGCCAGTAAAATGGAGTAGCCCAATTCGGCGGCCGTTTCTTGCATGCCGCTAATCACTCGCGCAAAAAATACATTCGCGACAGTAGGAACCAACACAACCAAGTTGTGGGTTTTTCCCGAACGAAACTTTACCGCCATTAAGTTGGGCTTGTAGCCCACAAGGTCTACTGCCGTCATTACTTTGGTACGGGTTTTCGGAGAAACGCGCTCGGGTTGTTGAAGTGCCCGAGACACTGTTGCCACCGATACGCCAGCGCTATCAGCAACGTCTCTAATATTTGCCATTTACTCGTGTCTTGTTTTCATTCGCACATTTGCGAACAGATTAGATTGATGTAACCGATATCATTTGGAATTTAGAATACGGATCTTTCTTAAAAAATCCAGTGCTAAGTGTATATTTTTTGTAAATGATTTTTGCGTCTCAACCCGTCAATTCGCTGTTTTAATGCAAAATACGTTTGTTTTAAGACTATTTAGCTTATCTTCTTAAACTTAAATTTAACAAAAAACGCTCAAATACATTGACAGACAAAAATGTAATCCGTTACATTTTAAATATAGTTACAATAATGCAACAAGTTTGTAGTGAGCAAGCTTGATACTGGTAACGTTTACTGGTTAAGCACTGCACCACAACAGGAGCTACGCAGCATGGCGAAAATGCAAAAAATAAGATTAGGAATGATTGGTGGTGGTGAAGGCGCATTTATTGGTGCGGTTCATCGCAACGCATTCGGGTTAGATGGCCAGTACGATTTGGTATGTGGAGCCTTTAGTCGCGACCCCAGCAACAATGAAAGCACGGCAGATAGTTTAGGTGTTGAACATAGCCGTACCTATGCCTCGTGGGAAGACATGCTAGAAAAAGAGGCTGCGCTTCCAGAGCAGCAACGCATGCAAGTGGTGTCTATTGTTACGCCGAACCATTTACACGTACCTATTTCAGTGGCCTCAATAAAAGCGGGTTTTCACGTGTTCTGTGAAAAGCCTGCTGGTGTTGGCTTAGGCGAAGTAAAAGATTTACAAGATTTACTCCATAGTACCGACAGATTGTACGGTTTAGCACACACTTACTTAGGCTATCCCATGGTGTGGCAAGCGCGCCACATGGTCCAAAGCGGCATGCTAGGTAACATTCGTAAAGTGTTTGTTGAGTACCCACAAGGGTGGCTGTCGGCAAATGAAGAAACCCACAACAAACAGGCCAAATGGCGTACCGATCCAAGTTTAGCTGGCGGCAGCGGCTGTATGGGCGACATTGGCACACACGCTTTTGGGCTTGCTGAGTTTGTTTTAGATGATGCTATAACGGCCTTGTGTGGTCAGCTATACACGCACATCGAGGACAGACAGTTAGATGACGATGGCGCAGCGCTGATTAAAACCAAGAAGGGTGCTACTGGTGTATTGATTGCCAGCCAAGTGTGCGCAGGTGAAGAAAACGCCTTAAAGATAAAAGTATATGGCGATAAAGGCGGATTAGAGTGGCATCAAATGGAACCAAACTCTGTGGTATATCGCCCCATAGGCCAGCCATATCAAGTATTCCGTGCAGGGCTAGGACAACCCGGTTTATGCGACGAAGCTGTCAATCGTTGCCGCATTCCAGGTGGGCACCCCGAAGGTTACCTAGAAGCCATGGCGAATTTATATAACGACTTTGCCACAGCTGTTCGTAGCGAATCAGACCAAACAAGCAGCAAAGCAAGTGGTGTACCTGGCATTAATTCCGGTCTTCGAGGAATGGCGTTTATAGATGCCATGTTGGCCAGTAGTGACAGTGAGACTAAGTGGGAAACCGTCAGCCCAGTTGGAACAGAATAAGTGGAGCATGTGGCAATGGAACAACAAGCAAACGAAGCAAAACCAATTAAAGGCCCTGCCGTCTTTTTAGCCCAATTTATGGGGAAAGAAGCCCCCTTCGATACACTTGAAAACATGGCCAAGTGGGCCGCCTCATTGGGGTATAAAGGCATTCAAGTGCCTACCGATCCGGCACTATTCGATTTAGAAAAAGCAGCAGAAAGCCAAGAATACTGTGACGAAGTTGCCGCTACCTGTAGGGCAGCGGGCGTTGAAATTACCGAGTTATCAACGCACTTGCAGGGGCAGTTGGTAGCGGTACACCCTGCGTACGATGAGCTATTTGATAACTTTGCGCGAGCACATTTACACGGCAACCCAAAAGCACGTACTGAATGGGCAGTGAACCAGCTTAAGTGCGCAGCTATTGCCAGCAAACGCTTAGGACTAAACGCCCACGCTACCTTCTCGGGTGCCTTGATGTGGCATTTGGTGTACCCATGGCCGCAGCGTCCTGCTGGGTTAGTTGAGCAAGGGTTTGCCGAGCTAGCCAAGCGTTGGTTACCTATTCTAGATGCCTTCGATGAGGCCGGGGTAGATGTATGTTACGAAATTCACCCAGGTGAAGATTTGCATGATGGCGCTACCTTCGAAATGTTTTTGGCCGCGGTAGATAACCATCCTCGTGCCAATATTTTGTTCGACCCTAGTCACTTTGTGCTGCAGCAGCTCGATTATCTCGACTTTATCGACAGATACCACAGTCGTATAAAAATGTTCCATGTGAAAGATGCCGAGTTTAACCCAAATGGCAGAAGTGGTGTTTACGGTGGTTACCAAGATTGGAAAGACCGCCCAGGACGTTTTCGTTCTCTTGGCGATGGACAAGTCGATTTCAAAGGCATTTTCAGCAAACTGACTCAATACGGATTTAGCGGATGGGCTGTGCTCGAATGGGAATGCTGTTTAAAAGATTCAGCGCAAGGTGCCGCTGAAGGTGCGCCTTTTATTGCTGAGCATATTATTCAGCCAACCCGCTACGCGTTTGATGATTTCGCTGGTGGCGAGGTAAGTGAAACAAAAAACAACCGCATTTTGGGCATAAGCGAATAACGCTGCCCCGCTGACACAGGATAATAAGAATATGATAACCCTACGTCTTAGCACGATGATGTTTTTACAGTTCTTTATTTGGGGCGGCTGGTTTGTCACCTTGGGAACGTACTTAGCCAGCACCTTATCGGCCAGTGGTAGCCAAACGGGAATGGCATTCTCTACCCAAAGTTGGGGCGCGATTATTGCGCCTTTTATTGTGGGGCTAATTGCCGATCGCTTCTTTAACGCTGAACGTATTTTGGGTGTGCTGCATTTGTGTGGCGCGGTGCTTATGTACATGATGTATCAGGCGGGTGATTTCACCACCTTTTATCCGTACGTACTAGGCTACATGATTGCGTATATGCCAACCCTTGCATTGGTGAATTCGGTGGCTTTTGGCCAAATGACAAACCCATCAAAAGAGTTCGGTAAAATTCGTGTGTGGGGCACCGTAGGCTGGATTGTTGCGGGCTTACTTATTAGCTATGTGTTTTCTTGGGATTCCGCATCAGCAATTGCTGATGGCATGCTTAGAAACACCTTTATGCTATGTGCAATAGCGTCGTTAGCATTAGGTATATTCAGCTTTACTTTACCTGCAACACCGCCAAAAGCGGCAGGCCAAGAGACTGGCTTGCGCGATGTGTTGGGGTTAGATGCGCTAGCGTTACTTAAAGATAAGAACTTCTTTATCTTCTTTTTATCCTCTGTACTTATTTGTATTCCTCTTGCGTTTTACTACCAAAACGCCAATCCGTTTTTAACCGAAATTGGTGTTGAAAATGCCACTGGGAAAATGACCTTAGGCCAGGTGTCTGAAGTGTTATTCATGCTTGCACTACCTGTGTTTCTAAACAAATTTGGCATTAAAGCTACCTTGTTAATTGGCATGGCTGCTTGGGTATTACGTTACGCCTTGTTCGCTTTTGGTAATGCAGACGAAGGGCTGTTTATGCTGATTGTGGGCATAGCCTTGCATGGTATTTGTTACGACTTTTTCTTTGTGTCTGGCCAAATTTATACCGATGCGAAAGCAGGCGAACGTATTAAAAGCGCCGCACAGGGGTTAATCACTTTAGCCACATACGGCGTAGGTATGCTGATTGGTTTTGCCGTAGCTGGAAAAATAACTGATGAGTACACCACGGCAACATCTCACAGTTGGCAAGATATCTGGCTATTCCCAGCAGGCTTTGCGGCTGTTGTATTAATTATTTTCTTGATGTTGTTTAAGTCAGAAAAGGTTAGCACCAATGCATAACGAAAGCAGACGCAGCTTGATAAAAGCGATGGCGCTGACGGGCGCTGGTGTATTAGCACCTTCAGCGTTTCATAGCGCACACGCGGGCAGTACAGCAGATATTAAGGCAAATCGAACAGAGAATGGCATGAAGCAATCATCGCTTAAAGGCAATATTAATCATTCTGTTAGTCGCTGGACATACGGCGATCTTTCCATAGAAGAGCTGTGTAATACAGTGAAAGAGCTTAACTTCTCGGCGATTGATTTAGTGGGGCCTGAAGATTGGCCGGTACTAAAGCAACACGGTATCGATTCTTCTATGTGCAATGGCGCTGAAATTAGCCTTGAAGATGGCTTCATTCACAGTGAGCTACACGACGAATTAGAAGCTCGATACTTAAAGCATATCGACCTTGTTGCTGATGCTGGCTATACCAACCTTATTTGTTTTAGCGGCAATGCCCGTGGAATGAGTAAAGAGGAAGGGTTAGATAATGCGGTGGCAGGTTTGCAGCGTATTTTACCTCATGCCCAGAAGCGCGGTGTGGTGATATTTATGGAGCTGTTTAATAGCAAAATAGACCACCCTGACTACATGGCCGATAGTTCAAAATGGGGTGTTCAGCTATGCAAACGCCTTGATAGTAAGCACTTTTCATTGCTTTACGACATCTATCATATGCAAATTAACGAAGGCGATATTATTCGCACCATTCGCGATTTTCATCCTTATTTTGGTCACTATCACACCGCCGGTGTGCCAGGACGAAACGAAATTGGTAGCACTCAAGAGCTGTATTATCCAGCCATTGCTAAGGCCATTTTAGAAACAGGTTTCGATGGGTATTTAGCGCAAGAGTTTATTCCAACACCAGATACAAAAGCAGGCAGAGTTGAATCGCTTAAAGAAGCGATCAGTATCTGCGACGTATGACTTTACAATCAAACACCATACATGAAGTGCGTGTTTAAGGGGACATAACATGGCAACGAACGAATACGATGCAATCGTAGTAGGTTCTGGTATTAGCGGAGGCTGGGCGGCCAAAGAACTCACCGAAAAAGGCCTAAAAGTACTCATGCTTGAGCGCGGTAAAAACATCGAGCACATTAAAGACTACAAAAACGCACACAAAGAGGCGTGGGACTACCCACATCGCGACCTGCCTACACAGGCGATGAAAGTAGATTACCCTGTACTTAAGCGAGACTATCCGCTCAATGAATCTACCAAAGGCATGTGGGCGAACGAAGTAGAAAACCCTTATGTAGAAGACAAACGCTTTGATTGGTATCGAGGCTATCACGTCGGTGGGCGTTCGCTTACTTGGGGGCGACAGAGTTACCGATTAAACAAAGCTGACTTTGAAGCGAATGGTAAAGAAGGCGTAGCGGTAGATTGGCCTATTCGTTATGAAGATGTAGCCCCTTGGTATGACTACGTAGAAAAGTTTGCTGGTATTAGCGGAAACCGTGATGGTTTAGACGTATTACCCGATGGCATCTACCAGCCTGCTATGGCGCTAAACTGCGTTGAAAAAGACGTGGCTGCTCGAGTGCAAAAAGCCTATAGCGGTGCTCGCCATATTATTTCCGGTCGCACCTCAAACATGACAGAGCCGAAGCCAGAACACGGACGTGCAAATTGTCAGTACCGTAATAAGTGCTGGTTGGGCTGTCCATTTGGTGGCTATTTCAGTACGCAGTCTTCAACGCTTCCAGCAGCAATGAAAACCGGTAACTTAACGCTTCGTCCTTTCTCTATTGTAAAAGAAATCTTGTTTGATAAAGACAAGAAGCGCGCCACTGGCGTTGAAATTATTGATGCTGAAACCAACGAAACATACGTTTTCAAAAGCAAAATCGTGTTTGTGAATGCCTCTGCATTCAATTCATCGTGGTTGCTTATGAACTCTGCCACCGATGTATGGGATGGCGGTTTAGGTAGCAGCAGCGGTGAATTAGGTCATAACGTGATGGATCACCATTTCCGGGTAGGTGCGTCAGCGCAAGTTGAAGGCTACGACGACAAGTATACATATGGTCGCCGTCCAAGTGGCTTTTATGTTCCGCGCTTTAGAAATTGGGGCGATGACAAACGAGACTACTTGCGTGGGTTTGGTTATCAAGGTGGCGCTAGCCGCTCAGGCTGGCGACAAGATGTGGCCGAGTTAGGTGTTGGTGCAGGCTTAAAAGAGGCTATGTCAGAACCCGGTGGCTGGACAATAGGCATGACTGCCTTTGGTGAAATGTTGCCTGACCATTCAAATCGCATTTATCTGAACAAAGAAGTAAAAGACAAATGGGGTTTGCCCGTACTCGCGATGGATGTTGAGATAAAAGAAAACGAACTGAAAATGCGTAAAGACATGCAGCAAGACGCCATAGATATGTTTGAGGCTGCTGGGCTTAAAAGCGTGAATGGCTGGGATGCAGACTACGCACCAGGCATGGGTATACATGAAATGGGTACTGCACGTATGGGCCGAGATGCTAAAACCTCAGTGCTAAACGGTCACAACCAAGTATGGGACGCGCCCAATGTTTTTGTTACCGACGGTGCATGTATGACATCGGCAAGTTGTGTAAACCCATCACTTACCTATATGGCACTTACCGCTCGCGCGGCTAGCTTTGCCGTAGAAGAGTTAAAGCGGAGGAACTTGTAATGGAACGTAGAGACCTATTAAAACTCATTGCTACCGCCACAGGTACTGCCCTTGTGGGTGGTAAAGCGCTTGCTTACGACATTGTTGCCCCTGTGCCTTTGTCTGAAACCGGGTTTTCAAAGGAAGATGTGGCTCTCATTAACGAAATGGCGGAAGTCATTATTCCGCAAACTGATACACCTGGAGCAAAAGCCGCCAATGTCGGCTTGGTTATTCCGGTGATTGTTGCCGATTGTTATACCCCGAAGTTACAAAAAGCATTTAAAGAGGGCATTAAGGCAATTAATGTTCGTAGCAATGAAGCATTTAAAAAAGACTTCCTGCTATTAAGTAGTGCGCAGCGCGAAACCTTGTTTACAACATTAGATACAGAAGCGAAAGCCGCTAATTTAGCTGAGGGTATTAGCAACGGTATTCCAACAGCAAAACCGAGCCAATGGGAGCCCGGCAATGAAGGCCCGCTCCCGCACTATTTCACGTTACTGAAACAACTTACTTTGTATACCTTTTTCACTTCGCAGGTAGGGGCTACCAAAGTACTGCGCTATGTGGCCATTCCC
Source organism: Alteromonas sp. KS69 (assembly GCF_003989595.1). NCBI lineage: Bacteria > Pseudomonadati > Pseudomonadota > Gammaproteobacteria > Alteromonadales > Alteromonadaceae > Alteromonas > Alteromonas sp. KS69. Next base: position 186,208 of record NZ_PYHU01000017.1, on the reverse strand, counting down.
GGTTACTACAATGGTGAACTGCCTTACAAAAAAGGTGACAAAGCGTGGGCGACCTAAGGCTTTCACGTAAAAATAAATTAGCTGCGAAACCAAATACATAGTGCAACGAAAATAAATAGTGCAGCGGAAAATAAATAGTGCAGGGAAAATACATGAAATTACATAAACACGGATTGCCTAAACTGGCGACCAACACAGCCTTTTCTTTAAAAGCGGGCGCTCAAATAGCATTAGCTGCTTTATTAGCAACATCAATAGCACCTTTGGCTTTTGCTGAGAGTGTCGAGCAACTAGAGCGCGCTGAACGCGAAAAACAAGCAGCGAAAACAGAAGTGTGGGAGCCAGTACCTGCAGTGGTAAGTGCTAAAAAGAACGAGCTTCCTTCTGACGCTATCCCTTTATTAACAAGCGATATGTCAGCGTGGGCGTCGGTAAAAGGTGGTGACGCCAAATGGGATTTCGCAAACGGTGAGCTTACGGTAAAGCCGGGCGCAGGCGATATTAAAACCAAACAAGGTTTTTGTGACGTGCAGCTTCACGTAGAGTGGAAAGTACCGCAGCCAGAGCCTGGTATGGAAGGGCAGCAGCGAAATAATAGCGGGATTTTCTTTCAGCAACGCTATGAAGTTCAGGTGCTAGATTCTTACAACAATGCCACTTACCCAAATGGGCAAGCGGGCAGTGTGTATAAGCAGACTATTCCGTTAGTAAACGCTATGCGCGCACCTGGTGAATGGCAAGAATACGATATTATTTTTAAAGCGCCGGTATTCGATGGTGACTTGCTTGAATCACCAGGGTACGTAACCGTTATTCACAACGGCGTGGTGGTGCAAAACCATGTAGAGATTCAGGGCACTACCGAGTGGATAGGTGCACCTAAATATAAAGCCCATGGTTGTGAGCCTATTCAGCTTCAAGATCATGGTAACTTAGTCAGCTTTAGAAACATGTGGGTGCGAGAGCTGTAAGTAATAAGCGCAAGTTTTTTGCTGATAAACAGCGAAGCGCTATATAACAATCAGTACATACTGCCAGCAGGTTTTCATGATAAACCTGCTGGCAGTTTTTTATTAGCATCTTTATAAATTTTTAAAGCGCCTTGTCTTCCCAATCAGTGAAGTATTGCACCAAATAATCAATGGCCATTCGAACCCTAAGCGGCATGAAGCGTTTGTTCTGATATACAATCCAACTGCTTGCCCCGTCGCCCCAGTAAGGCTGTAATATAGGCTGTAGTCTTCCCGCCTCAACGGACGCACTAAACGTGCTTTTAGGCATATAGCCAATACCCAAACCCTGCTCACACGCGGCAAGTACGGCATTCGCGTTATTACTGCGCCAGCGGCCTTTTACTTTTATATTTTCCTGCACACCATGGTTTGAAAATTTCCATACATCGTTGTTAGAAATAACGCAGCTATGTTTTTTCAATTCACTGGGGTGGGAAGGTTCACCACATTGCGCTAAATAATCGCGGGTGGCAACGGCCATCATGGGCCTTTCAATCAGTTTACGTGCTATTAAACTTGAGTCGGCTAGTTCTCCATAGCGAATAACAAAGTCTACATCGTCTTCCACAAAGTTAACCATGCGACTATTAAAGTCCATATCAATGGTTAACTCTGGGTGTTCTAAAGCAAATTGCATTAATGCGGGTGCCACGGCGTGCTCGGCAAACCCGCCTGCGGCGCTTACTCGAAGAACGCCCTCAAGTGTTACCTGTTGAAGGCTAACCTGCTCATTGGCTTGTTGAAGGCCAATAAGCAAGTCTTTAGCGTGCTGGTAATAAAGTGCGCCGTTTTCGGTTAAATTCACTTGGCGGGTAGAGCGAGCCAATAAAACACAGCCAACTCGCTCTTCAAGACGAGCAACTTGCCTGCTGATATGGCTGGTACTGCAACCTAGCTGTTTCGCTGCAGCTGAAAAGCCTTTGCGCTCGGCTACCGCTACAAATTCTATAATGCCTTCAAAGCTTTCCATCGAAACTTTCCATTTATTTAACTTCGCGGTGTTGTAGATTCATTTTGCGTTTTAGAGATTATCATTGTTGCTGTATGGCAATAGTGATTTAACTATTTCGCATATTATCAAGTTATCAGGGATATTCTATAGTGTATACACATGATTACTACGGCGCAGCTAATGTGCCTTACGCATAGGAAGAAACCATGAAAAAGATACTTATCCCAGTAACGAACCATGCAACACTAGGAACTACTGACCAAGCGAACGGTACTTATTCGCCGGAGATCACCCATGCAATCGATGTTTTTAATAAACACGGCGTAGATTACGATATCGCGTCTATCAATGGTGGTGCTATTCCTATTTATGGTACCGACATTGAAGGCGACGATGTTAATGCCGCCGTGTTAAACAACGAAGACTTCAAACAGCGCACCAGCAACAGCATGCGTGCGTCAAACGTGAACATTGATGAATATGATGCGGTGTTCTATCCAGGCGGCTTTGGTTTATTGTCAGACTTAGCAAGCAACGAAGACTTTGCCAAGTTGTCTGCTGCCCATTATGAAAATGGCGGTATTATTGGCGCGGTTTGCCACGGCCCTGCAGCACTGTTACCTATTAAGCTTAGTAATGGCGAAGACTTAATTGCGAGCAAAGCAATTACCGGTTTCACCCGCGAAGAAGAAGTGGATTACGGCACTATTAACGATATTCCGTTTTTACTTGAAGAAGCGCTAGCCCGTAAAGCGGCTAAATTCAGTAAAGTTCAGCCATGGAATGTACATGTGATTGAAGATGAACGCGTTATCACGGGTCAAAATCCAGCAAGTGCTCATGCGGTTGCAGAAGCTATAGTTAGCCATCTAAATAGCTAACTACCTAAATGGGTATTTAAGTAAGATTGATGAGGCGTTTAAAACGCCTCTTTGTATATCTGCGCGATATCTTGTTTGCTTAGTACTCTTGGGTTGTTGCGTAATAACCTAGTCACCTTGCTCGCTTCTTCTGCCAACAGGGGAATGGCATCGTCGCTAATATCAAAATCACGCAGTGTGGCGGGGATCTCTACAGTTCTGCACAGCGCTTCAATGGCATCCACTACCTGATTAGCAATCTCTAACTGACTTTTATTGGCAACGGGTAAATGTAAAAAGCCCGCCACATCAACAAAGCGCTGCTGGCATGCCCCTATATTCCAGCGCATAACATGGGGCAACATAACCGCATTGCTCATACCATGAGATAAATGAAAGCGACCGCCAAGCGGATAAGCAAGCGCATGCACGGCGCCAACTCCCGCGTTACCAAACGCTAACCCTGCCATTAAACTTCCGGTTGCCATGTCTTCCCGTGCTTTAACATCGTGGCCGTTTGCATAGGCGAGAGGAAGCGAGTGAAAGATAAGTGTCATCGCCTTGCTGGCCAACGCGTCAGTAATAGGGCTGGCATTAACGGACAAGTAGGCCTCAAGCGCATGCACAAATGCATCTACCCCACTGGCGGCAGTAATGTGTTTTGGGCAGCTTAATGTCATTTCAGGCGTGACAATGGCCACATCGGGTAACAGGTAGTCACTTACAATGCCTTTTTTAACGTGCGCGACAGGGTCGGCCAATATGGCAATATTAGTGACTTCTGAACCCGTGCCCGCCGTGGTGGGAATGGCAATAAGGGGTAATGCGCGTCCTGCAACCAAGTTCTCGCCAAACAAGTCTGCAATATTCCCCGTGTAATCAAACGTAGCCGCAAGTACTTTAGCGCTGTCTATTGCGCTACCACCGCCAACGGCAATAATTCCGTCTACCTTATGTTGTTTTAGTCGAGCAAGCCTTTGCTCAATAATGCTTATTTCAGGTTCAGGAGGAATATCGTCTATCACAATAGGGCATTCGCAATTCAGCACATTGGTAACATGGCTAAGTGCACCAGATTGGCTTACGCCCTTATCGGTAATAATGGCAGGTGCTTTTATATTCAATCTTGAAAGCTCATGAGCAAGGCTCGCTAACGCCCCTTCACCTGTAATAAGTGTATTGGCTGATTTGAAGACTGATACCTGCATAGTACACCTGCTGAAAAAACTGAGCCTGATGGCAATGTAATGGGAATAGCATGTGTTTACAAATTAGTAACAATGATAATGGTAGAAAAAAGAAATGATTTGAGAAGTGTATTTAAGAGACTAATAGATATAAAAAAACCGCAAACAACGTTTGCGGCTCTTTAGTCGTGGCTCTAATAGTCAGCGTTAGCTTTCTAATAATTACCTATCGACTACTTAGCTTTGCCTTGCTTAGCAACGGCATCCATCATCGCTTTAATCGCTTCTGGATCGCCCAAGTACTCTTTAGAGATAGGCTTCAAGTTTTCGTCTAGCTCGTAGACCAAAGGTACGCCAGTTGGAATATTTAGGCTTAGTACGTCTTCATCAGACATGCCATCTAAGTATTTAACCAATGCACGAAGGCTGTTGCCGTGAGCCGCGATAATAACGCGCTTGCCAGCTTGAATGTCTGGGCGAATAACATCGTGCCAGTAAGGTAGTACACGCTCGATGGTCATCTTCAAGCTTTCACCGCGAGGAAGAATCTCGGCATCAACGTTGCTGTAACGACGATCGACTCCTGGGAAGTGTTCGCTGTCAGTATCTACGGCTGGTGGTGGAATATCGAAACTACGACGCCAAACTTTAACTTGCTCTTCACCATGCTTAGCAGCCGTTTCAGCTTTGTCTAACCCTGTAAGCGCACCGTAGTGACGCTCGTTCAAACGCCAGTGACGTTCAACAGGTAGGTAATGTTGACCCATTTCTTCCAAAGAGATATTCAATGTTTTGATAGCACGAAGCAATACAGACGTGTAAGCCTGATCGAATTCAAAACCTGCGTCCTTCATTAACTGACCAGCGGTTTTAGCTTGTGCGACACCTGTGTCAGTTAAATCAACGTCGTGCCAACCAGTGAAACGATTTTCAAGGTTCCACTGACTTTCTCCATGACGAATAAGTACCAGTTTATACATAGTAAGGTTACCTGCGGCGTTAAAGTGAAAATGCCCAACGAATGCCAATGAAATGGTGCGTCAGACGGATACGAAAAAAGATGATCGCTATCATCGTTGATCGGCAACGAAAAATCCAGTTTCGAAAAGCCAAGTTTAACAGGTAAGACTAGCCAAATAGTAATGCAGACCCTTTTAGTATCAACATAAACTGCTTGGCTAACGGTGTGAAATCAACATGAACTTTTTTTCACATTGTTACCGTATACAGCTATAAGTGAGAGTAGTTAGGAGCGCTAATTCCTTCTAAGGCGAAATAGAAGTGCGAAATGGCACTGCAATTCATCTAGTAAAAGCGCTTCCTGACTTGCTCCTAGAACTATATTTATGACAGGCAAATAAGGATGGTGAGCGCGTGAAATATCAATCTTTTTCTAATATCGATGTCGATGGCAATTCCTTCAAGGCAATTAGCTTTGACAAAGTAAATGAGAACTTTGCGCTCGACCGATTACCGTATTGTATTAAAATTCTTCTTGAAAACTTACTTCGTCATGAAACTGAAGAGTTTGTTACCAGTGATGACATTGAACAAGTTGCCACGTGGAATACAGAGAATCACGTTGAGCATGAAGTATCTTTCGTTCCTGCCCGCGTGATCTTGCAAGATTTCACTGGTGTGCCAGCTATTGTTGATTTGGCCGCTATGCGAGATGCAGTGAATAAGTTAGGCGGTGATGCAGAAGTCATTAATCCGTTAAACCCAGTAGAGTTAGTTATCGACCATTCAGTAATGGTTGACTACTTTGCAGAAGAAAATGCGTTAGAAAAAAACACTGACGTTGAAATTGAGCGAAATAAAGAACGCTATCAATTTTTAAAGTGGGGGCAATCTAGCTTCGATAATTTCAAAGTTGTCCCTCCTGGTCGAGGCATTGTTCACCAAGTTAATCTTGAATATCTTGCTCGTGTTGCCTTCACTAAACAGGAGGGTGACGATACCTTGGTGTATCCTGACACGTTAGTAGGTACCGATTCTCACACCACCATGATCAACGGCCTTGGCGTTCTAGGTTGGGGCGTAGGCGGTATTGAAGCTGAAGCGGCTATGTTAGGCCAACCCGTTACCATGCTACTACCAAAAGTCGTGGGCTTTCGTTTATCGGGAGAGCTACCAGCTGGAGTGACGGCTACTGATATGGTGTTAACGATTACCCAGCAGCTTCGTGCTCATGGTGTTGTGGGTAAGTTCGTAGAATTCTATGGTCCAGGCTTGAAGCACTTAACTACAGCCGATCGTGCCACTATTGCCAATATGGCACCGGAATACGGCGCAACCTGCGGTATTTTCCCTATTGATGAAGTTGCGCTCGATTACCTGCGCTTGACTGGGCGTGACGAGTCGCAAATTAAACTTGTTGAAGCGTATGCGAAAGAAAGTTCGCTATGGCACGATGACTTTACTAAAGATGCCGAATATCACGAAACGTTAGAGTTAGACTTAAACGATGTTGTCCCCTCGATTGCAGGGCCAAAACGCCCTCAAGATAGAATTGCACTAGATAACGCTGCAAAAGCATTTAATGAATGGCATCGCTCGCAGATTGATGTGAAAGTGCTAGACGAAGAAACTGAATTTGTCGCCGAAGGCGGTGCAGTACCTGAAGTCAATGAAGAGCATGATTCGTATGTAGAATTCCGTGGTAATAAATTTAACTTAGAAGATGGTGCCATTGTTATTGCGGCCATTACGAGTTGTACCAACACATCAAACCCTTCGGTGCTTATTGGAGCAGGGTTACTAGCGAAAAAAGCGGCGGAAAAAGGCTTAACCCGTAAGCCTTGGGTAAAAACGTCTTTAGCCCCAGGCTCGCAGGTGGTAACTCAGTACCTTGAAGATGCAAACTTGATGGACCCACTAGAAGCTCTCGGTTTCAACCTTGTGGGTTACGGTTGCACTACCTGTATTGGTAACTCAGGACCCTTGCCAGATGCTATTAGCGATGCAATTAAAAAGGCCAAGCTTACTGTTACCTCTGTATTGTCAGGTAACCGGAACTTCGAGGGGCGTATTCATTCAGATGTTGCGGCCAACTATTTAGCGTCGCCACCATTAGTTGTCGCTTATGCCTTAGCGGGTAATATGAATATTGATATTACTAAAGAGCCACTAGGGTTGGGCAACAATGGCGAGCCAGTGTATTTGAAAGATATTTGGCCTAGTGAAGATGAAATTCAAAGCCATATAGCTGAACATGTCACCAGTGACATCTTTAAAGCAAAATACGCCGACGTATTTAAAGGCAGTGGTGTGTGGAATGACCTAACGGTAAGTTCAACATCGGTATACGATTGGCCTAACTCTACCTATATTAAACATCCGCCATTTTTCCAAACAATGGGCGAAGAACCCGAAGCACTTAGTGCTATCGAGAACGCGAGATGTTTAGTGAAAGTGGGCGATTCAATTACCACCGACCACATTTCTCCGGCAGGCGCGATAGCGCCAGATAGCCCTGCAGGCGAGTATTTGCAAGCAGAAGGCGTAAATACCAAAGATTTCAATTCATACGGTTCAAGGCGGGGTAACCACGAGGTAATGATGCGCGGTACTTTTGCAAATGTGCGACTGCAAAATCAGTTGGCGCCAGGTACTAAAGGCAGTGCTACCACGCATTATCCTAGTGGTGATGCCATGTCTATATACCATGCGGCCATGCGTTATCAAGACGAGGGTGTTGCTGCGGTTGTTGTAGGTGGAAAAGAATACGGTACAGGCTCTAGCCGAGATTGGGCTGCTAAGGGGCCTTCTTTGATGGGCGTGAAAGCGGTCATGGTAGAAAGCTATGAACGTATTCACCGTTCAAATCTCATTGGTATGGGTATCTTACCGTTGCAGTTTAAGCCGGGCGACAGTGCGAGTAGCTTAGGAATTAAAGGTAATGAAACTTTCTCAATTGGTGCAGTAAGCCGCGACCAAAAAGACGTGGATGTTACCGTAACGTCTGATGCAGGCGAATCACAAACATTCTCGATGGATATTCGAATCGATACCTCAAACGAATTCACGTATTTCGAAAACGGCGGTATTTTGCACTATGTAATTCGTCAATACTTGAAAAAATAGTGGTTATATAAGAGCGGTGTCTGGCGTTTTAACATGCTAAGACAAAAAGTAAAAAAGCCCGATAATTATCGGGCTTTTTTATGGATTAATAGATTAATTAGTAGAATCGTTTAGTACAGATTATCTCTTTAATGTTAGAGCCAATTGCCGCACGTTTTTCGCAGCGTAAGTCTTGTGCTTTAGCACCGTACAGTGCAATGTGTTCATCTACGAAAGGCGCCATCGCAGTTCTAAAATCTTCAGGTAAAGCATCGCGAATAGAGCGAAAAGAACGATTCCACTCCGCGGTTTTTTGTTCCATAGCGACTTTTAACCACAGCCAACCCTCTTCATAATTAGGCTCGATACCCCACCCCTGAAAATACATTTGAGCTAAGTAATACTGAGATGATTTATTACCTAATTTCGCGCCTTCTAATAATTTAGTATAGGCTTCTTCATAATTTTCAGCTTTTAATGCGAACAACCCACTTTCAACAATCGAAAGATATTCAGTTTTCCACATGTGGTCTTTGGTTCGTGATTGGGCGTCAGCCGCCGTTGATATTAGTGTGCCTGTGAATAACAACGCAAAAACTATTGCCTTCATATTGGTTTCCATTCCTTAAGTAATAGATGTATTAGCATTATTTAATACTGTTACAGCTAAATCTTCAAATTTAGATTGTTAGTAAATATTTCGTGGTTAGTCGCCACCCACAATTTGTACTTGTGGAATGTCGGTATCGCCCTTAATGACTTTGAAAATAGCATCTTGTACTAAGGTTCGCATACCGTCTTGGGTGGCTTGTTTTTTCATTTCTGCAACACTGGCTTCTTTGTAAACCAAAGAGCGTAGTTCAGGCGTCATTCCAAGTAGTTCATGAACCCCTGTTCTGCCTTTGTAGCCTGTGTTGCCACATTCTTCACAGCCTTTTGCCCTGTAAAGTTTGAGCGGAGAAGGCAACGCTAATTCATCTAGCATCTGCGCGCCGTACTGCCTTTCAATGAAGGCCATATCAGTATCACTTGCCACATACTCTTCCTTACACTTACCACAAAGGGTACGAATAAGACGCTGGGCTAATATACCTACACAGGCATCAGAGAAGTTCACAGGATCTAGCCCCAAATCTAACAAACGGGTAATGGTCTCTGGGGCAGAGTTGGTATGCAGGGTAGATAACACTAAGTGGCCAGTAAGCGAGGCTTCAATGCCAGCATGAGCTGTTTCTTTGTCGCGCATCTCACCTATAAGAATAATATCGGGGTCGGCACGCAAAAATGCCCGTAGGGCGTTAGCAAATGTGAAGCCTATTTTGGGGCTTACCTGAACCTGCTGTAAACCGGGTTGAGTAATCTCTACCGGGTCTTCTGCTGTCCATATTTTCTTTTCTGGGGTGTTGAGGTAACCCAAAATAGCATGCAAGGTCGTGGTTTTACCGGAACCTGTTGGCCCTACTACTAACAAGATGCCATGTGGTTTTTTAATCATGTCTTCTAAGCGCTTCAAATTGGTAGGCGCTAGATTCATTTTCTCAATGGGCATAGCGCCACCTGACGCCAGCAAACGCATCACCACCCCTTCACCGGCTACCGTAGGGATGGTGGCAACACGTACTTCTACCAGTTGCCCATTCATCTTAAACGCCAACTTACCGTCTTGAGGTACACGCTTTTCAGCAATGTTTAGGTTAGACATAATTTTAATACGGGCAATAACCGCATTATGGTGTGAGTTAGGCACTTTGTTCATATCTCGGCACACACCATCAACCCGCATTCTTACGCGAGTGGGGGCATTCTTCTCTGGGTCGATATGAATATCAGACGCACCAAGACGTTTTGCATCGTGCAATACGCGACTAACCAAACGTACTACTGCAGGGGCATCGTCTGAAAGTTCATCGACAAGCTCGTCGTTTTCCTCAGTTGATAAACCAATCTCATCAAGAATCTCACTCATGTCACCAGGCGCATTACCGCCGCCACCTTCACCTAGGTACTGAAGTATTTGATGGGGCAAGCCGACGGCAATTTCATAACTTTCAATACCCAATGCGCTTTCTGTTTCCATTAACAGCGCGGCATTGTTAGGCTCTGCCATTAAGACAATGGGGTTACCTTCCACATCAGAAATAACCGCAACATGGTTACGTTTAAGGTAAGACAGGTTTAGTTTACTTTCACCTTCATAACGATGGTACTTATCGGGTAAGTAACCAATGAAGGGAACCTGGTAATGGATAGAAAGAGAATGGCCAATTTCATGCTCGGGAACGCGATGTTCAGACATTAAACCCTGCACGATAGTGCGGGTGTCATTAGAGGTAGAGAGTAGACTTTTTAACGCAGGTTCGTTTATTAAGCCTTTATGTAATAAAGAATCAAATGGATTGTTTGTACCACCAAGTTCATAACGGAACTTAGCCCCTAGTACCAATGCTAAGTCGTTTGCGCGCGCTAAATCATTATCATCAAAACTACCGTTTTGCTTATTGATAATTTGCATTACACCCATTAACACACCGGCGTTAAGAATAGGCACACATAAAATGTTAGTAGTTTTGAAGTCGTTGTCTTTATCGAACTTATCAGCAAATCGTAAACGAGGATGAATAGCTTTAAGCTCAGCGGCGTTGTAAGGGTCGACGATGAGTAAAGGCAATTGTGAGATAGCAACATAGCCTGCAATAGACATAGGGCTAATAGGCACTTTAATCTCTAACGTTTCTTTACCCGTTTTAAACCGAGCGACTAAGTCTTGATGTTGTCGGCGACGCTGAAAGATGCTCATACGGGTAGCACCAAACATGTTAAGAATGATGGGTTCAAGCAAACTGTATGCGTCTAATAAAGACGAGTGATTATTCAGAATGCGTTTAACATGGGTGAAAATATGCTGACTGTCTTCTACTTCCATAGTGTTCTTAGCACAGCGCAAAGCTGCTATATCCAAATTTGATTAAACTTTGTAACATACGTTTTACCACCTTATAGGTATAGCGCATTAACGGCAATACAACTTATATTAAGGTAGTGCAAGAATAACGTAACTTTACATTACCTTTCAAAAAGAAGCAGCTGTACTTAAGTCATAGATTTACAATTAATGTGTACAAAAAGCGATCTAGCTGTTGCAATGTATCCTGCCTTCTGTATAATTCGCGCCCACTGCCCAAATAGGGCAATGTTTCTAACCGCGACCTCACTGCTTTTAGGGTGGTTGCCAGCGTAGCAAGCGAAATCGATAAGATAAGACTGCTACAGGCGTGTTAGGAAAAAGAACAGGGTTCCAATTGGGAACCATCGGTTTACGCACATCTTTTCTTTCCAGAATAAAATGGAAGAGAAAAGGTGAATTTTTTTGTTCTTTCGATTGGAGCTTAATCGATGCCAAATCAAAGAATTCGTATTCGTTTGAAAGCGTTTGATCACAAGTTGATCGATCAGTCTACGGCTGAAATCGTTGAAACGGCGAAACGTACTGGTGCTCAGGTCAGCGGTCCTATTCCTCTGCCTACTCGCAAAGAACGCTATACAGTATTGACATCTCCTCACGTAAATAAAGATGCACGTGATCAATATGAGATTCGTACTCACAAGCGTTTAGTAGACATCATTGAGCCAACTGATAAAACAGTTGACGCATTGATGCGTTTGGACTTGGCTGCCGGTGTTGATGTTCAAATCAGCCTGGGCTAACAAGAGAGGGTAATAACAATGGCGATTGGTCTAGTCGGTCGTAAAGTGGGTATGACTCGCATCTTCACTAAAGATGGTACGTCTATCCCTGTGACTGTTATTGAAGCGACCCCAAACCGTGTTACTCAGTTACGTACTGAAGAACTTGACGGTTATCGCGCTCTTCAGGTTACTACTGGAAGCAAGAAAACGAACCGCGTTAACAAAGCTGAAGCAGGTCATTTTGCTAAAGCTGGTGTTGAAGCAGGTCGTGCTCTAGTAGAATTCCGCCTGGAAGATAACGAAGGTGGCGATATTGAAGTAGGCAGTGAAATCACTGTTGAAATCTTTAACGACACTAAAAAGATTGATGTCACTGGTACATCAAAAGGTAAAGGTTTTGCTGGCGCGATCAAACGTTGGAACTTTAGTTCACAACGTATGACTCACGGTAACTCTTTGTCTCACCGTGCACCTGGTTCGATTGGCCAAAACCAATCACCTGGTAAAGTTTTCAAAGGTAAGAAAATGGCTGGTCAGCTTGGTAACAAGCAAGTGACTACCCAATCTTTGGAAGTGGTACGTGTAGACGTAGAAAACAGCCTAATCCTTGTTAAAGGTGCCGTACCTGGCGCAACTGGCGGCGATGTAATCGTCAAGCCAGCTGTTAAAGCGTAACGTCTGGGGAGTGAACTGATGGAATTAACATTGAAAGATGCGCAAAGCGCTCTTGAAGTATCCGAAGCGACCTTTGGACGTGAATTCAACGAAGCCTTGGTACACCAAGTCGTTGTAGCTTACGGTGCAGGTGCTCGTCAGGGTACAAAGGCGCAGAAGACTCGCGCTGAAGTACGTGGTGGTGGTAAGAAGCCATGGCGTCAAAAAGGCACAGGCCGTGCTCGTGCTGGTACTATCCGCAGCCCAATTTGGGTTGGTGGTGGTCGTGCATTCGCAGCCAAGCCTCGTGACTTTGATCAAAAAGTTAACAAGAAAATGTATCGTGGTGCTTTAAAAAGCATCTTGTCTGAACTGATCCGTCAAGACCGTTTGGTTGTGGTAGAGAAGTTTGGTGTGGAAGCACCTAAGACAAAAGAACTTATTGCTAAGCTTAACGACTATGAACTAAATGATGTTCTTATCGTTACTGCTGATGTTGATGAGAACTTGTTCCTAGCGGCACGCAACTTGTACAAAGTTGACGTACGTGATGTTGCAGGCATCGACCCAGTAAGTTTGATTGCATTTGAAAAAGTGCTAATTACAGCTGATGCGGTTAAACAACTTGAGGAGGCGTTAGCATGAAAGAAGAACGTCTACTGAAGGTGCTTTTAGCACCGCATGTTTCAGAAAAGTCTACTATGGCTGCTGAAGCAAGCAACACGGTTGTATTTAAAGTAGCGAAAGATTCGAACAAAGCTGAAATCAAAGCTGCAGTTGAAAAACTGTTTGAAGTTGAGGTTGAAGGTGTTCGTACTGTAAACGTTAAGGGTAAAACCAAGCGTCACGGTCAGTCTTTCGGTAAACGCAGTGACTGGAAAAAGGCCTACGTGGTTCTTAAAGAAGGTCAGGACATCGACTTTGTCGGTGGCGCTGAGTAAGAAGGGGATTAGAAATGCCATTATTGAAAGCTAAGCCAACTTCTGCCGGTCGTCGTCACGTTGTTCAGGTTACTAACCCTGACCTTCACAAAGGCGCGCCTTACGCACCTTTGCTTGAAAAGAACAGCAAATCTGGCGGTCGTAACAACCATGGTCGTATTACAACTCGTCATATTGGTGGTGGTCATAAACAACACTACCGTTTGATTGACTTTAAACGCAACAAAGACGGCATTCCAGCCGCTGTTGAGCGTTTAGAATACGATCCTAACCGTTCTGCTAACATTGCACTAGTATTGTATGCAGATGGTGAGCGTCGTTACATTCTGGCTCCAAAGGGTATGAAAGCTGGTGATGCAATCCAGTCTGGTTCGGATGCTCCGATCAAGTCTGGTAACACATTACCAATGCGTAATATCCCAGTAGGTTCTGTTGTACACGCAATTGAAATGAAGCCTGGTAAAGGTGCACAAATTGCACGTTCTGCCGGTGCTTATGCTCAGATCCTAGCACGTGACGGAAACTACGTTACCTTACGTCTACGCTCTGGCGAAATGCGTAAAGTACTATCTGATTGCCGCGCCACCATTGGTGAAGTAGGCAATGCAGAGCACATGCTGCGTTCACTGGGTAAAGCCGGTGCAACCCGCTGGCGTGGTGTTCGTCCTACAGTTCGTGGTGTTGCCATGAACCCAGTAGACCACCCACACGGTGGTGGTGAAGGACGCACGTCGGGTGGTCGTCATCCAGTATCTCCTTGGGGTGTTCCTACTAAAGGTAAGAAAACCCGAAGTAACAAGCGTACCGATAAACTTATCGTACGTCGTCGTAATAAGTAACAGCGAGGATTCACCATGCCACGTTCTCTCAAGAAGGGTCCATTTATTGACCTTCACTTGCTGAAGAAGGTAGAGGCTGCAGTGGAAAAGAACGAACGTAAACCAATTAAGACTTGGTCTCGTCGTTCTATGATCATCCCAGATATGATTGGGTTGACCATTGCGGTCCATAACGGTCGCCAGCACGTTCCAGTCATCATCAGCGATGAAATGGTCGGCCACAAGTTGGGCGAATTTGCGCCAACGCGTACTTACCGCGGCCATGTCGCGGATAAGAAAAGCAAACGATAAGGGGTAGGATAAATGGAAGCATTAGCTAAACACCGTTTTGCCCGCTCGTCTGCTCAAAAAGCACGCTTGGTAGCGGATCAAATTCGCGGTATGCACGTTGAGAAAGCTCTTGAGCTACTTACGTACAGCCCGAAGAAAAGCGCAGCGCTGGTTAAAAAAGTTTTGGAATCTGCGATTGCAAATGCAGAACACAATGAAGGCGCTGACATCGACGAATTAGTCGTTGCCAAAGTTTTCGTTGACGAAGGTCCAACTATGAAACGTATCAAGCCACGTGCCAAAGGCCGTGCAGATCGTATCTTTAAGCGTAGCAGTCACATCACTGTGGTTGTAGCGGATAACTAGGAGTAGATAATGGGACAGAAGGTACATCCTACAGGTATACGCCTGGGTATCAGTAAACCATGGACTTCTACCTGGTACGCTAATACTGGTGACTATGCGGATAACCTGTATAACGATCATCAGGTACGTAAGTATCTGACTAAACAGCTTAAAAGCGCTTCACTTTCTAAAATCGTGATCGAGCGTCCTGCTAAGAGCATCCGTGTGACTATTCACACTGCTCGTCCAGGCGTTGTAATCGGTAAAAAAGGTGAAGATGTAGAGAAGCTTCGCGCCTATGTTTCTAAGCTAGCCGGTGTGCCAGCTCAGATTAACATTGCAGAAGTTCGCAAGCCTGAGCTTGACGGACAACTGGTTGCCGACAGTATCTCTAGCCAGCTAGAACGTCGTGTAATGTTCCGTCGTGCTATGAAGCGCGCGGTACAAAACGCAATGCGTCTTGGTGCTAAGGGTATTAAAGTTGAAGTAAGCGGCCGTTTGGGCGGAGCAGAAATTGCTCGTTCTGAATGGTACCGTGAAGGTCGCGTACCTCTGCACACTTTCCGTGCAGATATCGATTACGCAACTTCAGAAGCTGCAACTACCTACGGTATTATTGGTGTGAAGGTATGGATCTTCAAAGGTGAAGTTCTGGGCGGTTTGCCTACAACTCAAGAGCAAGCTCCGCCTGCTCAACCTAAGAAGAAAGGCCGCAACTCTAAGCGTGAGGGCTAAATCATGTTACAACCAAAGCGTACGAAATTTCGTAAAATGCATAAAGGTCGTAACCGTGGTCTTGCCATTGCGGGGAGCAAGGTAAGCTTCGGTACTTATGGCCTGAAAGCAGTTGGCCGTGGTCGTATGACCGCTCGCCAAATCGAAGCAGCGCGTCGTGCTATGACTCGTCACGTTAAGCGTCAAGGTAAAATTTGGATTCGAGTTTTCCCTGACAAGCCAATTACTGAGAAGCCTCTTGAAGTGCGTCAAGGTAAAGGTAAAGGTAACGTTGAGTACTGGGTATGCCAAATTCAACCTGGACGTGTTCTTTATGAGATGGAAGGTGTTCCTGAATCTCTAGCACGCGAAGCGTTTGAATTGGCAGCGGCTAAACTGCCATTTAAGACAACCTTTGTAACTCGGACGGTGATGTAATGAAAGCGACTGAACTGAAAGAAAAAAGCGTAGAAGAGCTGAACGCAGAGTTGATTAACCTGCTACGCGAACAGTTCAACTTGCGCATGCAGCACTCAACTGGTCAACTTGAAAAGACTGATCAATTGAGAACTGTACGTCGTAACATCGCGCGTGTTAAAACCATTCTGACTCAAAAGGCTGATGCGTAATGACTGAACAAAAAGTTCGTACAGTGCAAGGTCGTGTGGTTAGCAACAAGATGGATAAAACCATTACTGTTGTTGTTGAGCGTTTTGTAAAACACCCTATCTACGGGAAGTTCATCAAACGTTCTACTAAACTTCACGCCCACGATGAAGAAAACGTATGTAACCAAGGCGACGTAGTCACTATTAGTGAATGTCGTCCATTGTCTAAAAGCAAAAATTGGACATTGGTTAGCGTTGTAGAAAAAGCTGGCGTTTAATCGCTAACTTTTCTTACAATTGAAAAAGCCGCTCTCGAGCGGCTTTTTTATTGTCTAAAATTTAACAATGCAATACTTATGATGGCTGTGTCACAGTTACGTACAGCTCGCTATAACTGGCAGCCATTTCGTCAGTACTGAAATGCCCTTTTACATGTTGATACAACTGATTGCCCAAGGTGTCTCGGGTTTTCTTATCATTTACCAGCGTAATTAATGCATCGGCAATCTCATCGATATTTCCTGGCGTTACCATTAGTCCTGTCTCATTGTGCTCAATAATTTCAGGAATACCGCCTACCGGTGTCGATACCACCGCACGCTTACACGCTCCAGCTTGAAGAAGAATAACGCCTAAACCCTCTGCATAAGCGGGGTGGACCACAATATCAACACTGGGAAGAATTTTACTGACTTCATCGGTAAAGCCACACAGGTGAACGTGTTCGGTAAGTAAATGCCGGTCGATAAGCGCTTCGTAGCTTTCTTTAAGATTTCCTTTGCCAAAGAGTAAACAACTCACTTTAGGGTTATTTTGAACCACTTTTTCCATGGCTAAAATAATATCAGCTTGGCCTTTACGAGATATAAGCTGAGCAAAGTTAGCAATAACGGTATGATCTGAAGGAATGGAGAAGGTTTCACTTAGCCACGCTTTGTCACCAGGCTTCGAAAACTCTTTAAAATCTACTGACGAGTGAATAACCGGTTGGTGTTTCACTGCTTCACAGTGATGACTCACCACATTAAACACGCCCTCAGAAATACTCGCGACAGCCGCAAACTGACTGTATTTATAAGTGGCAAACAGTGATTCTGGGTTATCTACTCGTCGTGTGCATATAGCAGGAATGCCAGTGATCTTCGCTACCATAGCGCCGAAAACATCTGCCCCACGACGGCTATGAACATGAATGACATCCGCGTTAATTTTACGGGCGATATTAACCATGCGTTTCACGGCAAATAAGTCTGTTTCTCCGCGATAAGCAATAGTATGCGTTTGGCAACCTGAAAGAGACAGCGATGCAATTTTACTATCTTCTGGGCATATTAAGTGGTTTTCGTAATCAAACTGGCGGTTCAATGAATCTAACAAGTAAACAACTTGTTTAGCGCCGCCATACAGGTTTCTTCCCAACTCTATATGCAAAATCTTTAAGCTCACAGATATTCCTTCACAGTGGTAAAAACTTCTTCTGGGCGAATTAAGGCCATACAGTCAAATGTACGATTGCACGTTGGTTTACGCTTACATGGCGCACAGACTAGCTTTTTATATAATACATGAGTGTTGGCATTATCAGTATAAGTATACGGACATGTAGACCCAAAAAGCGCAATTGTAGGGCGAAGAAAAGAAACCGCCATGTGTGTCAGGCCGGTATCCACACCAATAAATGCATAAGAATGTTTAACCGCCACGGCTGATTCAGCTAACGATACATGCCCCGCTAATGAGTAAACATCATCTTCATTGAAGGTCAGTGCCTCTGCATCACAGCTATCTGATGGGCCGCCTAGAATAACGATAGAGATATCACTGTGCTGACGGAGAAGCGTGATAAGTTGCTTCCAATGATTAATTGGCCAGTGCTTTTGCGGGCGAGTAGTAAAAGGGGCAAGTACAATATAATCGTCATTTACCGACAGTGCACCTAGCGTGCCCTGAAGCTTTTGTGCTGCAGCTACCCCCATTTCAATATGCAGTTCGTAAGAATGCGCTCCCATATGCTTTGCTAAATATCGATACTCGCTGCTGATTTGGTTTGATATCGGTTTATCTATTGTATCGGTTAAGAAACGTTGGCTTTGCTCTTTACTATTAAAACCAGTTCGGACATTTGCACCACTGAGATAGGCTAAAAAGGCACTTTTAAGTAAGCCTTGGGCATCAATGGCGTGGGTAAAGCCTTTATCGCGGAGTTGTCGCCTAAATGCCCAAACGGATTTGAACAAAGACCAATAGGCGCGCTTCTTACCAAACGCTTTCCATTCGCTTTTGGGCCACACGAGAATGTCGTCAACAAAAGGGTGGTGTTGTACTAGTCCTGCATACGGTTTTTCAACTAACCAGGTAACTCGAGCATTAGGAAGAGCCTCTTTAATGCTGGACGGAAGCCCTGAGGCCATTACAATGTCACCAATAGCGCTAAGCCTGATTAAAAGTACGTTCGGCTGGGTTGCAGTAGAGCACATAAAACTTACATGTAGACGAGTTATAATGGGTGAGTAAAACACATAATAACGTCAGTTTGATGACGACCTAGCATAGTGCTATGCATTTCATTTATTGTGTAGTGAGCCAGTCAGGCTACCAAAGAATTACAATAGGAATTACTAATGATAAGAGGCGGTAAAGAAGCCGAATACAGACCTACATTACTAGAAGATGTGTGTCGCTGGCTTTACTCCTGTGTATTGTTTTGCATTATCCCTTTTGCATTTATCCAACTAATGCGCCGAGGTGCGACAAGAAATAAAGAATACAACCAACGCCGGTTTGAGCGATTCGGTTTTGTTGCGAGACCCCATAAAACGGGTGGTTACCTGTTTCACTGTGTTTCGGTTGGTGAAGTGGTGGCGGCATCTTGCTTAATAAAGCGCATCATTCAGGCTGAGCCAGATACCCAGATTACGGTGACTACCACTACGCCCACAGGCTCGGCAAGGGTGCGGGATATTTTTGGTAATACGGTACACCATTTTTACTTGCCCTATGATTTGCATACGGCGATGGCCGCAATGATAAAGCGCATTAAACCTAAAGCGGTGCTTATTACCGAAGTCGAATTATGGCCTAACTTTATCCATGCTTGCTGGAAGCGCCACATACCGATAATGGTGATTAATGCGCGTATGACAGATAGGTCAGCTAAGCGTTACATGAAAATAGGTAAACTGTTTAAACCCATGCTAAACAAACTTTCTCATATATGTACTCAAGGTCAGCGTGATTACAATAATTATCTTGCGCTAGGTATGCCTGAAGCACG
Organism: Alteromonas sp. KS69; assembly: GCF_003989595.1. Taxonomy (NCBI): domain Bacteria; kingdom Pseudomonadati; phylum Pseudomonadota; class Gammaproteobacteria; order Alteromonadales; family Alteromonadaceae; genus Alteromonas; species Alteromonas sp. KS69. The sequence goes on along the minus strand of NZ_PYHU01000017.1, from coordinate 166,799 downwards.
TATGACTCAAACTAATAATATTAAGTTTGACCAAGCTGCGTCTACATCGCATCAAAGTATAGGGTTCATGGGCCTTTCACTCACAGACGGCCCAATATTAGTTGCTGGCAGTACCCACGATCTTGAAGAGCAAGCCATGATTGATGCCGTGAAGCTACTTGGCTCGTCAACCGCAGTTAATCTTCGCTTGCTGTTAGTACCTCGTCACCCAGAGCGGTTTGATACCGTTGCTAAGCTATTAGAGCAAAACGAACTTGCATACGTTCGAACAAGTAACATTGATGCTATATCGCCAGAGACGAAAGTTATTTTGCTCGATGAAATGGGCAAATTGAATAGTGCTTATAGCGTGGCTAGTTTTGCATTTGTAGGGGGCTCGATTGCAAATCGCGGTGGGCATAACGCGTTAGAGCCAGCCGCCTTTTCTATTCCCATCATGATGGGGCCACATACCTATAACAATCCAGTAATTTGTGAGTATTTGGAAGCGCGTGGAGCCCTTACAAAAATAGCGAATGCACAAGAAATTGCTCAGCAATGTGAAGCTTGGATTAATGCCCCGATGAAACGTGAGGAAGCTGGAAAAGCCGGCCGGAAAGTTTTAGAGGAAAACAGTGGTGCATTAGATAAAACGCTAGCGGTTATAAAACGTAATGTAGCTTAGCCTTACTTATAAATATCAATTGGTTAATTTTAGCTCACCAAAGTTGTGCGCACATTGCACCAAGGTTTTTCTTTGCCCCCCTTTGGAAGCCAGCTATTTTATTAAAAAATACGTAAACTATTGAAAATATTTCGAAAATGCAAAGTGGTCTACTCTTTGCTTTTATAACGCCGACAGCGTAGTTACGGTAAAATATAAACAATTATGCTTCTCATGAAGAAGCACTGGATTACGCGTTCTCCAGGGAGATGCACCCTGCTTAGGCAGGGTGCCATCTTAACCCACAAGCATCTTCTTACACTGCTTCACCTTCAGGTAAAATCAAACTTATTACTCGCCACCCAGCCTTTGGATGAATGCTGTTCCCATTCACGAACGTGAAGCTTTTTCCTTCAACATCTATGGCTATTAATGGTGTGGCTCTATCACCATATTTTTCATTATATTGCGCGAAGGTAAACTCATCAGAAAGCCGTGTTGTTTTAATACTGGCGTTACGAGCAATCGCTGATGCCAAATACCCATAAGTCACCCCTTCATCAAATAAGGTAAGACGTTTGGCGTATTGTTCACTGACTTGGTGACTTGGACGGGTAGATTGTTCGTTACTTGTCAGTGCCCACACTTTGTCTTTGCCCATGGTATTTTCAAAATGATACGCGATGGGAGGATTGAGCTGTTTGTAAGGTGACATAATCAACACCGTACCAAAACTGGCAATATCAAGATGACGAGCTGCGTGATCTGACATGGGGTTACCAAAATACACAGGAATATCCATCATTCGGGCTTCACGAATGGCATCCCAGTTGGTATCTGCAACGGTAACGCTCAACTCTTGCTTAATCATTTCATCAGCAAGCATACGGTTAAACTTACTGCCACCGAATACTAGGTAAGCGGTAGGGGCAGGGGCTCGAACTTTCAGCAATTGTGCGACACTTCGAGAAGTAAGGCTTTGTACAACGACGGTAGCAATAATCACAAGAAAGACCATAGGCACGATAATGCCAGCACCCTCGTAGCCAATTTCTTCAAGCTTTAAAGAAAACAATGCAGATACGGCTGCGGCCACAATACCGCGAGGTGCAATCCAGCTCAGCAAGGCCAACTCATTAAGTTTAAGACCAGTACCAATAGAAGACGTTGCTACCGATAACGGACGAGCGATGAACATGATTGCGCCAAGGACAATAAGTGCTCCCCAGCCCACATCCGCAATAGATTGAAGGCTAAGACGGGTAGCAAGTAATATGAATAAGCCTGAGATGAGCAGCACACTTAAGGTTTCTTTGAACTCTAAAATGTCTTCTACTTCCACGTTCTTCATGTTGGCTAATACCATGCCGGTAATGGTAACGGCCAATAGTCCAGATTCATGTGCAACATAGTTTGACGCTGCAAACACGCCGAGAATAATGGTTAAAACCGCGGTGTTTAATAAGTAATGCGGGATCCAATCTTTGCGGATAGAAAGCCCTAGCAAATAACCTGAACTAAAACCAAGCAGGAAACCAATTCCGATGGTTTTTCCAAAGGTGATAAAAGTGTGGGAAATAGCATTGCCTTGAGAGGCGACGATAAACTCAAAGACGAGTACGGCCAGCAGGGCACCAATGGGGTCGATGACAATGCCTTCCCACCGTAGGATACTTGCCAAATTAGATTTAGGCCGCACAGTACGCAGCATGGGCACTATCACGGTGGGGCCGGTTACCGTCACGATAGCGCCGAATAAAAAAGAGAGTTGCCACGACAAGTCTAGGCTGTAATGAGCCGCCACAGCGGCAATAACCCAGGTAACTAACACACCCACACTACATAGGTTGCGAACCATATTGCCATGACCAGCAATATCACCAAACTTAAGGGTAAGGGAACCTTCGAACAGAATAATAGCAACGGAAAGCGATACAACTGGGAACAAAAGGTCGCCAAAAAGCGCGTCTGCGTCAAGCACGCCAAATACAGGGCCAACCACAATACCTACAATTAAAAGCGGTAAGATGGCAGGTAAACGAACTTTGTACGCGAGATATTGGCAGCTAATCGACAATAAGCCAACGGCAACCAAAGACATGAGTGGATCTGACAATGCGTGTTCCCTTATTTATATAATTGTGAGTATGTAGCCATACTCATCTTGTTATGCGGTTCCATCATATAGCAACTTATCTACAAGCCGACAGAGACTTTCGTATAAGCGCCATGTAATTAAAACAGAGTTTAGCCTATAAGGGATCAATTCGCTTATATTCAACGTTGTCGTGGAAGGGGAAGCATAGTATTTTAAGACTTCATTAATTACGCGCCAAAGAGCGCCTTATCAACGGACTATCTACGTTGCTTAATCACTCATTTTTACCTGTAGCAGTTGCTACGTTTTTTTCGCTCTCGTTACTTACTGGTTGTGCTGCTTCATACCCTGAAGCTCAGACTAAAATATCTGTGGGTAAGTTAACGGTGCTTCCTGACGTATTAGAAGAGACGTCGGGGCTGTTTTGTAATGCCTCAACGCTCGTTAGTTTGAACGACTCTGGAAACAAACCGGAATTGTTTCATCTATCTTATGAAGGCAAGGTGATTAAAACCGATAGAATGGCGTTAGACAATATCGATTGGGAAGCGGTTACAGCAAGTTCAACGCATTGGTATGTTGCGGATGTTGGCAACAACAAGGGCCGTCGTGAGAGTCTTACTATATATAAGGTCAATAAAAATGACCTTAACGATATAGTCACAATGACAGTAGCCTATGAAGGCAACAATCCAAGTAGCAACATGCCTTATGCCCATGACTTTGATTCAGAGGCCATGACGTATGCCAACGGAAAGTTAATACTGTTCTCGAAAAGCTGGCGTACCGGTGTGGCTAAAGTGTATGAAGTTAATGAATCTACAGAGCCCCAGACACTAACCGCGTTTGCGCATATCGAAGGTTTACCGGGTGTTATTACTGGCGCAGATTACGATGCCGCTCGTAATCTATACGTCATTGTGGGCTATAAATCTGACCCCTTTGGGAACTTTGATACTTTCATGGCCCAGGTTGATAATCAGTTTGTTCCTATTAATATCTGGCCGTTACCTGCTTATAAACAAGTAGAGGGTGTATGTGTTGATGACAACGGCAATTACTGGTTTTCAGAAGAAGCTGCTGGGCATCGCAAGGCATCGCTTACCGAAGTTAAAATCATTCAAAAATAAATTAGTCTATATTTTAATCACTTGACGGGAGTTAGCATAATGGCTAATTCCCACGTTTTACACTTCGTGGTTATATAAGGTTCTACTCTGCTTTTGCATATTAGGTAACCGGTTTAATGCGTAGATTCTCTCAGCTTATAGTGATGCTTACAGCGCTTCAAAGTGCATGGGTATCGATATCTGTCTCTGCCTCAGCGATAGAAGATGCTGAACAGTGGTTGAGTGAATATGTAAGTTTGGATGATACTTTTTCCATCGCGTTATCTAAAAACAAAATTAGATTTAAAGGCTGTAAGCAGAAGCAATATCAGTTAGTGGTCAATCAGCAATTCACTAAACGCTTCAATGTGGAAGCCATTGTTCACTATAACAAAGGCTTACTCGATTATGGGGTACTCGCTCAGCGGGTTAAAAGCCATGAATTTGAGGTGGTGAGTTGGTGGGATAAAGGAAGTTACCGGGTTGGGTTAAGCCACAAAATTCGTCCTGAACATGAAATTTCCATTCCCGTTGCCGAAGTGATTCAACTCCCTACTAGTACGACGGCTAGTGTGTATTTTGAAGTTCCTCTAATGGAAGAAAGACACACGCTCACGGTTGCGGCTTCTAGAGAGTCATGGAAGTCGGACAGCGCAACAATCCAGTTGCCGTGGAGCAAAGCCCACGACAACCAAGTTAAACTGCAATACGCTATTGCGTTCTAGCCAAGCAGTATTGAAATAAAACTAATCTCATAACTTAAACTGACTAACCTCTTGAGCCAGTTCGTTTGCTAGTTCGTCTAGCTTCTCGCTAACGCCTACTAACACATGTGTGGCATTAAGGGTTTCATCACTCGATGAACTTATCTCATTAATACTCCGGCTAATATCTTCAACGACGGTCGCTTGTTGCTCTGTAGCGGTGGCCACTTGGGTATTCACATCATTAATCAGCACGATTTCCTCGGCAATTTTCTGCAAAAGTTTATCGATATCATCGGTAGCGCCAACCACGTCTTTGGTTTGAGCTTTGCTATCTTGCATTTGAGAAACTGCCGTTTTGGAGTCGAGTTGGAACTTATCAATCTTGATCTGTATCTCATCGGTGGCGGCAGCTGCACGCTGAGCCAGTGTGCGAACTTCATCGGCCACAACCGAGAAGCCTCTGCCATGATCGCCAGCCCGAGCGGCTTCTATCGCTGCATTCAACGCAAGTAAATTAGTTTGCTCTGAAATGCTGCGAATTGTATCAAGTATGCCGCCGATAGCCGCAGTGTGCTCATCAAGAGACTGGATAACCTCAGACACACTTTCTACTTGGGAAGAAAGGTTCGATATTGCGTGCACCGCTTTTTGAGTAAATAGGCGGCCTTCTTGCGAGCTTTCAGTCGCACGATTCGCATTTTGCGCAGCATAAGTAGCAGACTGTGCGACTTCAGTGACCGTGCTGCCCATTTCAGTTAACGCTGTTGCGGCCTGCATGGTTTGGTCTCGCTGACTACGAGTAGAACGTTCATTTTGCTGAGATTGGCTGGCCACTTCTTGAGCTGAGGCTTTAAGGGCTTGGCTAGTTTTAGCTACCGATGCAATAGTACTGTGAAGATGATCGATAAAACTATTGAAGCCTTCAACCAGTCGAGCGGTTTCTTTTTGTTCTGGTACGTCAATTCTTGAACGTAAATCGCCTTGTCCTTTATCAAGTTGCTGGAAAATATCAGCTAGAGATTCGATAGGTTTGGTGAGAGACGATGCCAGCCAAATTCCAAGCAGCGCAAACAGGCCCGCGATGGCAATAGACCATAAAATGATCTGACGACTGCCTGCATTTAATGAGGCATAAAGCTCTTGCTCGGGTACTTGCGCCACCACGTACCAACCGGATTTTTCTACATACGTACTAGCAAAAAGGACGTCATCGGCGTTTACTTCACTGGTTGCCATCGCAAAATCACGTTGTTGCAGTAAAGTCCGCGAAGCATTTGTGCCACTAATGGCGCTTAGTTTGGATTTTCCTAAAAGGCTAGTATCAGGGTGGGCAATAATAGTGCCCTCGCCATCAACTAAATACACGAAGCCGGTTTGAGCAATTTTTACCGCGTTAATAATATCTAATAGCTCGTCAACAGACTTCGCAACTCCAGACATGCCTCGGCCTGCGGTTTGTTGGAAGTTAGCGAACAATCTATAACCTTGGCCAGGTTCGTTATACAAGCTAAGTGAAATTGGCGTACCACTATCACGGTAAGCAAAGAACCATCCATCGAATTCATCGTTTTTCAGCACTCGTAAAAAACCGTCTTGATTCCAATACTTAGTGGTTTTTCTATCGACGAAAGAGGCTACGGTTAAGTCGTTGAAATTCACGATATCGTTCAGATAAGCGATAAGTCGCTTTTCACCTGAACTATCAGCGCCAGCGGCTGACCAAGCTAAAATGTCAGGATTGGATGCAATACCATGGGCAACAGAAAGCATCACACTGGCTTCTCTATCGACCTGATTCCCTATTTGCTTCAACAGTGAAGGAAGTTGAAGCTGCTCCATGTTTTCTTTAACTAAGTCTCGGGCTATCCACTGGCTAATTGAACCCACCAAGATTGAGGCAGCCAGCACGGCGACCATTAGTGAAATAATTAATTTTTGTTTAATACTCAAAGTCATAACTTCCGACCATATGTGGACTGCTGAAATAACGACGCTGCACTGCAGGCACAGTCACGTCTTGGGCGTTGGGTTATTACTGTTAGCGTCTACTTTACTGCTTAGTTGCAGGTTATTAATCACGTGATGAAACACGAGGAGAGGTAGTTCGCACTAGCTTTATTTTTATTATGTTTTTGTATCGGCAGAAAAACGCGAAGTATTATACTATCGACGTATAAAACCGATAAATTGATTTTGAAGTTAAATTGACCGAAAGGTCAAGAAAAAGCCGCGAAATGAGGTGAATTTCTCAACTTCGCGGCTTGTTTAGGTAGGTTTAACGATTAATTTTCGCTTTTGTCTTTGCTTTTATCTTCGGGGATTGGAAAACCTCTGTCGCGCATTAATGCGTCAACTTTGGCATCGCGGCCACGGAATTTACGATAAGCTTCAGCTGGATCCATCGCATTACGAACCGAAAAGAGGTACTTCACTAAGCGATTGCCCACTTCTTCGTCGTAAAATCCACCCGGTGCTTCCATAAAGGCTTCTGATGCATCAGCGGTCAGCACTTCTGCCCACATATAACCATAATACGCGGCGGCATAACCTTCACCCGAGAACACGTGACCAAAGTGAGGTGTGCGGTGACGCATAACAATCTCTTCGGGCATACCGAGTTTTGTAAGCTCTTCACGTTCAAAGGTATCGGGCTCAATAGTCGCTGGATCAGTGGTATGGTACTTCAAATCCATGATAGCAGAAGCCATATATTCAGTGGTTTTGAAGCCTTCATTAAAGGTTGATGCCTTCTTAATCTTAGCAACAAGTTCAGCAGGAATAGGTTCACCCGTTTCATAGTGTACTAAGAATTGATTAATAACTTCGTCGGTGGTTAACCAGCGCTCTAATAGTTGCGACTGGAACTCAGTGTAATCACGTACGCCTGAGTGTGAAGAAGGGTATTTCACATCAGCAGATAAGAAATGCAGTGCATGACCAAATTCGTGGAAATAGGTTTCTGCATCATCAAATGAAATGAGAGTGGGTTCGCCTTCAGCCCCTTTTACGAAGTTAGAGTTGTTAGAAGACAACACCGTCTTTTTGCCGTCGAAGGTTGTTGACGAGCGATAGGTTGTGGCCCATGCACCAGAGCGTTTACCTTTGCGAGAAAACGGATCTAAGTACCATAAACCAATGTGTTCACCGGAATCTTTATCGGTCACTTCCCATACTTTAACGTCTTCGTGGAATACAGGCACTTTACCTTCTTCCACTGGGGTAAAGTTGAAATTAAACAAACGACCAGCAACGTAGAACATAGCATCGCGCAGTTTATCTAGCTGCAGGTATTGCTTCACTTCGTTTGAGTCTAGGTCGTACTTGGCTTGGCGAACTTTCTCGGCATAAAAACGATAGTCCCACGGGGCAATAGTGATATCAGCGCCTTCAGCGTCAGCAATGGCTTGCATATCGGCCACTTCTTGTTCAACACGTGCAATGGCAGCGGGCCAAACCTTCATCATAAGATCCATGGCGTTTTCAGGGTTCTTTGCCATACGGTCTTCTAAGCGCCACTGGGCATAGTTTTCATACCCGAGTAATTCAACGCGCTCATCACGTAAGGTTAAAATGCGCTTAATGGTTTCGTTATTGTCGAACTCATCAGCGTTATCGCCACGGCTGTAATAGGTGTTCCATACTTTTTCGCGTAATTCACGGTTAGTAGAGTAGGTTAGGAACGGATCCATTGAAGAACGGGTGTTTGTTATTGCATATTTATCCGGCTCACCACGGCTCTGGGCGGCAGATTTAGCGCCTTTTACGAAAGATTCAGGCAAGCCACCTAATTGGTCTTCAGTAATATAGGTTACGTAGTTCTCTTCATCCGCCAGTACGTTATTTGAGAACGACGTATAGAGGGTTGCTAACTCTTCGTTAATGGCTGCATAGCGCTTTTTCGCTTCGCTGTCCAACGTCGCGCCATTGCGGGCGAAGTCGTTATAAGTCATCCAAGTAATGCGCTGTTCTTCTTCGGTTAATGTCGATAGTTCTTCTGATTCATAAACCGCTTTAACACGCTCGAATAACTTTTCGTTTTGTGTGATTTTGGTAGAAAATGCGGATAACTTGGGCGACATTTCTACTTGGATAGCACGAAATTCAGGGCTAGATTTATTCGCACTCCAAATGCCGTAGTAGCGAAATACGCGGCTAAGCTCGCTACCTGAACGTTCCATAGCCACAATTACGTTTTCAAACGTAGGTGGCTCGGGGTTATTCGCAATTTCATCAATCTCTTTAAGATTTAGCTCCATTGCTTTTTCAAGGGCCGGTTTCAAATCTTCCAGTTTCATTTTATCGAAAGCCGGAACGCCGCCGTAGGGGCCTTTGAATTCTTGAAGGAGTACGTTGTCGAACTGTTGTTTTTCCTGCATTGCGGGGGCTTCAGTAGTATCTACTGACGTTGTCTGAGGCGCTTTTTGCTCAGAACAAGCACCGAGTGCAAGCACTACCGCCATCGCGGTAAGCGACGTTTTAAATTTTCCCATTATTATTTCCTGTCTTATTATGATTTCTTTTATTTTTCTTGTCGTTAGGTCAACCCGCCCTAGTAGCGCAGATCAATACTAGCGATTGAAGCGTTAATTAAAATCTCACACAATCAATACTATGCCATTGTAAAACTAACTTAAATGTCTCTTAACGTAATAACCCGCTAGACCAACGAGAATGCGAGTCGTAGCACCTAAATGGCATTCATCGAAAAGCCCAAAAAAACCATTGAAAGTTTTAAGTTAATCACTACACTTCGCGCCATTAATTAACGGTTACTTTTTGCCTCATTTGTTATCTATAAAGGAGCATTGGCGTGTTTGAATTATTGCTTCATACAATCCCTGTATTGTTTGCTATTGGTTCGTTTTGGTCCAATACAGAGCGTAAGCTTTTATTATTGAATTTAGGGTTGTGTGTAGCACTTGCCAGTTTACTTGCCTTCGAGCAAGCATGGGGTGGGGCGGTTGTTATTACGGTGGCAGGCTTAAGCACAACATATCGTATTGTTACTCAGAAACTTTTACCCGCGTACGCCACTTATATTATTCTGACGCTGATGACCGTGCTAGTGGCGAGTATTAACACCCTTACGGGTAAGACTGGGCTACTAGAACTTATGCCAGTACTGACTTTCATGGTATATCGCTTTGGTGAGTTACACTGTAAAGAAGCAGGGCTGCGTACTTGTATGATAATTGGCTCAGTAAACTTTACGGTATACGGCGTGGCTACTCAAACATGGGGTCTGGCGATTACCGAAGCCTTATTCGCTATTTCAAATGCGTGGTATTACGTTAAGTTACGCAAGCAACTTGCTGCATTGTCGGTATAAAGCAAAACAATCGGCCAAGTTGGGCTACAAAAGAGGGTGAGCGCTAAAGGCTGAAATTGAGCTCTGTACGCAGGTTACAGCGCACAAAGTAAACGTGTTCATGCCTGTCAGAATTAAAAAAGCCAGACGAGTCACTCTCGTCTGGCTTTTTTATCTTGCTGCGATATTTATAAAGCAGTGTCTTACGCAAACACCACGGTTTTATTGCGATGAATAATTACGCGATCTTCTAAATGGTAACGCACGCCATGGGCAAGAGCAGTTACTTCACAGTCTTTTCCTTTTCTAACCATATCAACCGCGCTATCACTGTGGCTAATGCGCTTAACGCTTTGCTCAATAATTGGGCCTTCGTCTAGGTCTTTGGTGACGTAATGGCAGGTTGCCCCAATTAACTTAACGCCGCGATCGTATGCCTGTTGATAGGGTTTAGCCCCTGCAAAGCTCGGTAAGAAGCTATGATGAATGTTAATTGCTTTACCTTGGAGTTGTTGGCATAGCGTATCTGGCAAAATCTGCATGAAGCGGGCAAGTACTGTCAGGTCAATTTTATACTCTTCCAATAAGGTTGAGATTTGCGCAAAAGCCGCTTCTTTACCCAGCGCTTTAAAGTCTACCCAATGAAACGGCACTTTATACCAATCGGCAAATTGCTTCATTTGTGGATGATTGCCAATAATGCACGGTATATCGCAATCAAGCTCACCGGTGTGCCAGCGATGCAGTAAATCAACCATACAGTGAGATTCCACGCTACCCAGTAAGGCAACGCGCTGCTTCTTACCCGAATCAGAGAGTTTCCAATTCATTTGAAATTCGTTCGCCAAAGGCGCAAATTCTGCTAAAAAGCTGTCGTAATCTAACCCAATAGAATCGGCACCAATTTCATGGCGCATAAAGAATCTACCGGTTTGTAAATCGGTGTGATGGTTAGCTTCAACGATGGTGGCACCATGGCTAGCTAAAAACTGAGAAACACTGGCAACTAAGCCAATTTGGTCAGGGCAATCTATTACTAATCGAAACGTTTGTTGCATGGAATTGAGGTCTCACTAAATAAGACCCCCTTTTTACCCAGCTACGCCAGTGAAGTAAAGGTTTTTGGGGTGAAAAAACCTAACTGAAATAGGCTATTTAGCTATAAATAATATCACCCGATGAATGATCGTTAACTAACTACTCATCATTAATCCCTCGGCGTAGCTTCTCACGCACTGACATATTGTGCTTTAAATTCCAACTTTGCCTAACGGGGTATGTAACCCCTTGCGGTGTAGAGACGGATTCAAAAAGGTGAAACGCCGAGGCGTGCATCTCTATATGAGGTGTATACAAAGGCACAGGAAGCGCTGCCGTGGCTTTTCGAATAACAGTAACATGGGGCGAAAAAGCTTTACCATCAACCTCTATAGCTGCTGATCTGGCGGCCTTGCGGGTAGATTTTGCTAAGGCCATGAGCTCTGCTGGCGGTGATTGTGGTGCGGCAAAGAGAATCTTAGGGCCGTTCCAAATACCTGTAGTGTCTAACGTTAGTGAAAAAGGTGCATGAACTAGCGTATCTAGTTCGGCGACTAACGCCTCATGTTGTCGGTGAGTAATGTGACCGAGAAAACTTAAGGTCATATGGTAATTGGCTGCGTTAACCGCATAAGGTTGGGATGCGCCTGAGTCACGCCTTTTACCTTTGCTCTCTTTACCCTTGCTTCGCCTGCTTTCGCTCCCTCTAACTTCATTGTGGGCTCGGCCCTCAGAAAGATTGAACATGTTGCGGGCTGTCACCTCTGGGAGGGCTTGTTGCCGCCAACTATCAAGGGCTAACTTTTCTGTTGAATGTAAATCTAAACCAATGAAACAACGCATACCCACTCCTCTATCTACGTGTAATGAAGTCAACACGCCCTAGTTAATAGAAAATTGTTTAAACCCAAATGGACATATCGTCAGGTGTCTCTATTTAGCTGTGCTTAGTCTAGCAGTGCTTGTTTTAACGCAATGCAAAACTTCTGCTACAGGTAAATTCAAGTACAATAGTGTGAGAAGTTTATCTAGGTATTGCAAACCTTTATGTTACAGCCGTTATTACATTTACCCGCCGCCCAGCTTATTGAACCCGTTAATAAGGCGATTAGTGAAAACAACCTTATCATAGGTGCACCGCCGGGTGCAGGTAAGTCTACGGTGCTACCACTTTCTCTGTTAAGCGCGATACCACAGGGCAAAGTGTTGTTGATGCAGCCTCGCCGCGTAGTCGTAAGGAATTTGGCGAATTATCTGGCAGGCATACTTAATGAAAAAGTGGGCGACACAGTAGGTTACCGTATTAAAGGTGAAAGTAAGGTAGGAAAGAACACCCGCCTTGAACTCATTACCGAAGGTATACTCGCCAGAATGATTCAGTCTGACCCTGAACTTGCTGGGGTATCGGCCATTATATTTGATGAATTTCATGAGCGCAGCATTCATAGCGACTTCGGTTTAGCGCTAGCCCTCGACGTACAAGCTGGCTTGCGAGAAGATCTCCGCCTAGTGGTGATGTCGGCCACCCTTGATGTAGAGCCGCTTACTGCATTAATGAATAATCACGGGGCTGTGCCCGCAATCAACCTCGATGCAGAAGGGCGAACTTTCCCCGTTACTATGCATTACAGCAAAGATGTGCTCGCCCATGAGGTGGTTAGCGCCACCGCAGAAATGACTACCCGAGCGTTTTCTCAACACCAAGGTGATGTACTGGTCTTCTTGCCAGGAAGCGGAGCCATTCGAGGGGTGGCACAACGACTTTCTACGCTGGAAGATAAATATGATGTGGCATTGCACACACTTTTTGGGGCGATGAGCAAAGAAGCCCAACAATCCGCTATCAACCCTGATCCACAAGGACGACGTAAAATTATTCTTGCCACCAATATTGCCGAAACAAGCTTAACCATAGAAGGGGTTAAGGTGGTGGTAGACAGTATGTGGGAGAATCAAGCGCAATATAACCCTTCCAGTGGTTTTACCCAGTTAATGCAACAGCGTATATCCCGAGCATCGGCTATTCAACGGGCTGGGCGAGCGGGACGCGTTAGCGCGGGCGATTGCTACCGTCTATGTAGCCAAAGTAGTTTTGAACGTATGGCGCAGCATAATGCTCCGCAAGTATTACGAGAAGATGTTTCGTCCTTATTGCTCGATGCCTTGCAATGGGGCGCTACGCCCTCATCGTTGGCGATGTTAACCCAGCCAACTAATGCACAGCTGAAGGTGGCTAGTAATAACTTAACCGCCATAGATGCTCTTAGAGATCTTGATGACAACCCAATAATTACCTCCTATGGGCGTAAACTGTCCGACATACCCTGCCATCCGAATTTGGCGAATTTGTTAATACGCTGCGAGCAAGGTGTTGAAGGGGTAGAGCCTGCACTGCAAAGGAAACTTAAATGTGCTGCGCCTTTTGTGGTGGCATTGGCCGAAAACCTAGCTGGACAGTTTACACAAACCTATGTCATTGATGCGCTGTTGAATCTTGATGGTCAAGCGCGCAAACAGCTTCATCAGCAAGCATCTAAATATGCAAGATATGTTGGTCTTACGGCGAACGATTTGGACATTAACGGTATAGACGAAGAAGCATTGGCGCTTTGTATTGCCATTGCCTTTCCTCAGCGGGTGGCGTTTTATCGGGGGCAAGCACCTGATAAGGCCAACGGAAAAGTAAATGGAAAGCAAAGCGGACAAGGGGCTACACAAGGTGCTATACGAGGGACCCTGCAAGGAAATATGCAAGGAAAGCCTCAGCAAAGTGGATATAAGCTCGCCAGTGGCAAGGGGGGCGAATTAGAGCAGCATTCCCCTGAACAGTGGTTGGCCGTTTTACATGGTCAGCAAACCGGAAATACGGTGAAGTTCAGGTTAGTCCAGCCGATTAATGAAGCCCTGCTTCGTGCCGTGTTCCCAAATGAGTTTACTAGCAAAAAGCAAGTACGTTACAACGTGGCAAAAAAGGCTATGGAAGCACGGGTGATTACCGGTTTTCATGCCATCGACTTAGCCAGTGAGCCCGTATCAGGGCAAGAGAAACAGCAAGATAATCGCTTTTGGAAAAAACAGACTGCTTATGCATGGTTTGAATATTTAGAGAACATTCCAGTAAGTGAGTGGCCACTCACTGAAGGTGACTGGCAATGGTGGAACAGACTTAAACTTGCTGCTTCGTTGAATTTACCTCAGCCGCAGGCGTTCGATAAACCAGACCCGTGGCCTCAGTCTTTGCCGGCATTAATGCACAATGCAAAAGAGGCATTAATTGAGCCTTTAAGTCGATGTGAGTCTTTGGCGAAACTACAAAAGTTGCCATGGAAAAATACGCTAAATAATGCACTTAGTTGGCCGCAGCAAGATGCCCTTGCTTCACTATTACCAACTCATTTACCGATACCCACAGGGCGTGATGCTGCACTTGAGTATCGCGATAACGGTGATGTGGTGTTAGCCGTTAGGATGCAAGAGATGTATAGCCAAACTGCCACACTGACGGTGGCGGGTGGCAGAACCAATATTGTTTATGAGCTATTGTCGCCAGCAGGACGACCACTTCAAACCACTAAAGATTTAGCGGGGTTCTGGACAGGCAGTTATTTAGCGATTCAAAAAGAAATGAAAGGACGCTACCCCAAGCACTTTTGGCCAGACGAACCAGCTACCGCTAAACCCACCGCCAAAACAAAGAAGGCGATGGGCTAACGGGGGCAAGTAAAGCCTTTTAAAAGCGGCTAAGCACTCTTATCAACTAAGTTTAAAGACTGCATCACGTTAAGGCCCGGGAAGCCGTCAGCAATCATATCGTTTGCTATTTGATAGTTGCGAATACCTTCGCGGGTAGCAGGGCCAATTATTCCATCGGGGGTACCAACATCGAAGCCACGGTCATTCAGTTTTTTCTGTAAGCCAATAATATCGTTGCGGCTGTAAGCGGGTAAATCAGGAAGGGGAGCAATAATCCCGGATGCGCCTGAAATTCTATCGGCTAATACGCCTACCGCAATAGCGTAAAACTCTGAATTATTCCAACGCATGATCACGCGAAAATTTTGGTAACCCACAAACGCGGGGCCGGCATGTCCTGCAGGAACCACCACGTATGCTTTGGTATCGTCGTCGCCTAATGGGCTAGCATCGGCTTGTTTCACGCCAAGTTCATTCCACTGGGCTAGAGTACGGCGGTTTTTATAACCAGAGAGTTGATAATCAAAGTTCTCTGGAAGCTGCACTTCCCGACCCCAACGAAAGCCTCGTTGCCAGCCTAAACTTGCAAGAAAGTTGGCCGCAGAGGTTAGTGCATCTTCTTCACTATTCCATAAGTTAATTTGACCGTCATTGTCGCCATCTACCGCGTAATGGGTATAAGCTGACGGCATAAATTGGGTATGACCCATAGCGCCAGCCCAAGAACCTACCATTTCCTCACGGGTGAGTGACTCACGCTCAAATAATTTCACTGCAACCAAAAGCTCTTGGGTAAAGTATTCGCTTCTTCGGGGATCGCAAGCAAGCGTGGCTAATGAATCAAGAACAGGCATTTTGCCTTTGTAATTACCAAAATTAGTTTCAAGCCCCCAAAAGGCAAGCAAATAGTGCGGCGGCACACCGTACTTGTCACTTAATTTGTGCAACAAGTCCTTGTGCTTTTCGTACATTTCCTTGCCCTTATTCGTGCGCCAATCGGTTACACGTTTACTAAAGTAGCCCGGAAAGGTTTGCACGAATTCTGGTTGGCTTCTATCAAGCTCTATTACACGAGCTTGGTATACTAATGAGGGGAAAATGGTATCGACAGTGTCTTGACTGACACCTTGCTCAAGTGCTTTGTTGGCAAGTTGAGAGGTACACACGGAAAACGCCTCATCGGCCATTGCAGTCGTGCTGCAAAGCCCTGATAGCAGTGCTGACATCATTGATGCTGCAGTGACCCACTGATTCCCTTTACCCTTTAAACCCATAATTCAATTCCTGTATTGCGAGCACACATGCTATCTCAATGTGACTGTAAAACGCGAGTATAATTCAATGATGCGCTAAGGTTTATGGCAGATGATACGTAACAATATGTAAACCTACCTTGGGGCGTTATGCTGTAGGCGCTTGTTTTAAAATACCAACAATGTCGCCATCGTTGTTTAATTCAGCAAGCTCGATTAAATACCCTTTTTGAAGTTCATCTAACGAACGACCCTCTAACAGCTCTTTCACTCTGGCCTTTTCTCCCGCTACGATAGCCGATTGTAACCCTTCCATATTGGCAATAGAGCTCGCCTTATTTTCAGATGTCATAATTTCTCCTTGAGTGTAGATATTCAACATTACTACGTATGGCGTCATTGAAACGATTGATTTTAACGTGGCGCTATTTTTGTAGTTGTTGCCAAGAAGGAGCAGTGGTAGTGTTCGCTAACTTCAGAGTGTGTAGCATGCAGTTGTTTATATGCTTCACCAATATTCTTCAGCATTCGCTGGAAATTGTGCGCAGAAAGCTGCACAATTTTTCAGCTTCGTATCATGGCATTTTCAGTGGCTAAAAAAGTGGCAAAAAAACAGACTAAAGCGGCATCCAAGCCTAAATCTTTTTCAATAATGAAACTCTTCTTACGTTTATTCTTAGTAGGCGTTGTGGTACTTGGAGCCTATGCTTTTTATTTAGATGCGCAGATTAAACATGAGTTCTCAGGTAATAAATGGGAAGTTCCGGCACAGATTTTTGCCCGCCCCTTAGAACTCAGTAAAGGGCAGGAAATTACCCCCACCGAAGTAATTGATGAATTAACCTTGTTGGGGTATCGCAAAGTTAATGAAGCAGATGGTAGCGGTGAATACAGTTTTCGAAATGGCATTTTAAATATTCAGCGCCGTGCGTTTCATTTCCCTGAAGGGGCAGAAGGGCTTCGTCACTTAGAGATAACTTGGCAAGGCAGTCGGATTAGTCTGATTCAAGACAGAACGCAAACTCGCCCATTTGGCACTGTAAAACTTGAGCCATGGTTAGTTACGCGCATGGTCAGCGGTAGTCAGGAAGACAGAATGTTGGTCACACTGGATACTATTCCCGATATGCTGCCAAAAGCGTTAACGCTGGTGGAAGATCGCAATTTCTATAATCACCACGGTGTAGCGCCTTTATCAATACTACGGGCGCTATTAGCAAATATTGCGGCGGGCAGAACCGTACAAGGTGGTAGCACGCTTACCCAGCAATTAGTCAAAAATATGTTTCTAACCCGTGAGCGCTCGATTGTGCGTAAAGCGAAAGAAGCCATTATGGCGGTGATCATAGACGCCAGGTATTCCAAGTCGGAAATCATTCAAGCCTATTTAAATGAAGTCTTCTTAGGACAAAATGGAGACATGGCGGTGCACGGTTTCGGGCTGGCTAGTTATTTCTACTTCGACCGCCCAGCAAATGAACTAAGCACAACTGAAATAGCAACGCTTGTGGCTATTATCAAAGGCCCTTCTTATTACAATCCACGTAAACACCCCGAGCGCGTCAAAGAGCGCCGAGACTTGGTGTTGCGTATGTTATTTGACGAAAATGAAATCGACCGCAGCCAATATGAGCGGGCGATTAATATGCCGTTAGGTTTGGCCAGTGGCGCTAGTTTGGCCAGCGGCAAACATCCTGCTTTTATGGAGCAGGTAAGACGAGAGCTTGCAGATATTCTAGCCGACTCAAGCTTGCGTGACTCCGGTGTAAAAGTGTTTACCACGTTAGATATCGTGGCTCAGCGCCGGGCAGAAAAAGCCCTCTCTGGCACGATTGCAAGTTTACAAACGAACAGAAAAAATCCCCTTCAAGGCGCGATGGTTGTGACCGACAGTGCCAAAGGCGAAGTGCGCGCCATTGTTGGCGGTAAAGACTACTCATTTAAAGGGTTTAACCGAGCGTTAGGAGCGAAGCGTCCAATCGGTTCATTAATTAAACCTGCGGTGTATTTATCAGCCCTTGAAGATCCAACCCAGTTTAATTTAGCCACGCCACTTGAAGATGAGCCTATTACGCTAGAAAGCCGTAATGGGCAGCAATGGTCACCGTTAAATTACGATAAAGAATTCAGAGGGCAAGTGCCGCTTATTCAAGGATTGGTTGAATCTTTGAATGTGCCTACCGTTAATTTAGGCATGCAAGTGGGGCTGGATGTTATTGCTGACACGATTGCACGACTAGGCGTTACCTCTCAGGTCAATTTAGTGCCTTCTCTTACGTTAGGGGCGGTAGAGTTAACGCCGTTTGTTACCAACCAAATGTACCAAACATTATCGAACGGCGGGCGCTATGTTCCCCTTCATACAGTGAGCTCAGTCGTAACCGCTGACAATGCACTGTTATGGAAAAAGGCCGAATTTTATGCGCAGCGAACCGATGAAGCTGCTACTTACTTACTGAACTATGCACTTTACAAAGTCACGATAGATGGAACCGCAAAACAAATAGGTGCCAACTTTGGTAACGTGAATATGGCGGGTAAAACCGGTACTACTGACGATTATCGTGATAGTTGGTTCAGCGGCTTTGACCGTAACAACGTGGTGACTGTGTGGGTCGGCAATGATGATAACTTGCCAGTAAATTTAACCGGTGCCAGTGGTGCCTTACCGGTGTTTATTAATTATATGAAGTCTCAGTCACCTAAGTCTTTATCTCGCCGCTTTCCAGATGGTTTGGGTATTGCGCACTTTGACGCGAAGACCGGCGCGGTAGTGATTGCCGGTTGTGCCGGAAGCATGAGTGTACCTGCTATTCTAGATGCGTTACCGCCTGCGCAACAAGATTGTTCTGGTAAAGCAGTGAAGCCTGATGGAGAAAAAGAAGGCGAAAAGAAAAGCTGGTGGGAAAGAATATTTGGATAAAAAAACAGGTAGGCAGTAAAAAGCATCCAACTCAATATGCTTTTTATTGCCTCCTGAAAAAGCCCCAGGGAGTAGGCTAAACTTTAAAATTAGTACTAAAACTGGTCTAACATATATCGCGCTGTTGAAAACACTACAGCGCTAAGTGCAAATGCTGCTACGGGTGCCAAGACCAACATAAATAATGCGCTAGCGGTTAGCATACCTGCCTCCTTACGCGTCGTTATCGTTTTGAAACTCATCACTTTTCATTGGCGTAATCGTAATATCTGCAATTAAAGTGCTGGCTTCTGCCGCATCCGGTTCAAAAGTATGACTGGCCGTTAATACGTCATACGTGATGCCTATCGTCATATCTTGTTTTACATCAGCCATTGCACTAGCCACTAAATAATCGGTTTGCGATAGTAGGTTACTTGTTGGTTCATCCGCCATTGCAGTGGTGGCTGTAAATGCAGTACTTAGAATCAGCGCAGTAAGTAATTTTTTGTTGGTAAACATGGTTCATCTCCTATGAGTAAAAGTAAGTCACTGCACTAAATCGGACTGCTTGGCAGTTATTTATTAAGTCGTTATCAATTAACAATTAGTTTATAGCGAGGGATGTGCCATCTTTTTATAATTAGTTAAGTTGTTGATTGTTATTATATTTTATTTTCATTGTTTTTAAGGTAGGTTTTCGCAATTAACGAATTAACTAATATTTAGTTAGTTTGTAGATGTGTTTTGGTCAAAATAACTAACGCTGATCATTGTGTGAAATGAAAATTAAAGCGGGACACAGCAAAGCAGAGAATATGGATAAGGTAAGTAGATACATATTTGGCTAAATAAACGTAAGGGGCAGTGATTCTACCCCTTAAACACACCATTTAGTTTTTGCGTAAGCGAGAAGCTAGGGTGAAGATGATGGCTAAAACGGCGCCAGCGACTAGACCTGCAAGACCATCGGCAGCAATCGCCATTACGGTCGTTATTGATGGCGCGAGTTCGCTGAACCACACTGCGGCGTGATGCAGAAAACCAATGTTGTGAGTAAGAATGCCGCCGCCCACCAAAAACATGGCAATGGTGCCAACTATTGCAAGGGTTTTCATCAAAATGGGCGCGGCTATTAACAGTGCACGGCCAAAGAAGCGTTGGAGGGTGTTCATGGTACCCGTGAGTGATTTACGCAGTAAATACAGCCCTACATCATCCATTTTGACAATACCAGCAACCAGCCCGTATACCCCTAATGTGATAGCAATGCTAAGCGCCACCAATACACCTACTTGAGTGGTAAAAGTGGCATCCGTTACACTCCCTAGTGCAATCACAATAATTTCCGCTGAAAGAATAAAGTCGGTACGAATAGCGCCTTTAATTTTCTCTTTTTCAAACGCGACCATATCCACTTTTTCATCAGCAAGGGCGTTTATTCTGGCTTCACGTTCTGCTGACTCATCATCATGAGGTAAATATTTATGAAGCAGCTTTTCAGCCCCTTCAAAGCACAAATAGAGTCCACCTAGTACAAGAAGTACGGTGATTAACGAGGGCACAAAAGCGCTAATAAGAAGGGCGGCAGGAACCAATATAACTTTATTTAGCAATGAGCCTTTTGCTACGGCCCACACAACGGGTAATTCCCTGTCAGCTTTCACGCCCTGTACTTGGTTAGCGTTAAGCGCCAAATCATCCCCCAAAACACCAGCAGTTTTCTTTGCTGCCACCTTCGACATAACAGCAATGTCATCCATTAATGTTGCGATATCATCGAGAAGGGCTAATAAGTTCGCAGCGGCCACGTCACATTCCTTTCAAAAACCAAAAATGCAGCATACGTTGCACTGTCATAGGTTGGCAATGTTAAGGTATAAAAAGTAATAGCTAATTTTTAACGTATTGAGTTTTTGCGCCCTAATGACTTTTATAAGAGGCACGTAAGCTTAAAGCACTATGTATGACTGTGAGGTATCGTGAAGCCGTCATTATCTATTCGTTCTTATACTCGCACTATGTGTATGCACGCTCATGACTATTACCAGTTAGTATTGCCACTTAACGGGCATATCGATATATCGCTTAATACTTTCAGTGGGTGCGTTGGAGTAGGAGAGGGGATTTGTATAGCACCTGGTGCCATTCATGGCTTTACTGCTGATGAGCAGGCGAAGTTCATTGTAGCGGACTTGCAATCGGTGCCGGACAATATTGCTGGCGGCAATTTATTTGAAGAAGGCTCTTTACCCGCTGAAGGCTCCTTATCCGTTAAAGGCTCCTTATCCGCTAATGCCTCTGACCCCGCTAAAGGCGCTCCCATTTTTCAAATAAGCACACCCATGCAGGCGTTTTTAGCGTATGTGGAAGTGCAATTAACGCATCACATCACTGATGATGAGAATGACGCCATGTTAAGTTTGTTCTCGGCACTTTTAGCCCAGCAGCAACGCGGTGTCGCCACTGATAAGCGTATAATCCCAGTGCTTTCTTGCATTCACCAAGATGTCGCCTACCCACACACTATCACGTCCCTTGCTAAAATTGCCTGTGTGGGCGCAACACAATTTAAAAAGCGCTTTATAGCCGCTACTGGGATGGGGCTAAGGGAATACCTCATTAATGTGCGTATGGAGAAAGCACGGGCCTTACTGAGCAATACAGATATGCCTGTTATTGCCGTGGCGGTAAACGTGGGGTATGACGATGTGTCTGCGTTTACCCGTCGGTTTAAACACCATGTGGGTATGCCACCCACGCACTTTAAGCGTCGATAGCCAGGAAGGTAACTATGATCAGTTCCTTTCATAAGCTAAGTATTTATTCCCGTAGTATTTGCCCGAAAAATAATGGCCCGCAAAATATGTGAAAGCGCAGTATTCATTAACGCAGCAAAGTTTAACTGAAAATCAGGCTTTTAAATCAACCACACCGTCTTTTCTGCACAGATAGAATATACAATTACAGTTATGCTTAGGCTTCTTGAATTTTAAAAATAGGCAAGTAATGGCAACGTTTATAGGGCTTGTGGCCATAATTTCGTGGGGCGTATTAGCTGTGTTGGGTGTTTACGCATCGTCAGTGCCGCCTTTTCAGCTGCTTTTTATCTGTTTTTCAGTTTCTGCGCTATTGCTTTTTTTAAAGCGATTAATTAAGCGAGAGCCGTTATTTACATTACCTAAACTAACACTTACCCAATGGATAGTGGCTACCAGCGGTCTCTTCGGATTTCACTTTTGCTATTTTCTAGCCCTTCGTTATGCACCGCCTATTGAAGCAAGTCTTATTGCCTATCTATGGCCGTTACTGCTGGGTATTGCAGTGGCTAACGCGCACCAACGGTTGTTTGCTGTAATTGGAGGTGCACTAGGTTTTATTGGTTGCGGAATTTTAGTTACAGGGGGGGAAAGCATTCAGTTTAATAGCGAATTTACACTGGGTTACGGGTTGGCATTTATTTGCGCCTTAATTTGGTCGGGCTATTCGTGGTTTATGGCGGGCACAAAAAGCGATGTTGAAGACATTGGCTGGATATCTATTGCAGTAGCAGTGCTAGCGCTGGGCTCCCACCTAACTCTAGAGTCGAGCCATTGGGACCTTTCATTTAACGCTTGGGCAAGTGCAATATTACTAGGACTTGGGCCTGTAGGTGGCGCGTTTTACTTGTGGGATATTGGGCTTAAATTTGGTAATCGCCAGTTGTTGGCGAGCCTAAGCTTTGCTACACCTGTTATCTCCAGTATTGCGCTATTTTTGTTTGGAATAAGTACACTGTCCACCGCCATTTCAATAGCAATTGTACTTATTATGGTAGGCGCGCTAATTAGCAATGCTGTGCCAGCGCTCATCATGAAACGTCGTCTACGCCAAGCGGCAAATGCCTAATTAATCAGAAGGACTCAAAGGGTCTTAGAGTCTAAGCGGCTAGTCTTTCACTGGCTCTTTAGCGACGCGAGCCTCAATAAAGCGGTCGTAGTCGCTGCCCTTGCTACATTCAAGGGTACCGCCGGCAAAACCACTTAAAACGGTAAGCGCTTTGTTGGTGGTGCCAGAGCAATTTACTTTTTTCACTGGTCGTTCTTCATATGACGTGTCCTCCTCACCTTTTCGAGTATCAACAATATCTGGGCTTTCTATTTTCCGCCTATGTGCTTCAGCCGCTCTTAAGCCTTCCTCAGCAATTTCTTCTTGCTCTCTTCGATTAAAAAATTGCGAGGCACTGGCCCGTGGAGACAAGTTTAAACTACCAGCTTTCTGGTTCCTCGTTGAGGCGTTGATAGTAGCTTGGGTATTGGAAATCGTAGGCGCGGGTGCTTCAGGCAAGGGTGTTTCAGTTGAGTAGTTCTCTGTAATTGTGCTTTCTGTATTTGGTGCAGTCTTGTCTTGTTTTACTTCTGTGGGTTTAGCTTCTACTGGCTTAGTCTCTACCGCTTTTATTTGCTCGGCAGTGTCAGTCACTTTTGCTTTGGGGCTTTCTGGTACGTTAGGCTCAACAACGGGAGGAGTAACTTCTACCGGCTCAGGTGCATCAGTAATGGTTTTTTCTACGCTAACGTGGGGGTAATACAAGGTTGCACTAATGGGTGCAGGCTTGTGTGCTGGTTTTACACCGCTTTCAAACGTAGTAAAGAAAATCACTATTACTAACCCAATTAGGTGTAAAAGGGTTGAGATAAGTAGGCCTTTTGCGAGTTTACCCTTCTTGCTCGCATGAAAAACCTGCGCACGTTCAGGCACATACTCAGGCTCTATAATAGGAGTGATAATTGTCATACCTAGTAACTGACCCGCAGCATTACTAATTAGTTCCATCCTAATTTCATCGCTATTTTCAGTTAATTTAACTCACCGCGCTCTAAAGTTGGGCATTGATGGCGCTATGCACCAGTCTGGTGCGATAAATGTAAACAAAATGCATCACGTATTAGTTAACCCGTTGTTTTTAATCGTTAATTATTTGTGGCACATCTCTTGGTTTACTTCCCTGTACAAGACACGAAATGTGCAAAACAACCATTAAAAAAACTGGAGCAACTCATGAAACTAGTCACAGCTATCATCAAGCCGTTCAAGCTAGATGATGTTCGTGAAGCCATTTCAGAAATCGGAATTGACGGTCTAACCGTTACCGAAGTGAAAGGTTTCGGACGTCAAAAAGGCCACACTGAACTTTACCGCGGCGCGGAATATCAAGTGGATTTCTTACCTAAAGTCAAACTGGAAATTGCCGTTCAGGACGACCAGGTAGATCGCTTGGTAGAAGCCATCGTTGGCGCAGCCAAGACTGGCAAGATTGGTGACGGTAAGGTATTTGTTTACGACCTTGAACAAGCCGTACGTATTCGAACTGGCGAGTCAGACACAGACGCGTTGTAAGCCACAACGATTAATTTGCGGAGAAAAGCATAATGGAAATTACATTTGAACTCGGGTATGCACTAGATACCTTTTACTTCTTAATCTGCGGTGCACTAGTTATGTGGATGGCGGCAGGTTTCGCCATGCTAGAAGCTGGTTTAGTACGCGCTAAAAACACGACAGAAATTCTAACTAAAAATATCGCGTTATTTGCCATTGCTAGCACCATGTATATGATTTGCGGTTACGGCATCATGTATGGTGGCGGCGAGTGGAGCCCGTTCCTTGGTGGAATTATGGGTGACGGCGCAACAGGTGTTGCTGAAGATGCGGCAACGTATGCACCTTCTGCTGATTTCTTCTTCCAAGTAGTATTCGTTGCAACGGCAATGTCTATTGTTTCTGGTGCAGTGGCTGAGCGTATGAAGCTTTGGGCTTTCTTAGCATTCGCTGTTGTGATGACTGGTTTCATCTATCCGATGGAAGGTGCTTGGACGTGGGGCGGTGAAGCTGTATTTGGCATGTACACCCTTGGTGACCTTGGTTTCTCTGACTTTGCAGGTTCTGGTATTGTTCACATGGCAGGTGCTGCTGCAGCATTAGCTGGTGTATTAGTACTAGGTGCTCGTAAAGGCAAATATACTGCTGACGGTAAAGTTAACGCTATTCCAGGTGCTAACCTTCCACTTGCTACGCTAGGTACATTCATTTTATGGATGGGTTGGTTTGGCTTTAACGGTGGTTCAGTACTTGCTACTGCTACAGTTGAAAGTGCAAACGCGGTTGCGATTGTATTTATGAACACTAACGCCGCAGCCGCTGGCGGATGTATTGCAGCGCTTATCTTAGCACGCATTATGTTTGGCAAAGCTGACCTAACTATGGCCCTTAACGGTGCACTAGCTGGTTTGGTAGCAATTACCGCTGAGCCTTCAACGCCTACGCCACTACAAGCAACCTTATTCGGTGGCCTTGGTGGTATCTTAGTAGTACTAAGCATTGTAGCGTTAGATAAACTTAAAATTGATGATCCAGTAGGTGCTATCTCTGTTCACGGTGTGGTTGGTTTACTTGGTCTTATCCTTGTTCCATTCACTAACGACGGTTCAAGCATTGTGGGTCAGTTAATTGGTGCTGCTACCATCTTTGTTTGGGTGTTTGTAGTAAGCCTAGTTGTTTGGTTAGCGATTAAAGCCGTTATTGGTGTTCGTGTAACTGAAGAAGAAGAATTCGACGGTGTTGATATGAGTGAATGTGGTCTGGAAGCTTATCCTGACTTCACCAACGGCCGTACGTAAGGAAGTCTGAACAGGCAAAATTACTTATAATAACGATAATGCCTGTATCACCAATCTTAAGCCCCGCATCTGCGGGGCTTTTTTCGTTTTTCATAAAGTTAAAAATAACGCTAAACTATTGATAATTTACTTAGTTAGCAATAATGCTACATTAGGTTTGTTCTTTTATTAGGAAAGTAAATCATGCTGTTGCGATGTTTGTTACTACTGTGTGTCAGTCAAATGGCTTATGGGTACGATAGGGTTACCGGCGCGCCGTTTGCGAGTCGTTCAGAAGTTATTGCTCAACATGGTATGGCTGCGACCAGCCAGCCTCTTGCTACCCAAGTGGCTCTCGATGTTCTTAAACGCGGCGGTAGTGCTGTAGATGCCGCCATTGCTGCAAACGCGATGTTGGGGCTTGTTGAACCTACAGGGGCAGGTGTAGGCGGCGATCTATTCGCAATAGTATGGGATGCTAAGGAAAATAAGTTAGTTGGGTTAAACGCATCGGGTCGCTCTCCTAAGCTGCTGACCAAACAAGTGTTTAACGATAGAGGTTTAGCGCTAATACCTAAATTTGGGCCACTGCCTGTGTCTGTGCCTGGGGCCGTAGATGGCTGGTTTATGCTACATGAAAAGTTTGGCAAGTTACCTATGACAGCGTTGCTCACGCCGGCCATTGAATATGCCAAAAATGGCTTTCCTGTTTCTGAACTGGTTGCTTATTATTTAGCAATGAACAACGAAAGAATAGGTCATTACGATGGGTTTGCAGAAACGTTTCTTATTAATGGGAAAGTCCCCAAAAAAGGGGATGTTTTTAAGAACCCTGGTCTCGCGGTAACCTACGAAAAAATTGCCACCGGCGGGCGAGATGCTTTTTATAAGGGTGACATTGCGCAAAATATTGACGCTTACATGAAGTCGCAAGGTGGCTACCTTTCTTATGCTGATTTAGCGTCGCATACGTCAGAATGGGTAGAGCCGGTATCAGCAAATTATCGCGGCTACGATGTATGGGAGCTTCCCCCTAATGGGCAGGGTATTGCGGCATTACAAATACTCAATATATTAGAGCGCTATGACATTGAAGGCATGGGCTTTAATTCTGCCGAGTATATTCATACCTTTGTGGAAGCGAAAAAGTTAGCATTTGAAGATCGCGCAAAGTTCTATGCTGATCCCGCATTTAACGACATTCCAGTTGAGTGGTTAATTTCCAAAGATTACGCCACTGAACGTCAGCAGCTTATTAACGGCGCTAAAGCCGCAGAACGTGTAGACGCAGGTATTTACGATGGCGATACAGTTTATTTAACGGTAGCCGATAAAGACGGTAATATGGTATCGCTAATTCAAAGTAACTATCGCGGTATGGGGTCAGGAATGACACCCCCAGGGCTTGGTTTTGTACTACAAAATCGTGGTGAAATGTTTACCTTAGAAGAAGGTCATTTCAACGAACTTAAGCCTGAAAAGCGTCCATTTCACACCATTATCCCTGCATTTGTTACTCGTAATGGTGCACCATTTTTAAGCTTCGGTGTAATGGGCGGAGGTACTCAGCCTCAAATGCATGCGCAAATTATTGTGAACATGCTCGATTTTGGTATGAATTTACAAGAAGCGGGTGATGCTCCGCGTATTTTGCACAGCGGCTCTAGTTCGCCAACAGGTAAGTTAATGCTTGATGGCGGTTATATCAGTCTAGAATCAGGATTTGATGAGACAGTACAGCGAGAGTTAATGGAGCGAGGTCACACATTGCGTCGCGTTGTTGGTGCTTTTGGGGGCTATCAGGCAATTATGTGGGATGATAAGCGCAACGTTTACTTTGGGGCTTCTGAAAGCCGAAAAGATGGACAAGCTGCGGGTTACTAATACACACTCGTATCATTGTTCGCCATGGTTAAATAACAATAAGAGTGCCCATGACACAACCACAAAAAGGGATTTGCGCAGAACCTAATTTACATGCGCAATATTTACTGCTTAACGTTATTGATGACGATAGTGAGGCGGTAAGGGCGAAGCTTGCCCGCGTGTTAGATATATTCGAACACTTTGAGTCTGAGCATTACGAAGCTATGGTGACCGGTGTTGTGGCTATTGGAACTGGCTATTGGACTGAAGTGTACCCAGGCTTAATTCCAGTAGAATTGATGCCTTTCCCTGATATGCAATGTGAAGATAGAAGTGCGCCTACTATGCCCTGTGATTTGTTTATTCAAATTAGGGCTGACCGTTTAGATATCTGCCATGCTATCGGCATCGAGGTCATGGATTTACTCCGATTACATGTAGAAATGGTAGAGCAAATTCGTGGTTTTCGTTACCTTGATGGACGGGATCTTACCGGGTACTTGTATGCCGCAGATAACCCTCGTGGAATGAAGCGCAGAGAGGTTGCCATCGTCAATGAAAACGATCCTGATTTTAGCGGTGGAAGTTATCTACACGTACAGCGCTACAAGCATGACTTACGCCGTTGGCACAGTCTTTCATCACGGCAGCAAGAACAGGTGATGGGGACCACTCAGCAGCATAACTTGGTGAGTGCTGAACAGTCTGAATCTTCTCATAGTGTTCGCGCCAATATAATTACCACTGAAAGTGGTAAGGCGGGGCTGATTAAACAAGGTATGCCATATGGCGATATGGTGTCGCAAGGGCTAATGTTCGTGAGTTGTTCGGCCAGTGCTAGGCCCTTTAAAGCCATGCTACATAGCCAAATATACGGCAATGGTGATGGAGATTATGACCGCTGGTTAGATTTCACCAACGCGGAAACTGGCGCTGCCTTTTTTGCGCCATCCGTTACCTTTATTCGCGAACAGGCGAAAAATATAGAATCTGAATAGGGTCGGTGAGGCTTTACTGTATAGTTAAGGCGCCATCCCAGTCATCTGGCAGCAGCATGTTTTGATATATACGACACACATCGATATGGTGCTTCGCCAAGGAGTCTTGAGGAAAAATAGCTAACGCCGCTTCAAAGTGCGCTATAGCCAAATCCCACTCTTTATCAATTCTACAGGCTAGGCCGGCGGCAATTTTAGATTGAACTGAAAACCGTTCTTCCTGCTGTTGATGTGGTAAATGGCTTAGCACCTCATAAATTTGGATTGGGGCTTTGCGGCCTTTTACCCGAACCCAGTCAAGAAGCCGCGTTTTAACAGGGAACTTGTCCCCCATTCCTTCAAGTACTTGTGCACTGACAATAATGTCAGCCCCGTACTTTGGCGCTAGTGCTTCTAAACGACAAGCAATATTAACGCTGTCGCCAATAACAGTGGTATCCATTCTGTCATCAGAACCTACCGTTCCCATTACCACAGGCCCATAGTGTATTCCCACACCCACATTAATGGGAACAAAGCCCTTACGCTTACGACGAATATTGTAAAAATCGAGGGTTTTGCGTAATTCCATCGCAGCGTTAATTGCGTCAATAGCTTTATCTTGCGGGGTACCACCTGGATGATCAAACAATGCCATCATGGCATCGCCGATAAACTTATCAATAAACCCGCCGTTCTCGTGAATTGGTTTATTCATACGTAGGAAATACGAGTTGAGAAACCCCATAAGCTCCTGTGGGCGCATTTTTTCTGATAAGCCGGTAAAACCGCGAATGTCGCAGAAAAGGATAGCTACATCCTGCTCATCGGCATAACCAAGCTCAATATGGCCTGAGCCGGTTTTAGTGATATGGTCGATAAACTGTTGAGGAACAAATTTTTGAAAGGCTTGAGATAATCTTAACGCTTCATCAGCAACGTGTTGATTATGCTGTTCGGCTGAGGAATCTGATTTTAACTTTGCTTTACGTCGCTGTCGGTAAATAAGTCTATTAAGTCTGTGCCGGCGATACTTTACCAGCACAGCGGTAACGACAACACTGTAAGCAAAAACTAAAAATAATACACTTAGTAGTAACCAATCCGTCGACGTCAAAATACCTATCCATTGTTATTATTTAAGCATTGCAAACACCTTGTCAGCGGCTTCTAAAGTTTTCGCAATGATGTCCTTATCATGCGCTTTAGATACAAATCCAGCTTCGTATGAGGCAGGTGCCAAGTAAACACCTTGCTCCAACATGCCGTGATAAAATTTGTTGAACTGCTCTGTATTGCAGTTAATGGCCTGCTGATAATTAGTCACGCGCTCAATGTCCGTGAAGAATATCCCAAACATACTGCCGGCAACATTAGTACTTAGTTTAATACCGTGCTTGTTGGCAAGGGCTTGCATGCCATCAGCAAGTGCTTGGGTATTTTCAAAGATGCCTTCGTAAAGGCCTTCTTCTTGAATTTGCTCCATGGCGGCTAAACCTGCTGCCATCGCCACGGGGTTGCCAGAAAGTGTACCAGCTTGGTAAACAGGGCCTGTAGGAGCAATATGAGTAAGAATGTCTCTTCTACCACCAAAGCAGCCAACTGGCATTCCGCCGCCAATCACTTTACCTAAGCAAGTTAGGTCTGGTTTTATGCCGTAACGTTCTTGAGCTCCGCCGCGTGATACCCGAAAACCTGTCATCACTTCATCAAAAATCAGAAGGCTACCGTATTCGTCACACACATCACGAAGACCTTCTAAAAAGCCTTCAACAGGTGGAATACAGTTCATATTACCAGCAACTGGCTCAACAATTATACAGGCAATGTCGTTTCCGTGTGCCTTAAACACATTCTTTACACTTTCTATATTGTTATATTCAACCGTTAAGGTGTGCTCGGCCACGTTAGCAGGTACACCAGGAGAACTCGGCACACCCATGGTCAATGCCCCTGACCCCGCTTTTACTAGCAACGAGTCTGCATGACCGTGGTAACAGCCTTCAAATTTAACGATTTTATTGCGACCCGTGTAGCCGCGAGATAAACGAATAGCGGACATGGTGGCTTCAGTGCCTGAATTTACCATGCGTACCATTTCCATTGACGGCACCAATTTACTTACCGTTTCAGCCATAATAATTTCAGCTTCGGTAGGTGCACCGAATGAAAGGCCGAATTCAGAGGCATCGATGACTGCTTGACGAATTTGTGGATTATTATGGCCCAATACCATGGGACCCCACGATTGCACGTAATCGATATACTGTTTACCATCGGCGTCCCACATGTAAGGGCCATCAGCCTTGGTAATAAAACGAGGTGTGCCACCCACAGCTTTAAAAGCGCGAACGGGAGAATTAACACCGCCAGGAATGGTTTTTTGGGCGCGGGTAAAAAGGACTTCAGATTTTTGCATGTAATTCATTGCTCTTGTTGCTGAACCATACCACTTCACGTTCATATTTGGTCAATAACTCTTCAACGCCTAACGTAAGCGCAAATAACGCCATGCGTACGAGAACGCCGTTGTCGGTTTGTCTGAATATGGCAAGGTTTGGATTTAAATTTAGGTCGTTATCTAGCTCGTTAGCCTCTATACGAGAATCCCGAGGAAGTGGATGCATAATGACAGTTTTGGACTGAAAATGGCGAGTATAAATAGAGTGGTTTAAACGGAACTTCCCACGGTATTTATTGGCTTCTTCTTGAGAAGGAAAACGCTCTTCCTGAATACGGGTTTGGTAACAAATGTCGGCATCTAAACTGCCTTCAAATGTTTCGGTTATATTAAGCTGGTGCCCCGCATTTTCAATCGCATCGATAATTGGTTGTGGCATGGCTAATTCTTTAGGCGATATTAGCGTGAAGCGCACATTTTTAAACAAACATAAAAGGCGAGACAACGAGTGCACGGTTCTACCGTAACGAAGGTCGCCAATCATTGCGATATGCAAACCATCAATCCCATGGCCATGGTATTCCAATTCACGTTTAATGGTAAATAAATCGAGTAAGGCTTGAGTGGGGTGCTCATTAGCACCGTCACCACCGTTAATCACTGGAACACGACTGCCTTCTGCAAACTCGGCTACCGAACCCGCAGCAGGGTGACGCATAGCAATAATATCTGAGTAACCGCTAAGTACACGGGCGGTATCATAAAGTGATTCGCCTTTCGCTAAGGCTGAACTGGCCATGCCGGTGGTTTCACGCACTTCGCCACCTAAAAGGTTAAACGCAGTACCGAAACTGACGCGGGTACGGGTGCTAGGTTCGAAAAATAAATTACCAAGGATGGCGCCTTCAAGCACAGTAGTGCGCTTTTGGCGTTTCGCATAGGGCTGCATGGAATCAGCAACTGAGAATACTTTCTCAATAGCCTCACGATCGAATTGATTAACCGAAAGAATATGATTACCGGTAAAGTCAGACATGTGTCACTCAATCATCAACGAAAACGGCTGTAGTGTATAACAAACGAGGAAATAAGTAATCCTTCGTCGCCGTCTAGATGGTGAGTTATTCGTCTTTATTTGTACAATAAGTATTAAATAGCAGTAAGGTTTTCTCGACAGCAATTTCTACATGAGCGCTAATTGCTTCATCAAGCATTGCCTCTTGAACACCGCACAGCAATTTGTTGTGAAACTCACTTTGTAGCAATGAGCAAAAGTCTATGGCCAACTGCACACTGTTAGCTTTCGTTAGCGCGCCTTTACCATAAAAGAAGAACACTTCAGAGAAGGCCTCTATCGATGCACCAGGTCCA
The DNA here is from genome assembly GCF_003989595.1 of Alteromonas sp. KS69. Taxonomy (NCBI): domain Bacteria; kingdom Pseudomonadati; phylum Pseudomonadota; class Gammaproteobacteria; order Alteromonadales; family Alteromonadaceae; genus Alteromonas; species Alteromonas sp. KS69. The sequence goes on along the minus strand of NZ_PYHU01000017.1, from coordinate 134,795 downwards.
GCATCATAAAATAGTTTTGCCACATGAGGTGTGCTTTGCGCTTCACCAATGACCAATCGGAAAACAGCAACTGCCTCTGGATCTTGTATCAACCTGATGAACTGCGTACCTACCTGCTTCAAATAATGGTTTAGCGGAAGGTTAGCATTCGTGCCTTGCATCAATTGATTGGTATCTAGTTGGTAAGATTGGCATTTCTTCGTAATAGCGGCCTTAAACAAGGCATCTTTATTATCAAAGTGGGAATAAACCGTTTGTTTTGATACCCCAGACGCCTTAGCAACATTGTCCATTGAGGTATTAGCGAAACCATTTTCGATAAATAAACACGACGCTGAATGAAGAATAAGGTTATGTTTTTCTTCGCTTTTTGGGCGGCCTTGTCGTTTGCTTTTTTGTTCGGGCAATGGAATCTCACTTAAATTTTAATATCAAACTAGACGGTCTAGTATTTATAATCTAGCATAGTAAAAATAGTATACCAAATATGCCTAGGCGAATAAGCCTGCAGAAGCAAGGAAAATGAAATGACAATTGAGTCTACTGAACAAGGAAAAGGGGCATCGACAGCATTGTATGCTGCTATCGCTATCTTCGTTGTTGGATTAACGCTTCTGCTGTTTGCTGCCGGGCTTAATGGCGCGACACAAAAACTTGCTGAGCATCCACCTACTGCGGTTTCAACTAAGCGAGTCACGCTACAAAACGGTTTTGAAATGCCGGTAAAAATTTATGGACTCATTGAATCTCCCAAAGCGGCGGATGTGTCTTTTGATACCAGTGGCCAAGTCATAGCAATTTTCGCTGATGAAGGCGATAGGGTTCAAAAAGGTGATGTACTCGCGAAGCTAGACAATGACAGGTTGTCTGCGCGTCTTGTGGAATTAAACGCAACGTTAGAACGTACCCGTGCAGATTTAACGTTAGCAGAGCTCAGTGAAAAACGGGTGACTGTGCTGGTAGAGAAAAAACTAGAATCGTCGCAACGTTTAGATGAAGTGAAAGCCAATACGGCTGCAGCGAGCGCACAGGTAAAAGAAATTGAAGCGAGTATTGAAAGTTTAGATGTAGAGCAAACTAAAACAGCATTGCTCGCGCCTTTTTCAGGCACAATCAGTGCGCGTTACTTTGATGAAGGTAGTGTTGTCGCTGCAGGGGCTGCTTTGCTTAGTCTTACCAGCGATGCCCCTTTACAAGCCCGCTTTGCGGTGCCAGCGGATATGGTTTCTCTATTTCGTGTAGGTGAAAAGGTAGCCCTGAATGTTGATGCGTTAAATATTGAAGCGATGGTGAGCCAACTTTCTCCTGTACGCAACAGACAAACCCGTACTGTTGATATCTTGGTTAATTTATCGAGTAATGCTGGCTTAAGACCGGGCGATCTTGCCACCTTGATAGGGCAACGTCACGGCGATAGCAACGGCAGTTGGATACCTGCTAGTGCACTTAGCAATGGTTTACGAGGGCTATGGCGCGTGTTCGTAGTGTCAGAACAAGAAGGGCTTAACCTTGAGAGTAGAACCGTTGAAGTTATTTATACCGACGGTGAGCGTGCCTTTGTACGCGGCGCATTAAGTGAAGGCGACCGCTTAGTCACAAGTGGAACGCATAAGCTATCGCCAGGGCAAGCGGTTAAATTGAGTGAGGGTGATGTGAATAGCGCTGATGGAGCAACGCGATGAACCCTATGCTATTTGATACCGATAAAAAATATCCATGGTATACCTTATTCTACCGACGACCTCACTTACTCGTTTTAAGCTTAGTGATATTGCTCGTTGCGGGTATGTCTGCGTTAGGTAATTTACCGCGCTTAGAAGACCCTAGAATTGATACCCGAAATGCCCTTGTGATCACGTCCTACCCAGGGGCTTCGGCTGAACGGGTGGAAGCGCTTGTCAGTGATGTAATAGAAGATAAGCTACGAGAAATCTTTGAAATAAAGGAAGTTAAATCTACCTCAAGAGCTGGTATTTCAGTCATTAATATTGAAACCCAAGATTGGATTGATAGCAGCAGTAACGAACAGTTATTCAGTGAAATACGAGACGCTATAGGCGAAGCATCAGCAGGTTTCCCAGAAGGCGCAGGTTCGCCTATATTCGATGAAAAGCGCGGTGCCACTGCATTTACATTATTGTTGGCATTAAAAGCGTCGCACCCTGATACCACATCACTTACTCTTACGGGGCGTTTAGCGGAAGAACTCACCGATAGACTTCGGAATGTACATGGCACCGAGTTAGTACGTATTTATGGTGCCCCCGAAGAAGAAATTAGCGTAAGTATCTCCCCTGATAAACTTGCGGCAACTGGCCTAAACCTTGGGCAAGTAAGCAATATTATTAGTAACGCAGATCCTAAACTTCCTGCAGGTGTGCTGGACACTGAAAGCACAAATTTACGCTTCACTGTCGCGAAAGGGTTGGATGGGGTGGCGATGGTGTCTGCTATTCCGTTGGTTAATCAAGATGGTCGTTATTTACGTGTAGAAGACGTTGCAACGGTAATTCGTGGGTATGTGACCCCTCGTTCTGACATTGGCGTGCTTGACGGAGAAGAAGTTATCTTCGTTGCTGCCCGAATGCAAACCTCGCTACGTGCCGATGTGTGGACCAACGATGCGTTAACCGTGGTTGATAGTTTCAATCGGGAATTTAAAGGCACGGTAACAGCCAACATTGCTTTTGAGCAAAATAAATATACCGGCAATCGCTTAGCCGAACTATCAGGCAACCTATTAATGGGTTGTGCGGTAGTCATGTTAGTTATATTACTCTTTATGGGTTTTAAAGCGTCTTGGATAGTGGGGTTGGCGCTTCCGTTATGTGCGTCTTTTGCGTTGTTCTCTCTTAACTTTTACAACGAGCAAATTCACCAAATGTCCATCTTCGGCATGATCATCGCCATCGGACTATTAATCGATAACGCCATTGTTATTACCGATGAAATTAGGATCAATTTACAAGACCCATCAGCTACTCGGGTTGGTGCAATGGCCAAAAGTGTTTCTCACCTTTTCGCGCCTTTATTGGCCTCTACACTTACTACCATATTGGGCTTCATGCCTATTTTCCTGCTGAACGGCAACATTGGGGATTTTGTTGGGCCTATTGCTATTAGCGTGGTGATGGCACTAATCGGCTCGTTGTTTATATCGTTGACAGTAATAGCGGCATTAGCCGCTCGCTTTCTGCCTAAAGGTGAACAAGCTGAAAATATCGCGAATAAACATTGGTGGCAAGTGGGGTTACAAGCCCCTGAATTAAGCCAAGCGTTTCGCGTACATTTAGCCGCGTGGATTGCTCGACCGATTTTAGTCCTACCCCTAGTGCTAGTGTTTTGTATCTCTGGTTTTGTGCTTTCAGGCACGTTGGCAAACGTATTTTTCCCCAGCGCTGATAGAGATCAGTTCGAAGTTTATATGTGGACGAAAGAGGGTAGTAGCATAGGTAATACCCTTGCTTACACCCACAAAGTCGACAATGTTATTCGCGAAAGCGAAGGGGTTAAACAGGTGACATGGTTAGTAGGAGGTTCTGCTCCTTCAGTGTATTACAACCAAATCATGACACGTGATAATTTACCCAACTTTTCCAACGCCGTTGTTACAACGCATACGGTAGAAGAGGCGGCCAAATTAATTGGCCGTTTGCAACATCATCTTGATGATACCTTCCCTGAAGTTCAAATTGTGGTGCGTGCATTTGGACAAGGTCCGCCTATTGCTGCGCCGGTAGAAGTAGAAATTTTCGGGCCCGATTTAGACATATTGAATGAATTAGGTCAGCAAGTTCGATTTTTAATGTCATCAGTGCCCGGTATTTCCCAATCTACAGCCAGTATCACCATGGGGGAGCCACAACTTAATGTAGATGCCTCAAGCGATACATTGTCTTACCTTGGCTTGAGCCTTTCCGATTTAGCGAGTCAGATGCAAATTAACTTTTCAGGGCTTGCTGGTGGTTCAGTTTTGGAAAGCACGGAAGAAATTCCTGTGCGCGTAAGATTATCAGATAGTTTCCGACAAGATGTGGCGGGCATAAACTCCATGCCTATTCCGGTGGCAGGAGACGGTTCGGCAAATAGCGCTATAAACTGGTCGTCGTTAGGTGCAGTGGCTTCGTTAACACTAGCACCGTCTATCAGCAGCATTACTCGACAAGATGGCGAGCGGGTCAATCGTATTCAGGCTTACCTTTTGCCGAATGTGCCCCCCGTTGATGCCAGTAACACGTTAAGACAGAAGCTAAACGACAGCTTAGTGTTGCCAGAAGGGTATCGTATTCACCTTGCAGGTGATGCAGATGAACAACAACGCGCAATGGGGCAGTTAGGGACTTATGCACCGGTGCTCCTTGTACTCATGCTGACTACTCTCATTCTAACCTTTACGAGCTTGCGTATGGCGGGGGTGATTGTATTGGTAGCTATACTGTCAGTAGGGCTTGGCATGTTTAGTTTATGGTTATCGGGCTTACCGATTGGCTTTAACCCCCTATTAGGCTCTGCGGGGTTAATCGGGGTCGCGATAAATGGCTCCATCGTGGTTATTGCGGCGATAAATGCAAACGCAGAGGCTAAACATGGAAATATCGCTGCAATCGTGCAAGAAACCATGGGGTGTAGTCGACACATACTTTCCACCACCTTTACCACGGTGGGTGGGTTAATCCCGTTATTGCTCTTCAGTGAAGGAAGCTTCTGGCCGCCTCTTGCTGTCGTGCTGGCCGGTGGTGTGGGTTTTTCTGTCATATTATCGTTAGTGTTTACCCCCACCTTGGTGGCAGCATTTCAGCGATACCGCTATCGACATATGGCCTAACAACACGCGTTATAAACAGGTAAACTGTATTTATTATTAATCTGTTTGCCTGCTTATGCGTAAAAATCAGAATAAACAAAATGCGCCAACACGCCATTTTAGCTGGTGGAAGACAGGCTGTGCCGTCTGCCAGCGTATTCGACTTTATGTGCTGTGGGCCTTAATTATGGTGGTTGTGTACCTGTATGTCTGGCAATAGTCCTGAACCTATTCTTATTCGAGCCGCGTCAAAGAGTAATGGCATAACCAGTATTGTTATTGGTTGTGCAGGGCTAGTGTTTGCAGCGCTTTGGTTTGTATTGCTCCCTGATTGGCTTTTCCTTGCGGGTATTCTGATCACCAGTGCCGCATTAGTTACCTTGCTGGTGGGCTACTTTAAAATTCGAGAGCCTGAATTCAGCCTAGAAATGACCACAGAGGTAATTACCTATCGCCACCGGTTGGGCAGTTGGCGAATACATTGGGAAAACCTACAACGGGCAGACTGCCCTAGAGTACGACAAGGTTTAGATCATGTAGGGCTTGAAACCGTAGGCTTCAAATTAAAAGACTATACCGAGTTTCTCTCCAGTATATCGCCACGTTTAGCCACCCATTTGCTTATGGAACAGCGACCATTGTTGCTGCATAACACAAATGAAGGGTGTGCAACGGGAAGTTGCTACGAAGAGTCTATGTTCGATGACAATCATTTCACGTTGAACGATGGCACGGTTCTGACTGGGGTAAAAGCCATGTTGGCAAACCGTATGGCAGAGCTTCGCAAGCGCCTAGGCTATGACGTGTTTATTGCTACCTCTGACATAGATAGAACCCCAGAAGAATTTGCTGCGCTCATTTCTCAATGCCAAGCCGCCCGCAGAACCAATAACGTCCAATAACCTAGGTTAAGCTAGCCTGTGCGCGTCTGCCCTTCAGAGCAGACTCGCTCAATTTCATCAAGTAACAACGGCAGATTCTCAGCAACTAGAAAATGTTGCCCTAGTTTAAGGGCGCTTTCGAGCTCATCTGCCAAGCTTTGCAATCGCGGGGCGCCTATATAACAGCATGCCCCATGTAACTTATGAATTTCGAGTTTAAGCTCTGCGTAATCTTTTTTATTCCACAGCGCCTTCAAGCTCATTAGCATCTCTGGCGCCATAGTAATAAAGTCTTCAAGTAATTCTTTTGCTGCTTCATGGTTCTGGTGTGCGCGTTTTAGCGCAAGCTGCCAGTCTAAAGAAGGAAGTAATATGTGCCCAGGCTCAGCTGCATGGCACCACGAACGAATAAGGTCTACTAGAGAACCTATCTCAATGGGTTTGGGCAAATAGTCATCCATGCCCGAAGCGAGTAATCTTTCTTGCTCTTCTTTAAAGGCATGGGCGGTTACCGCAATAATAGGTGTGCCCATGTTCAGCGTCGTTTTTCTTATCGCTCGAGACGCTTGAAGCCCATCCATAATAGGCATTTGAACATCCATTAATATCAAGTCGAACTCTTGGGTTTGGCACTGATTAACCGCGTCTTCGCCACTGGTTGTGGTCACTAATGATATAGGTGAGTTATCAAGCCAGGTATGCAGTAACTTGAGGTTCATATCCATATCATCCACGGCTAGAATTCTTGCCGGTGGAAGGGAATTCAACTTATCTTGAAGCGGATTTCTTGGCACCGCTTTCTTATTATTCACTAAGCCATCGAGCTTACTTAGCGTCATCGGCATGCGTATTTGAGTATGAAAGTGCTGAGACAAACTTGGGTATTGAGTAAAAGGCTCTGGGCCTGAATACCAAAGCACGCGCTTGGTGGCATTAAACTGTACAAAGCGGCTTAAGAATTCATCCCGCTTGTCCATTTTTGATACCGGCACTGTTGCCATAAAGAAATCAGTGGAAGATGATTGTAGCGATAGTCTGGAAAGGTAATCAACGGATTCAACCGTGGTTACGTTAGCACCCAGTTGCTTCAACATAGAGGCGCTGGCACGGCGTGTAGCCGGAATGGGGTCGAAGATAACCACATTTTTTCCATGCCACTCGGTATCAGCACTCAACGCATATTTCTGGCTTAAGTGATTGGTTCTAAGGGTAACCACAAAGGTGGAACCTTGTCTTGGCGTACTTTTGAGGGTTAAGTCGCCTCGCATGAGTCGAACTAGCTCTCGACTAATAACCAAGCCTAATCCTGTCCCTTGGTAGTTTCGGTTTATCGAGTCATCTACTTGAGAAAAAGCATTAAAGAGTTTCTTTCTGTCCTGCCGGTTTATACCGATACCCGTATCTTCAACGGTGATTTCAATTTCATGGATTCCGTGCAACAGCGGGCGGCCTTTAACTGCCAGGGTAATCGTACCGGAAGGGGTAAATTTTAAGGCGTTGCCAAGCAGATTGTTCAAAATTTGCTTTATTCTGAACACATCACCTATTAACTTTTCTGGCAAGGGCGCTAGGTCGAAAACAAATTCTAACTTTTTAGAGTGGGAGGACTTCGCCATAATTGTCACCATTTCTTCCAATAAAGTATTGGGTGAAAATGGTTGGTTGTTGATTTGCAGCTTACCGGCTTCAATCTTAGAGAAGTCTAAAACATCGTTCACTATAGTCAGCAAGTTATCAGCGGCAGTATTGATAATTCGCACTTGCTCTTGTTGATCAGACGGCAAAGAAGCATGGGTAAGCTCTCGGCTAAACCCTAAAATACCGTTAAGAGGCGTACGTATCTCATGGCTCATATTGGCAAGAAATTGAGATTTCACATTACTGGCTTTAATTGCGTCTTTACGGGCAATATCTAAGCGCGCATTTTGCTCTTCAATGAGTTCCATATTATTGCGTAAATCATCGGTGGCTTGCTCAACCTCATGCTCAAGTTGGCTTCTACTTTTTTCCATTAGCGCGAATGAAAACAGTCCAGACTCTAAGAACACACCCACTTGGAAACAGTAAGTGGTGAAGTCGTTTGAGGGGAGTACGCCAATTAAACTTAGCATGCCAATAATGGCACCTGATGCCAGCATTCCCCAAGCAAATATAAAGTATCGGGCAGGTTGGAAGCGGTTAATGAAGGCTTCTATACCGGCAAATATATAACTACAAATTGCGATTAGACCCACACCGTACACCAGATTATTCTTCCAGATTGAGGGAAGCACACCTAGAAAACAAACTACCCCAATAACTATTTGTACTGCCAATAACAAAACAATGACAGGATGTGCAGCCTTGGCGTTCTTTTTGGTCTCAAGAAAGCTCACGGTAAATAACCCGGATGAGATACCTATGATCACAAATATCAGTTCAGTGTGGCCAACAAGCCAATAGGGTATTCCCCCTGAAAACAGCAGGTGGATATGGCCGCCCCAAATAAATTGCCAAAGAATAACGGCGCATATATAGCCCACGTAGGCAATAAGACTGCGCTCGCGAACCCCGAAATACAGCACAAGGTTATAGACCGCCAGTATCAGCAACCCCCCGTAAAACAAACCCCACATTAGGCTGTCCATTTGGAACGAACTGCTATGAACTGGCTCAGGTTGCACTCGTAGTGGCGTAATAAGACTTGATGATTGGCTTTCAACACGTATGAATAAATCTACCCGTTCAGCGTTGGCAAGCTTTACCCGTAATGTAGGAATGCGAAAAATTTGCTCTTTTTGAGATTTCCCCTGATGGCTTTGCTGCAATACTTCTCCATTTTTAACCAAATAGAAATCGACTTTGTCGAGTTGGCTAAAATTGATAGAAAATACCCAGTTCTCTTGGTTTGACACGTTGGAAAATGACGTTAATAACCACATTCCTTTATCTCTGAATCCAAAATTGGGATTACTATAGGGATGCATTCGAAAGTCGCTGCGCCGTCTACTCACATCGTTTATTGTGAGTGGCAGATTGGTTTCGTATAAATAGTACAGGGAGTCGGAGAGGTCTAAAGAAGCATCTTCATCGAAAAGTTGCTCAATATGCTGAGCGTGTGTTGATTGAGGGGCGATAAGCCAAAGTAATGCGCACAGCAGTGTAAAAATTCGAAACAAATACATCCTGAATAGCTTCTTAATCTTCTTCTATTCTTATTAAACCACTCTGGCGGACAATTGTACAAAAGATTGAGGCATTTACGTCTATCGCTATACTGAGTTAACCTAATAGTGATTATTGCACTAGCCCCTAGTTTGCCCCACAATAGAAACATTGAAGGCTTAATAAAAAGTCCTATTTTGTGGGTAAACACTTCCACATAAACACGCCGTTCGTTAACGCTGCTACCTGTTTAAATAAACTAAATGCTTGGCATTAACGCTGTATTGTGAAAATAACAAAACGAAAAAATTATCATGAGCGACGAGATTATTATTAACCGCGACGGTGTAGAACAACTGCCTTTAAGGCGCTTTACCGAAGACGCTTACTTAAACTATTCCATGTACGTCATCATGGACCGTGCCCTACCTCATATTGCTGACGGCCTAAAGCCCGTACAACGACGCATTATATACGCCATGTCTGACTTGGGACTGAGCGCTAATGCTAAGTACAAAAAATCAGCTAGAACGGTAGGGGATGTATTAGGTAAGTTTCATCCTCATGGAGATTCCGCGTGTTATGAAGCCATGGTATTGATGGCGCAGCCCTTTTCTTATCGCTACCCCTTGGTAGATGGGCAAGGAAACTGGGGAGCGCCAGACGACCCTAAATCTTTCGCTGCCATGCGATATACCGAGGCTAAACTTTCTCGTTTTTCAGAAGTTTTATTGGATGAATTAGGTCAAGGCACCGTCGATTGGACCCCCAATTTCGATGGCACATTAGAAGAGCCTTGTGTGCTACCCGCTCGTTTGCCGCATATCTTGCTTAATGGCGTTACCGGTATTGCTGTGGGTATGGCAACAGATATTCCACCACATAATGTGCGTGAATTGGCTTATGCCTGTGCCATGTTGCTCGACAACAGCAAAGCAGAGCTTAGCGATGTGCTAGAGCACGTTAATGGGCCAGATTATCCTACCGAAGCTGAAGTTATTACGCCTAAAGCTGATATTCGTAAACTTTACGAAACCGGCCGCGGCTCAATTAAAATGCGTGCGGTGTTCCACGAAGAAAATGGCGATATTGTTGTTACTGCGCTGCCTCACCAGGCATCAGGTGGTAAAATTTTAGAGCAAATCGCAGGGCAGATGCAGGCTAAAAAGCTGCCAATGGTTAGCGATTTACGCGACGAGTCAGATCACGAAAACCCTACCCGATTAATTATTACGCCGCGTTCAAACCGTATCGATACTGCCCAGTTAATGCAGCATTTGTTTGCGACTACCGATTTAGAAAAGAACTATCGCGTAAACCTAAACATGATTGGTTTGGATGGTCGTCCTAAGGTTAAAGATCTTCGAACTATCCTATCTGAATGGTTGGTTTACCGAAAAGAGACCGTTACCCGTCGTCTTCAGTACCGATTAGACAAAGTGCTGGCTCGTTTACATATTTTAGAAGGCTTGCTCATTGCCTTTTTGAATATCGATGAAGTTATCGAGATTATCCGTACCTACGAAAAACCCAAGCAAGAGTTAATCTCGCGGTTCTCGCTTAGCGATAAGCAGGCAGAAGCAATACTAGAATTAAAGCTTCGTCATTTAGCCAAGCTTGAAGAAATGAAAATTAAGGGCGAGCAAGACGAGTTGGCTGCAGAGCGTGACAAACTGCAAACCTTGCTAGGCTCAGATCGCCGCTTAAAAACCCTGATCAAGAAAGAAATTCTCGCCGATGCTGAAAAGTATGGTGATGATAGACGTTCACCCATTGTTGAGCGTGGCGAAGCGAAAGCATTGTCTGAAAAAGAACTCGTGCCAGCTGAATCAGTTACCGTGGTGTTATCAGAAAAAGGGTGGGCACGTTGCGCCAAAGGTCATGACATTGATGCAGAGGGATTAAGCTACAAAGCGGGTGATGGCTATCTATCAAGTGCAGAAGGGAAAAGTAATCAACCTGCGGTATTCATGGATACCTCGGGACGTACTTTCTCCTGTGATGCCCATGGATTGCCATCGGCGCGGAGTCAGGGGGAACCGCTGACAGGGCGTTTTGCCTTGGTAGGTGGTGAGTCGTTTGAACACGTTATTATGGCATCCGACGAGGCTAAGTTTTTGGTTGGCTCCGATGCTGGCTACGGCTTCGTAGGCACATTCAAAGATATGGTGAGCAAAAATAAGGCGGGGAAAGCATATCTTTCTTTGCCAAAGGCCGCCAAGGTAATGAAGCCTAAACCTGTCACTAACCCTGAGTCAGATTGGTGTTTAACCATCTCGAACGAGGGGCGTATGTTGCTGTTCCCACTTAAAGACTTGCCAAGCCTAGGTAAAGGAAAAGGGAATAAGCTGATTAATATTCCTGGTGCCAAAGCGCAATCCCGCGAAGAGTTTGTGACTGTATTGGCGGTAGTGCCTGATGGCGCTTCATTAAAAGTGACCGCGGGTAAACGTAATATGACCTTGTCTGCTTCAGATTTAGAACACTATTATGGAGAGCGAGGACGAAGAGGAAACAAGTTACCTCGAGGTTTACAGCGGGTGGATAGTGTTGAAGTGGTGCAAAATCAAAGCGCTTCAAGTGACGATAGTTCAGACGCCCAAGAGAATGATATTTCCTAAACAATGGTTGTCGTTGGGTGTGACTGAACTACACTATTATTAACTGTATAAGGAGACCGTATGTTAGGGATTGTATTTACTTCGCTCATAGACATGCTAGAAGAAAAGGTATCGCCTGAATTTGCTGACGAAGTGATTGTTGAAGCTGAGTTAACAAATGATGGAGCCTATACTGCGGTCGGCTATTACCCTTTTGAAGAAATGCAGAAAATATTAACTATCCTTACCGCGAAAACCGGTAAGTCGGTTAATGAACTGCTGTACGATTTTGGGGTTTATCTTTTTGGTAAGCTAGCGGCAGTACATGGCAATGTACTTGCAGACACGAAAGACATTTTACAGTTGCTAGAACACCTTGATGGTGACATTCATGTTCAAGTGCGCAAACTCTATCCAGATGCTGATTTGCCTAGGTTTACCGTTATATCTAGAACCGATAATAGTATGCGCTTGCGCTACTTCTCGGAACGAGAATTGTATCCCCTTGCTGAAGGGTTGATGGATGCAGCAGCTGCGTACTTCGATTGCACGCTAGAACGCGAAACTCATCAAATGTCATTCCCTCATACTTACGAATTTAGTATTCAGGTTGTGTAGCCGGTGGGCGCCGATCTAGATCCTCTAGAAGAAAAATTAAAAAGCTTAGAAAGGCGGCTTCAGCGTGAAAAAACAGCAAGAGAAAATGCAGAATCCTTGCTGTTGCTAAAAGCTGACGAGCTATACAATTCACTCCTTTTCAGTCAGCAATCCCAGAAAAAGTTAGAACTCGCATTATGGGCATCGCAAGAGTCGTTTTGGGATTGGCAGGCGAGCCACGACATCATTGATATTCGTGCGTTTTCACTTAATTCAGAAAGTGAGTCTACCTGGTCCGGAACCCCAATCGACTTAATGGCGTTAGTGCATGAAGGTGACTTGGAAAACTTACAGTTTCAATGGTCGATGGCGCTTCATGGTGGGCGCGAACGCATAGAACTTTCCTTTCGTATGAGCATACAAGGCCAGTTGCAGTGGGTGCGCCTAAGAGGGCGTGTACTTAAGCGTGGTAGTAGTGGTGAAGCCTTACAAATAGTGGGAACCACGAGAGATATAACGCAGCAAAGGGAAGCAGAGCAATCCTTTCAACTCATGGCATCAGCCTTTGCGAATTCTCGCGAACCCATGTTGGTATTATCTCCTAGCTTAAGCATAAACGAATGCAATGAGGCGTTTGTGAAGCTGGTGGGTGCGCCAGATAAAATGGCCTGTATCAATCTTAATCTTAATGATTTGTTGAAGGGTGAAAAGGTAAATACCAATAGCTTGGAGCATAAAAAACAGCTTAGGTTTGAGTCTGTTATTGTACCCAGAGTGGGGGAGAATACCGCGGTTGATATATCCGTATCGGTGTTTGACAATTACCTAGAAGCCTCATCATCGCTTATTGCCACTATGCGGGATATTAGTGAACGCAAACGCAATGAAGCTCGGTTAAAGCAACTTGCCCTGTACGATGAATTAACTGGGTTAAATAATCGCAGCGCCCTGCGTGATATTTTCCAACAACTTTTCGACAGCCACGGCGACTTTTTAGTCGTGTTCATCGACCTTGATGGTTTCAAGGCGATTAATGATACCGCGGGTCATGAGAAAGGCGATGTTGAGCTTCAGCGTGTTGCCGCATTGCTAACCGCTTCATTTGGTCCGTTTGGTGATGTGGCGCGGTGGGGAGGCGATGAGTTTATTGCGGTACTTTCAAGACAAAATATTGAATGGGCGGTGGAGAAATCCGAAGCGCTCATTCGGCTCATCGAAGAAGATGTTGTGGTAACTAAAAAGGTCGAATTGAAACTGTCCGCAAGTATCGGTATTGCCAAATTTCCCGAACACAATGACAGTATTGAAGGCGTTGTACAATGCGCAGATGCGGCAATGTATCACGCCAAAAAACTTGGTAAAGGCCAAGTGAATGTCTATGAGGATGGGCTTTATGAGAGAATGTCGCAACAGGTCAGTATGGTTAACGACTTGCGTAAAGCTATCGAAAATAACTTGCTCGATTATTATATTCAAGGCAAGTATGACTTACAGGGCAATTTGAAAGGCGGAGAAGTGCTTTGCAGGTGGATATCTGGTTTGCACGGTGTTGTACCTCCTCTGGTATTTATCCCCATCGCTGAAGCGCACGACCTTGACCGCCAGATTGGCGTGCAAGCGCTGGAAGCTGCATGTGACTACATTGCTATGATGGAAGCGCAGCAAGGGGAGAGCATTCCGCTTTCAATTAATATCAGTGTTAACCAAATGCTAGACACCGATTTCCCCGCCCAAGCCACGAAAATTTGTAATGATAGTTCGGTGCGAACCAACATGATTGAACTTGAACTCACCGAGTCTATTTTTATCCGTGATGAAAAAGCCGCGCTTGCCGCGCTAAATAGTCTGCGTGAAGTTGGCTTCCGCCTTTCACTTGACGATTTTGGCAGTGGCTTTTCTTCCTTAAGTTACCTTCGAAACTTTCATTTTGAAGTCGTTAAAGTGGACAGGAGCTTGGTTAAGGATATCCATAACAACAGTAAAGCGAATGCGCTTTTCTGTGGTTTGGTGGCCATGCTCAATAGGTTGCAGATTGAAATTGTGGTGGAAGGGGTAGAGCAGGAGTCTTACTTACCCTTTATGGAAAATGCTGACGTGAACCTCATGCAGGGTTTTTATTTCGATAAACCTATGCCTTATGATCAGTTCCTTGCAAGGCACACAAACGTGTCAGATACGTTCCCTAGCAGAAAATAAAAGGGCTTTCGCCCCTTTATTCATCGCATTTAAATTCTTTTTTGTTCAGACTGCGCCGATTCAACGCATCAAAACGTTAACTGGCGTTAGTGCTTTCAAATATCTTATCTGCGGAAGCTGCCACAAAGCCTTGGTAGCGTTTGCCATTAGGCATGTTATAGCGCTGAGCAAATTCGTAGAAACAACTTGGAATGGCAGCGGTCTCATCAGAAAAATTCACAGGAGCCCGATCGGCCATAGTAGACGACTGCGCTAAGAAGACCTCAGGCCCGCCTTTTATTTCGCCGCCAGAGGTGTTTAGCACAAAACCGGCTTCTTTAAGGCGCGCGTTTACATCTGAAAGCTCATCAGTTTGCCCTAAATGATTCACGCTAACTGTGAAGTGATTAGCGCGAAATCCCCATGCCGCTAACCACGCTGCATATTCTGATTCATTGAGCAGAGCATCGTAATCGGCTTTGCTGATATCCCAGTGACGGCCTGAATAAAGGAAGTTATCAGCAGTCACGACATTGGCATCCATTTGCGCTACAAGCTTTTGAATTATGGCCTGCGTATTGTCGGACAGTTCGTTCACTCTCAACTCGCTGATGAAGACTTTTGGTTTTGTGTCATCAGGGTGTTCGAAATGCTTGGCGGTTAGCTTCTTCGCTTCGAAATTATAATTACCCATTTCGGTATATCCGAGGGCAAGAAAGTGAGCGGCCAATTTTTCAAGCGCAGTTTTATCTAATGCAAAGGTTCTAAAAGCAACATGGTCGTTAACAATGTTATTTGTGCTTTCTTCATCCGCAAGCAGGGCATGAATTTTGTGAGCTGAAGGGGTAATTGCAACATAATCGTCCCACATATTGGCAAAGAGCGTATCGATATTGTTATGCATGGGGTGTGTCCTATAAATAAAGCCGCTATTGATAGCGGCTTTGTCTGTATTGGTTTATTTAAAGTGTTAGGCCAGGGCTTAACTTGCCCGGCAAGGTCACTTTTTCAAGCTCTACCGAGGCGACAGGGAATGCGCAATAATCGGCGGCATAAAATGCACTGGCGCGATGGTTTCCACTTTCACCAATGCCACCAAACGGTGCTGCACTGCTTGCACCCGTAATAGGGCGATTCCAGTTAACAATGCCTGCACGAATACGTGCAAAAAAGTAACGGTAGTCTTCTTCGTTATCAGCTAGCAATCCTGCTGATAAGCCAAAGCTGGTATTGTTCGCCTCTTCAATTGCACTATCAAAGTCGGTGTAGCGAATAACCTTAAGCAATGGGCCGAAGTGCTCTTCATCAGGCAATTTAGATAGCATGTCAGTGACATCAATAATACCTGGGGTGGCGAAACCCTTTTGGGGATCAGGCTGTTCTAATCGCAACAACACCTTGCCGCCTAGAGCTTCAAGTTCTTGCTGCGCTTTAACCATAGATGCTGCAGCATTGGCTGAAATCATTGCGCCCATGAAAGGCTGATCTTCTGCGTCATAGTCATCAATTTTGATGTTTTTAGTGACTTCAAGAAGACGGGCTAATGTGGCATCACCTTGTGCATTGGCAGGCAAAAACAAACGGCGTGCACAGGTGCAGCGTTGTCCCGACGTAATAAAGGCCGACTGCACGATATCGTGAACCGCACCATCAATATCGGCTACGTCTTTCACTATTAACGGATTATTTCCGCCCATTTCAAGGGCCAAAATTTTACCTGGATGACCCGCAAACTGTTCGTGTAAAATTTTGCCCGTACGTGAACTTCCGGTAAAGAATAACCCATCAATACCATTGTGTGACGCTAGCGCTTTACCGGTTTCAACTTCACCTTGTACTAAATTTAGTACGCCAGCTGGTAAGCCTGCTTGTTCCCATAGTTTAACCATTTCTTCGGCAACCATAGGGGTCAAGTCGCTTGGTTTAAATACCACGGTATTACCTGCAATAAGCGCAGGTACAATGTGACCATTGGGTAAGTGACCAGGGAAATTATACGGGCCGAATACGGCTACAACACCATGGGCTTTATGGCGAATGAAGGCTTTACCTACAGGCATAGGGTTTTCCACATTGCCGGTACGTTCGAAATATGCTTTTTCAGAAATAGCAATTTTACCCATCATGGCGCCCACTTCTGTGGCCGTTTCCCACTCAGGTTTGCCGGTTTCTTTTGCCATCACTTTAGCTAGGTGCGCTTTCGCTTCGCCTAGCTTTTCGCCGTATACCTTAATAATGCTTAAACGTTCTTCAACCGTCATCATTCCCCATGCAGGGGCAGCGGCACGAGCGGCTTTCACTGCTAAGTCAATTTGACTAGGAGAGGCTGACTTACCTTCCCAAATAACTTGGTTTTTAGCGGGGTCGATTGAGGCTAGGTTGTGCCCTTCACCGGTCACCCATTGACCGTCGATAAAGTGTGTATGTAACATAAAAAAGTGTCCTTCAATTAGTCTCTGAATTTTACAGGTGCAAGACGAACATGGTCGCCCTCCTGCACATTCAGAGCGGCTGCAGCCTGACGCGAAAGCACGGCAATATTTTGCTCTTCGTTAACCCCTATTTCGGTGGCTACCGCGCGAAAGTCTGCAACAGAGGTGTTAATGATGTAGTGGGTTTGGCCTTGTGCCGCCGCCGCGTCATCAATAACAATTGGCATTTTTAAGCTAGACTGTGCTGTTCGGATATGACTGAGATTGGCCTCTACCGTAGGACCTGCATCAAAAATATCGACGTAACCGCGACAGCTAAATCCCTCACCTTCAAGTAGCTGCAGGGCAGGGCGGGTTTTGTCATGAACCTGACCAATAACCGCTTGTGCTTCTTTACTTAATAGATTGACGTAAATAGGGTATTTAGGCATCAGTTCTGCAATAAACACCTTATTACCAATACCGGTTAAGTAGTCGGCAGTAGGAAAGTCCATTGAGAAAAAGTGGGTTTCAAGCCATTCCCAAAAAGGCGAACGGCCTTCTTCATCACTTACACCACGCATTTCGGCAATAATCGTTTCAGAGAAGCGTTCACGGTGCTCCATCATAAATAAGAAGCGTACTTTCGAGAGAAAACGCCCGTTTATTCCGCCTCGGGCTTGTTCTCTTAAAAACAGCGTACAAATCTCAGTAACCCCAGTGTAGTCATTACAAAAGGTCAGAATTTCAACCGTATTGTGAATGTTTAACTCTCGAGAGGCATGTACCACTTTACTCAAGTGATAGTGGTAAAACGCATCATCAATGCCTACGGCGGCTTCAATACCTGAAGTGCCCACTACTTCGCCGGTGGTCGTATCTTCCATAACAAACAGGTACGACTCATCACCGGGTTGGGTCACGTTAGCTTTGGTGAAAGCTTCTTGCGCACGGTCGACTTTTCTATGCAGCAGATCATCGTTAACCGGCAACGAGGTAAACCCAATACCTGATTCTACTGCAATGTCGTACAAAGCCTGGTAATCAGCTTGTGTAATAGGGCGAATTATATTCATGTTCGCTACTCGCTAAATTGGCGTTTATTCGGCGTTCACAACAGCGGCAACGGCACGTTCAAAGCGGGCTAGACCTTCTTTAATATCTTCATCAGGAATAACCAAAGAAGGAGCAAAACGAATAACGTTAGCGCCAGCAATTAAACACATAAGGTGTTCTTTTGTTGCGGCCATCATAAAGTCGCGAGCGCGGCCTTGGTATTTTTCGTTTAACGCGCAGCCAAGCAACATACCTTGCCCACGTACTTCAGAAAATACCTCGTACTTGTCGTTGATGGCTGTTAAAAGCTCACGATACAAGGCTTCTTTGTGTAGCACGCCTTCAAGTACTTCAGGCTGGTTAACAATATCAAAGGCTTTTTCAGCTACAGCGCAGGCTAGTGGATTACCGCCGTAGGTACTTCCATGCGTACCTGCTTTTAAATGCGCGGCAATGTCAGTAGTGGTTAGCATAGCGCCAATAGGGAAGCCACCGCCTAACGATTTTGCGGTAGTTAAAATGTCAGGTGTCACATCTAAGCCCATATAGGCATACAGGTGACCAGTACGGCCAACACCCGATTGCACTTCATCAAAAATGAGCAAGGCATTGTGCTTATCACACAACTCACGCACGCCTTTGATAAATTCAATATCAGGAGAGATGATTCCGCCTTCGCCTTGAAGGGGTTCCATCATAACGGCACATGTGTTGTCTGAGATTAATGCTTCGAAAGCGGCTAAATCGTTATAGTCGCAATGCTCAACAGCACCAGGCTTAGGACCAAAACCATCTGAATATGCGGCCTGTCCGCCAACGGTTACGGTAAAGAAAGTACGGCCGTGGAACCCTTTGTTGAAGGCAATAATTTGGTTTTTATCTTCACCGTAGTTATCTAATGCGAAACGACGTGCTAATTTTAATGCGGCTTCATTGGCTTCTGCGCCTGAGTTAGCAAAGTACACTTTCTCTGCAAACGTGGCATTGACCAGTTTAGAGGCTAAGCGAAGGGCTGGCTCATTGGTGAATACGTTACTCAAGTGCCACAACTTACTGCCTTGTTCGTTAAGCGCCTTAACGAGTTCAGGGTGACAATGACCTAGTACGTTCACGGCAATACCGCCAGCGAAGTCGATGTACTCAGCACCATCTTGATCCCATACACGCGAACCTTCTCCGCGTACGGGTACCATGCCCGCAGGATTGTAGTTAGGCACCATCACTTCATCAAACGTTGCGCGAGTTACTGTCATTTTTGTTACCTCTGTTTTAAGCGCCCGTGTCGGTACAATAGACCTCGAGCAGGCGGAAAAATAAACGAAATTACCGGAGAGTATGCCATTTTTTTAAGGAGTTGTCTTGTTTGTGAATGGCTGCAGCCCTTTATATACAAGGACTCTGGCTTAATTTGCAGGAAAAGTGAATAACTATTTACTACTAAGCCATATTGTTTAGGAATAGTGTAATTAAAAGGTGAATTAGGTGTGTAATCTCACAGCCAGAGCGCGTTGATCTGGCGTGGGTCAAATGAGGGTAAAAGGAGATATTTGGCTAATTTGCATGAATATCCACAAAAAATTAGCTGTTTTCTTCCTCCCTTGATAAAGGAAGGGTGAAAATATCAACAGATCTTAGTTTTTCCAATGCACCTGATGGATATTCTTGTTCTTTAATCATTGGTTTTACCTCTGCCACTTCAACCATACGTGATTGATGCAGCATTCTTACCTTCGAATAGGTGCGAGCTTGATGTAGAAGCTTAGACATGGAGCCTACTTCACAGGGCTCTCTGTTGACACATTGACGCATCGCATCACCAATAAATAAGCGTTTCAACATCATGTTTTCAATAAGGTCGGCGGATAATGCATCAGCATATTCATCTTGTAATGCAATTAGGTAATTCGCCGATGGTGCCAGCTTTAATAAAGCTTCATGACGCATGCGCTCTTTGTCTTTTTGGCTTTCGGTCAATAGGTGAAGCTGCACCTTATCAAACAACTTGAAGTACAAGCGGATGATGGCACAGCGACCTAATTGACTGAGCATACCAAAACTATAAGCCTGAACCGGGTTAAGCTTATAGTGCGGCGCGAGGTGCCTAGCGGATACCGCCGTGCCGTGCGCAAACTGAGTGAGTTTAAGTTTAATGCAAGGGTACGGGTCGGTTACCTGAGGCATGGCACGTTTTACAATAAGAGAAGGAATAAGCAGGCGTAAATTCTCAATGCCTAAGAAGCTAAGTGCCGTTCTGAAAGTTTCCACCACGATTACCCTACCTTTGGAGTCTCGTCTTCTAAAAGCCGGAGAGTTCACGACTTGCATCAACTCGTCATAAAGCCAAGGTAAGTTAGCTGCAATAGGTTCTAGTTTTGATACCGATGCGGCGCGTACCGAGAGCGCATCGAGTAATGCACCAGTGTCGTCACTTAAATTCAATGTGTTGTTGAATACGTCTGAGGTAAACGATAACTGCTCGGTAAGCTCACCTAATAACACTTCATGTAAGTAATGGTTAACTGTTTCGGTATATGAGGCATCAGACTGCGCTTTTAGGCGCTTATTCTCAATAGCGACTTTTTCTACGTGAAGTAATTGTCTGCGGGCGTCACCTTGTTCAGATTGTTCAAAGCTGATTTCACCAGGACCACGCTTTCCCAGCATTTTCATCGCAAGCTCTGGAGAAATTAATAGGCTCTCAAAGCGCTCATCGATAGGCGGCGGGGTCGATGCTGGGGTCGTCATCTCAAAGTAGCTCCTGCTAAGTAACTGTTCGTGCGTCTGTTCATAGATGCCGTGCATTGGGTCGCCCTACTTCCTAAATATACTACTTACAAAGGCGCTTTGTTGATTAACCTATAAAAAGTAAACAAAAACAACGCCAAATGCGAATAACTGCAGAACTTTTTTATCGGCAGGAAGCCATATAGCTTAAGTTTATTCTGAACCCTTGGCAGAATAAATAAGACTGACGGCCTAAGCATTTAGAAAAGCATTTAAAATATCGTGACCATACTCGGTTAGTAAGGATTCAGGGTGAAATTGTACACCCCAGATA
This sequence comes from Alteromonas sp. KS69, assembly GCF_003989595.1. Classification (NCBI taxonomy): domain Bacteria; kingdom Pseudomonadati; phylum Pseudomonadota; class Gammaproteobacteria; order Alteromonadales; family Alteromonadaceae; genus Alteromonas; species Alteromonas sp. KS69. Next base: position 114,069 of record NZ_PYHU01000017.1, on the reverse strand, counting down.
GGGAGTGCGTTATGAGAGATTCCCATAATCTCTTTTTCCCCATCATCAGTCACGCACCACGCATCTATATTTAAAACGTTAGGGAAGTGGTTTTCATCAAGCACCAATGAGTGATAGCGAGTTACCGCGTAACCTTGTTCAAACCCATTAAACAGGCCTCGGTTTTTATGAAAGAGCGCAGAGGTTTTGCCGTGCTTAATTTCTTTTGCACCGATAACAGAAGCACCAAAAACCTGGCCGATGGCTTGATGGCCTAAGCACACACCAAGTAAAGGAATTTTCCCAGCGAAGTGCTTAATCGCCTCTACGCTAATTCCTGACTCATTAGGTGTACAGGGCCCGGGTGAAATCACTAAATGACTTGGCGATAAGGCTTCTATATCGGCAATGCTTAGGGCGTTATTTCTCACCACTTTAACGCAAGCACCTAATTCAGTAAGGTAACGGGCTAGATTGTGAGTAAATGAATCGAAATTATCAATTAACAGCAACACGGCAATCTAACCTGTTCAATGCAACACTAATTAAGGCTTTGGAATAAAACCAACGGCTTCATACACCTTTTTAAGGGTTTCTTCTGCGCGGGCTGATGCTTTTTCAGCGCCATTTCGCATAACATCGTTTAAGTAGTCACGATTCGTACGAATATCGGCATAGCGTTGCTGAATTGGCTCTAGTAGTCCCACTACCGCTTCTGCTACGTCACCCTTCAAGTGACCATACATTTTATCTTCGTAAGCGGGAACCAGCTCATCTATCGTCTTACCTGTCGACAGCGACAGTAAAGTAAGTAGGTTCGATACCCCTGGCTTTTCCTGTGGATTGAAGTAAATGTCAGCTTGCTCGTCTGAATCGGTTACCGCGCGTTTAATTTTCTTAGTAATCTTTTTAGGATCTTCAAGCAAACCAATAAAGTTATTTGGGTTAACGTCAGACTTCGACATCTTCTTTTCAGGCTCTTGTAGGCTCATGATACGAGCGCCGAACTCAGGGATATGAGGCTCAGGTACGCGCAATATTTCGCCGTACAAGTTATTCACACGATTTGCGATATCACGGGTAAGCTCAAGGTGTTGTTTTTGGTCATCACCAACAGGTACTTTGTCTGCTTGGTACATTAAAATATCTGCGGCCATTAATACCGGATAACCGTATAAGCCAACATTAATATTATTCTCGTTTTTTGCCGACTTATCTTTAAATTGTGTCATGCGATTTAGTTCACCCATTTGGGTGTAACAATTTAGCACCCATGAAAGCTGGGCGTGCTGAGGCACGTGAGACTGCAAAAATAATGTGCTTTTCTCTGGATCAATACCGCAGGCAAGGTATAGAGCTAGTCCATCAAGCGAGGCCTCAAACAATTGCTTAGGATCTTGCCTAACCGTAATGGCGTGCAAATCTACCAACATATATAGGCAATCATGATCGTCTTGCATGGAAACCCACTGTTTAAGCGCACCCATGTAGTTACCAAGGGTAAGTTGTCCAGAAGGCTGACAGCCACTTAATACAATAGGCTTGTTACTCATAATGTGTACCTGTACGTTAACGTTGTTTAGTTACGCCTTAGAAAGACGAGATAATTCACTGCGCATGTCATCAATAACTGCGCGATAATCTGGCTCGGAAAAAATAGCTGAACCGGCTACAAACATATCAGCGCCAGCTTCCGCAATGGCGCGAATGTTATCGACTTTTACGCCGCCGTCAATTTCTATTCTTATATCGTGACCGCTTTGTAACACTCGTTGCTTAACGGCGCGCACTTTATCTAAAGTGCTAGGAATAAACTTTTGCCCACCAAAGCCCGGATTGACCGACATAATAAGGATATGGTGTAACTTGTCCATGACATGATCCAGATAATGCAAAGGCGTGGCAGGGTTAAAGACTAAGCCAGGTTTACACCCTGCATCAATAATAAGCTGTAGTGAGCGGTCGATATGCTCTGATGCTTCAGGGTGAAAACTAATATAAGTGGCACCGGCATCGGCAAATTTTTCGATTAAGTCATCAACCGGTTTCACCATCAGATGCACATCAATAGGTGCAGTAATGCCATATTTTCTTAAAGCCTCGCAGATCATAGGGCCAAATGTGAGGTTGGGCACATAGTGATTATCCATTACATCAAAATGAACCACATCGGCACCTGCGCTCAGTACGTTCTCTACCTCTTCTCCTAGCCGGGCAAAATCGGCAGACAGAATTGAGGGTGCAATCAAAAATGGTTTCATCGGTTTTCCCTATTTACGAGGCAATGCACGTGCTAAAAGGTGAAGTTTACCGAAAGTTAGCAGTTGAAAACAGCGCTGATTGCATTCGATGACGTGTTACAGATAAGTAAATATTAGGGGGGTAAAAGATTAAATTAATTGCACGCTATTGGTGAGGTTGCATTTTTTTGGTGCATTTCTGTGCACTCATCTTAGCCGTTAAATTCTTTTTGTTTAAGTGTTTTTATTTTAAATTAATATAAATCAAGTGCTTATGCGTTTTTTGCAAGTGCTGGTATATGTGCAATAAGTGGGCATCACTCTTGCGTAATCCAACTCTAATATAAGAAAAATCAAGACAGAAAAATTAATTAAAACAAGTTTTGGAACTTCACGGAGAACACACACATGAAATTATCTACTAAAAGCACATTGCTTGCTGCTGCAGTATCGTCTGCATGCCTATTTACTGCGCTACCTAGTTACGCAGAAGTTACAGCTAACGCTGGCGCGACAAGTAACTACATTTGGCGTGGTCTAACGCAAACAATGAATGAAGCTGCCGTTCAGGGCGGAATTGACTACGCACACGAAAGTGGCTTTTACGCAGGTACTTGGGCATCAAACGTGAAATACGGTTCAGATGATAATTACTCGTACGAACACGATATGTATTTTGGATTCTCTGGTGAGTCTAACGATATCTCCTACGACTTCGGTTACCTTTATTACAACTATGATGCTGCAGCAAACTTTGACTTCGCTGAAGTATACGGCTCTGTTGGTATGGGTGGTTTAAGTCTGACCCTTTCTGTTCTTGCTCATACCGAAGCGGATGAAGCTGATAACCGTGATTACGGTTTTGGTGAAGCGACTTATGTTTCTCTTGATTATGGTTTAGAAGTACTAAATGGTTCGGAACTAGGTTTCCACGTTGGTTACCACCAAGGTGATTTTGCGGAAGATTTCAACGGTGTAGTTGGCGGTTACGCAGATTGGGGTGTGTCTATTGCGAAAGATGGATTTAGCTTCGCAGTAACCGGTACTGATTTAGATGACAGTGGTGATGAAGATTCGTTAGATAACGATGCAGTTAAGTTCACTGTTGCTTACAGCATGGACTTCGAACTGTAAGTTTAAAATGACCTCGAAAACAATAGATTAGTTGTTTCGAATGTCTGAATCTAAAAGCCTGATACTTATGTGTCAGGCTTTTTTTACTGATGAAGTTAGTATTAATATTCATCATTATTGAATATTATCTTGTGACTAATAAGGTTTTATTTATAATGAAGTTCAAAGCAAAATAGCGTAAGGAGTGTTCAGGATGAAAGTACTTCCATTTTATGCAGTATGCGGCATTGTTGCGCTAGTTAGTGTAGCGGTCTATCCACGTTCGGGCTCGGAAGCCTCGGTGTGCGAGTTTCAACCTTCTTCTCGTTTTAACCCTAAGTTACCTGCTAGCCATGTGCAAAATCAGTGTGCCAGAGACAGAGACGGCGTTACTGAAGTCAGTTGGCTGTCTTGGATAGCGGGAAAATCGCCTTCATTTCAGTTCCATTTTCTCGACTTGCTTGAGCTACTTCATGATGATGACAGTAAGTAAGACTTCAAGTAGCATGACAATTCCCCAACAAAAGACTTATCAGTAATGAGTCAACAACCGGGTACCGGCTTCTGGTCAGTGCTTATGAGTGTTGTCGCGGGTGTGTTCGGTGTACAAAGCCATAAAAACTACGAGCGTGATTTCACGAAAGGAACTTTTGTTAGTTTTCTGATCATTGGCATAATTTTAGTTGCCATGATGGTGGTCTCTTTAATGATGTTTGTGAAGTGGCTCACCGGTTACTAATTATTTTTTCGCTACCATACTTTTGCGTTGATTTCGTTTTGGCTTTTTTACTACTGTGCTAGGCGGGAAATACGCCAAAATTTCATCTACAGGCTTTCTAGTAGCACCATTTTGACTGATGGAGCGCTTTACCGACAACATGCTGAAGTCTGCGCCCTTATACAAGGAGCGGGTAAGTGGCAAGTCGTGATTAGACACCAATACGGGGATCCCCCGCTTTTTTGCTGATCGCATCGCGAGTTCAGCTAACTTTTCTTGCGCGTCTTGCCCAAAACTGCGTGCCGCATAACTCGTAAACGCAGCTGTTTTACTGATAGGCGCGTAGGGTGGGTCACAATAAATGACATTTCCACGGCGAGCACGAGTAAATACTTTTTCAAAGGGTAAACAAGTGAACGTGGCTTTTTGCGCTTTTTCTGCAAACACAAACATTTCATGCTCAGGAAAGTAAGGCTTTTTATAGCGCCCAAAAGGGACGTTGAACCTGCCCGCTAAACTATAGCGACATAATCCATTGTACCCATGCCTATTGAGGTATAGAAACAAAATAGCTCGGTAGTACTCGTCTTCGGTTGCATTAAATTCTTCTCGCAATGCATAGTACATTTTCTCATCGTTACGTTCGCCGTTAAAGAAACTGCGTGCGTCGTGGATGATGGCATCGGGCTGAACTTTTAAGAAGTTGTACAAGTTTATAAGGTCAGGGTTGATGTCGTTCAGCAAATACCGCTTATACTGAGTGTTCAGAAACACTGACCCCGCGCCTACAAACGGTTCAATAAGTTTGTTTGCTTGAGGTAACCTTGCCTGAATATGCTCTACTAGGCTGTACTTGCCACCGGCCCATTTTAAAAAGGCCCGGTTTTTCTTCTGCATCATGCGTAAACGTTACTACCTGCACGGAATATAGACGGTTGTCAATCCGGTACTCGCCGAGTTTGGCGTAATTCTGGGGAGTGGCGTTGCAATTACTTCGCAATACCACGCTAAAGATAGATTGTATCTTTCCTCATACGATGGAACAACCATGAAACGTAAAGCTGACGGCTTTTCTTTTGTTTGAAGTCAGTACAATGGGCACAACGTACTATTATTCGCCAGCTACCAGTGCCATTTCGTCTAGAATTTGCTGCCCACGTTTAATGAACGCTTCGTTCTTAGTCGGGTAATCGGGCAACGCGGACAGCGCTGCTCGAGCTTCTGTTAATGAGCGAAATGGTTGATGAAAAACAACTACATGCCAATCACCGCCATACCGCGTAGTCACATACTGTCGGGTCACGGCATACAAGTTATGTTGAGCAATAAATTGGCGAACCACGCTTTTATCTTTAATGCCTACCATTTGAATCACAAAGTCGTTGGGTAAAACCATGTCAGGGCGTAAAATTTCTGCGCTAGTGGCGGTAACACCTTCACGGGTTGTCCCATCATCGCTTAATGGTTGCTCTTGCACCGTTGCGCTACTTTGTTGAACCGAGGGGGCTTGCGGCGGGGCTTGATTTGTTGCGGGCGTAGATGCACTGCTATCAGTTGTGTTCGAAGGTGCGCTATTAGCCACTTCACGGGCGACTACTGATTGTCGAGGCTCTTGGTTGCTGCTTTGCGTTGTTGTACCCACTACTGGCGATGCCGGCACAACAGGGCTACTTTTAACTGCGAGGTCTGTCACAGAGCCATTAGCGGTGTCAGTGCTGCCTGCCAAGGTGTTATTTGTTACATCGCCATTAAGCGAAGAAACGGCCCCTTTCCAGTCAGTCACCAGTTCTACATTGCTCTCATTATCTGACGTTGGCGCGTTAGGCTGCTCAACGTGGTTGTCTGCGACTTTGCTAAAAGCAGAGCCTGGTACCACAATTTCAGCCTCAGAAGGCTTAGGTTGTTGTTCAATAGGTGAAAATAATGACGATATTGAATCACCATACTGCCAGGTAACCAACCCGCCAAAAGTTAATAAGAATACTAAGGCAATCGCAATATAAAACCCCGTAGAAGTAAGTGGATTAGACGGGGCAGTTTCCATAGGAAGGTTTCGTTTATCAAGATGAGCTTGAAACGCTTCTCTGCGCTGGGAAATCATCCTATCTAATTCAGAGCCTTGGGGCTTTGAACCTTGAAGGTTTGAAGAAATGGACTGGCTACTAATAAGCAATGGCGTATCGGTATTTTTGGCTGGAAGCCATTTTTTAGCATTTTCAGCCCACTTGGTTGTGGCAAATAGTAATACGTTCAAATGCTGCTTGTTACCTGCAAAGCGGCTTTGTAACACCAAATCCCATAATTCTTGAAGCAGTTTGTCGGGCATGTGCTCGGCTTGCGTGATAGCAATGAGGACTGGACCCTCATGGTTATTTAGCGCGGATAAAAGTTCGTTAAGAGGGCGTACGAAACTGCCGACTACTTGACCTAACAACTGACGGCACAACTGACCACGGTAGTCAGAAATTTCCATATTGGATTCAGCGGTTAAATACGCTATCTCAGTATCGTCATGCTGCTGGTAGACGAAGGCTTCAAGGGTTTGCTGTTGCTCTGCAATAGAGTCGCCGCTGACAAAAACCAGTTGAGAGGAATAATTAACTAAATACTCAAGACGTTCATGCAATTCACTGTGCATGCGCAATAACCCCATAAAGCCCGATACATGTGTAAAGGGCTAGCAAAGAAAACGAATGTTGGTGTTAGTTAGGTGTGCCAGTAAATGGCTAGCGTAGAATTTCAGTAAGCATATCGTCAGTCACATCTTTAGTGACGACAGCATTGCCCATATTCTTAGGAAGCACAAAACGAATATTACCGGCTTCTACTTTTTTGTCGCGCTTCATATGCTTAACATAATCTGCTTTACTCATTGTGCTAGGCCCTTCCACTGGAAGTGAAAATGCCTCAAAGAGTGATCGTACGCGACGAGTTTCTGACGCTGTAAACCAACCTAACTGCTCTGCAGCTACACAAGCAATTATAGTACCAGCTGACACAGCTTCGCCATGTAACCAGTTACCATAGCCTTGTTCAGCTTCAATGGCGTGACCAAAGGTGTGACCTAAGTTTAAAATAGCTCTCAGGCCGCCTTCACGTTCATCTTTAGCGACCACTTCTGCTTTAATTTCACAGCAGCGTTTAATGGCAACATTAAGGGTTGATTCATCTAGCTGTTTTAATGCTTGCTCATTCGCTTCAAGCCAAGAGAAAAAGGCTTCATCATAGATAATGCCGTATTTTATGACTTCCGCCATACCAGCAGAGAATTCACGAGGAGGTAGCGTAGACAGTGATTGCGTATCAATAGCGACCAAGATTGGCTGATAAAATGCGCCAATCATGTTTTTGCCTAGAGGGTGATTAACCGCCGTTTTACCACCCACAGAAGAATCTACTTGTGAAAGTAGGGTAGTGGGCACTTGAATAAAGGGTACGCCACGTTGATATGTTGCAGCTACGAAACCACACAAGTCGCCAATAACCCCGCCACCTAATGCTATTAGGGTGGTATCTCGAGCCGCGTTGAGCTCAAGTAAGCGGGTCATGACTACCTCGAATTGCTCAAGGTTTTTATATTGTTCACCGTCAGGTAATACAATGGTTTCAATTTGCTTACTAGCACATGCCGCTTTCACGGTATCAAGGTACAAAGGTGCAACGGTTTCGTTGGTAACAATAACCGCTAACGGACCTTTTATATAAGGCACAAAAAGGCCAGGCTGCTTAAGCAACCCGGCCTCAATATGTATAGGATAGCTACGTTCGCCAAGTTCCACAGTTAAGGTTGACATGGGCGTAGCACCTCCTAATTATTTTATTTATAAACCGATTTTACTAATGATCTGATTTGCCACTGCGCGAGCAGATTGGTCATCAGTATCAACTACATAATCTGCAACTTCTTCGTAAAGAGGATTACGCAAATCTGCAAGATCGCGAAGTACTTGCTCCGGATCGTTGTTTTGAAGCAAAGGGCGACGCTTATCGCGCTGTGTTCGAGCAACTTGCTTATCAATCGTAGTTTGCAAGTAAACAACAATGCCTCGTGCAGACAAACGATTACGAACTGCTTTGGTTACAATTGAACCGCCACCAGTGGCAAGCACGATACCCTGCTTGTCTGTTAAATCATTGATGATGTTTTCTTCACGCGCACGGAATCCATCTTCGCCTTCAAGGTCGAAGATCCAGGCGATATCAGCACCAGAACGGCGCTCAATTTCCTGATCGGAGTCATAAAAATCCAGGTGAAGTTCGTCTGCCAGGTGTCTACCGATGGTGCTTTTGCCAGCACCCATTGGGCCAACCAAAAAGATATTACGTTTTTCAGCCATATTTGCTTATATCACAACTTTATCATGTTAGGGGCATGCACTGTTGCCTTACCAGCCTACCCATTGACTCGTGCTTATTTAATGTCCAATAAGCACTACTCCTTTAACCTCGCTAAAATTTCGAGACCGCGATTATCTCAGTTTCTAACAAGCCCTTGCAAGTATTGTTGAAAACAATTAGCACTATAATGTAAATACAGGGGCATTGCAGTACGAGAAAACGCAAAAAGCGGACAGCTCTCAGCCCGCATTTTACCTTGAATTATAGGTTGTTACGGTTTTTCTGTAATTATTTTCGGTGTTACAAATATAAGTAGCTCACGTTTCTCTTGAAACTCCGAAGTATTCCGAAACAGCACACCTAAAAACGGCAGGTCACCAAATAATGGCACTTTTGACACGCTATCGGTACTCGTTTGCTGGAAAATACCGCCTAATACGATGGTTTCACCGTTTTCTACCAAGACCTGAGTTTTGATTTCTTGGGTATCAATGGCCACCGCATCACCGGTTGAAGTAGACACGGTTTCACCACGGGTATCTTGGGTAACCACTAAATCCAAAATAATACGGTTATCTGGCGTAATTTGCGGTGTTACACGAAGCGATAACACCGCTTTTTTGAATTCAACCGACGTAGCACCACTTGAGGTAGCTTGAACATAAGGAATTTCGGTTCCCTGTTCAATATATGCTTCTTGTTGGTTCGCCACGGTAATACGTGGACTGGCGATAATCTCACCTTTGTTTTCAGATTCAAGTGCTGACAACTCTAAATCTAATATGGTGCCATCAACCAAGCTGGCGATTTGAAAGCCAATAGTGCCCGTTGCACCCGAAACCGGAAGGTTTACGTTTAGTCTGTCGTCAATACTCGGAATAGAGCCGCCTGCAATAGTTTCAGCGCCTTCAATACTCCCGGAAACACCACTGTCACTTTCTCTATCGCTTAAGCCCCAGCGAACGCCTAGCTCTTCATCCACGTTATCAAGTACGGTCACCATTCTGCTTTCGATTAATACTTGTTTGACGGGAATGTCCAACGCATCAATCATTTTTCTTGCTTCATCAATGGAAGGTAACGTATCTCGAATAAGCATCGTGTTGGTGCGCTCATCTACGGTAACTGTCCCGCGCTCAGATAAAATGCCGCCCTCTGAAGATTTTAAGATAGTTGCGAGGTTAGCTGCCTTGGCATAATTTACCGAGATATTTACCGTGCTAAGAGGCGCTAAATCAGATACCTGCTTTTTCGACTGCAGTGCTTGGGTCTCTCTGGCGGTAAGCTCTTCGGTTGGCGCAATCAACAAGATATTGCCCTCTAAGCGTTTATCTAAGCCTTTAACGCGCAAAATCATATCAAGGGCCTGATCCCAAGGTACACCAGATAGACTTATGGTGACATTTCCGGTCACCGTATCTGTGGTCACTAAGTTGAAGCCGTTAACTTGTGCGATAATTTGTAATACCTGACGTACAGGAACGTCTTGAAAATCTAGCGAGATAGGGTCGCCCGTATAGGTTTTCTTGTTCTCTAACTCTTCTTGTTGCGACAAGCTCATCGGCTCAATTTTGATGCGAATGACGTTATCGTCTATCGCGTGGCGAGCGGTCACGGTATCGCTGTAGAGAATTTCTATGCGCGTATTCTTTTCGTCTTGAAAGGTCTCAATGGTTGATACTGGCGTGGAAAATTCTGTCACGTTTAATTCAACGAGCTGACTTTCATCCAACACGCTATCAGCGAGGGTAATGGTGACCTTTCCCTGAGATTCAACGAGTTGTGGTGTAGGCGAAGCACCTTCAAAGGTGACTAACGCAACGCCGGTATTATTGGCTTCTCGGGTAAAGTCTACGCCGGTAATTCGCGTTGACGGGGTGTCGTCATTTGGGTCGTACAATACGGGCTGTAACGCTTTGGCGGGCGAAACATAAACCATCACTACCGTACAAATGGCAGCAAAGCACAGCAACCAAGGCCAGCGAGAGCTTCTACGATTTAAAGATTTGTTAAATAAGTAACGCTCAGCCATTATTTTTTCTCTCCTGACGTTGAGGTTTTGCTCAACGTTATCTCTTTTTTCTGCCAGCAACCTGCGCCATCAGGTATAAGCTGTTCTATTGTTAGTGAGTTTGGATTAATTCCAGTGATTTTACCGTAAAATAAACCGATGCGGCTGCCAATTTTGGCTTTATGTAGAATACCGTCATTACTAGTGACTAGCGCCCATTCAACGCCTTGGCTTTTAAAGTTTCCAGTCAACCCTAATGAGTCTAAGCCATATCTTTCCAATTTCTGCTTTGTGCGTTCAAAGTCAGGTTGAACACAGTTTTGTTGTCGAGTTTGTGTTAGTGGTGGCGTATTTTCTTTGGGCGAATCAAAAGGGCTAGGCAATTCGCCCGCCGAATATATAAAGGTTTTAGGGGTGGCAAACTCAGGGTAGGGTTCAATATTATGAACCGCACTATCGCTCACGCTCTGTGTGTACGCCTGCAAGTCATCAAGTTTTGGTGAGCAAGCGGTTATCATAACAACCGCGGCAAGAACTAAGAAATAGCGCATCAGTCAGAGCCTCCGCCTATACCGGTACTATTTTCTGAACGGTAGGTTTTCGCTTGCAATTGCAAGGTGAGCCCATTGCTTTGCCGTAAAATATCGAAGTCATGCAAGGTGACAATACGAGGTAGTCCAGCCACTTTAGAGACGAACTCTCCAAATTGGTGATAGCCGCCGCTGACTTCAATTTCAATAGGCAGTTCGGTGTAGAACTCTTTAGGTACCTCTTGTTGCCAGTTCAATAGCTTAAAAGTAAGGCCAGATGATGTGCCTACATAGGTGATATCGTCCAGTAAACCTGGCGTTTCATTGCTAGTCGGTAAGCTTTTCAGCATGGAAGAAAAGTCGTCTTCTAGCTGCGCGAGCTGTTCCCGGTACGCTTCTTTGTTTACCGCTATTCGGTACTTAGCTTCGTATTGCAGTTTAAGCTCTTGTTCCTTTAATTCTGCGGCCTCAAGAATAGGTAATTTAGGGCTTATAAGCAGATAATAGCTAAGCGCACCAATTAAGATTGCCACAAAAGCAGCAACCACGATGCGTACTTCGTTGGGCCAAATTGCGATTTGCTCAAAGTCTAGTTCATTAAGTTCTTTGAGCTTTTCTACATCAAACTTCATTGTTTAGTCTCCCCTTCAGCGTCTTGCTCCAACGGTGCTACCGAAGGGCTAACCATAAAGGTAAGCGTGAAGGTGCTTATTGCGCGAGAAGCATTGGTGTCAGCTTTTATAGAGGATAATTCAGCCCCCACAAAAACATCAGAGTTGTCTAATGAACGCATAAAATCAGAAAGACGGTTATTTGAATCACTGATGCCTTCAATTTCTAACTTATTGCCTATGCGCTTCATGGATTGGAAGGTCACACCCACAGGTACGATTTTAGCCAGCTCATCAAAAATAATGGCCGCTACATTTCGGCTAGCCTGTAATTGCTCAATTAGGGCCATGCGCTGTTCAATCGCATTTTTGCTTTCTTTTATATTTTTTATATCTGCTATTTGTGCATCTAGTAAGCCAATCTCTCGTTCAAGAAACTGGTTTCTTGAATTCTGATGATTAATTTGTTGGTCGATGGCTTGACCGATAAACCAAAAAATTAACCCCACGATAGCGGCAACGGCGACGAGCCCCATTAGATACTGTTGCTTCTGATGTTGGCGCTGTTGTTCTCGCCAAGGAAGTAAGTTTACATGTGCCATGATGTGAAACTCCGGCTAGCAAGGCCTGCAGCAATAGTTAGCTGTGGGGCGATACGACGTAACCGCTGAGAATCTAACTTAGGGTTCATAGTCATGCCTAAGAAGGGATCGAATACATCAACTTGTAAGCCTAAGTCTTGGCGTAATATGTCGACTAAAGGTTGAATAGTGGCAGCGCCGCCGCAAAGTAAAATTTTTGCAGGGCGGTCAACGTGAAATGTCGTCATATACATTTGTAACGCACGATTTATGTTTTGCTGTAAGTTAGCGGCAAAGATAGGTAAAACTTCGTCTACCCAACTGTTAGATGATGAATCATCCATTAATAGACGTTCGGCTTCCTCACGCTCAATCATTTGAATAGCGCTGATATCGTTGATTAAGTTATTTAGACCGAATGCATGCTCTTTTGTGTAGACAACATTGCCGTTACGTAGCACGCTCACTTGAAGTAATGATGCACCTACATTAATGGCACAAATGGCTTCATCTTCTACTTTTCCATTGTAGAAAAAGTCGATGGCATTCCCAATCGCGTAATTTTCCACATCAACAATTTTAGGTTCGAAATCCGCTTCTCTAGACAATAGCAGTCTGCTATCGACTAAATCTTTGTGTGCAGCCGTTAACAGAACATTGACCTTACCAGAGTGTGTTTCACTTGGGCCAAGCTCTTCAAAGTCTAAGTAAACCTCTTCAAGGGGAAAAGGAATAAGACTGTCAGCTTCAATTTCTATCTGGCTTTCAAGTTCATAATCATTTTGGTCGGGCTCCATATAAACGATTTTACTGATTACCGATGTACCCGCTACCGCGACATTAGCTTGCTTTATTTTAGTTTTTAAGCTGTTACGCACTTTTTTAAGTGCTAAACTTACCGCCTCGTAATCTTTAATATCGCGCTCTGAAAAAGCCACTTTATTGATAGATTCACAAGCATAGCCTTGAAGCATGTAGCCATTGACTGAATGTTCTAGCCATACCGCTTTTATTTGACGTGTGCCTATGTCTAAACCCACAATGGGAGGCATCTTTTTCTTGAACAGCGATTTCATTTACAAGTGTCCGGTTTCAATGGTAATTGCTCTAAAGTACAATATTACTCAGTTTTTATTGTGCGTATGGTTCTATTGATAACACATACGTATGAAAATATACGTCATTTTCGCAAAAATGCCTTGGTATCCTTAAATTGTGAAGTACATTAAACCGTTATTATTATTCTTTGTCATCTCAGGCCTTATTGGTTTTGTCGCGCTTGTTGGTATTTACTTTTATATCAAACCTAACCTACCAAGCGTTACTGTACTTAAGGATGTTAGACTTCAAACGCCCATGCAGATATATACCCATGATGGAAAATTAATTTCCCAATATGGCGTTAAACGGCGGATCCCCGTAAAACTTGAGGAAGTACCTGAACAATTAATCCACGCGATATTGGCAACCGAAGACAGTCGATTCTTTGAACATCACGGTATTGACCCCATCGGAATCGCTCGTGCTGCTTTAAGCTTAATTATAACGGGTGAAAAAAGGCAAGGCGCCAGTACATTAACTATGCAGCTTGCCCGAGGCTTCTTTTTAAGTCGAGAAAAAACGTATATTCGTAAGGTAAAAGAGATATTTATCGCTTGGCACATGGAACAGGAACTTAGCAAAGAAGAGATCCTGGAACTCTATTTAAATAAAGTGGAGCTAGGCCATCGTTCGTTTGGTTTTGGTGCCGCTGCCCAGGTGTATTACGGCAAATCGCTTAATGAACTCACGCTGGCACAACTTGCCACAATTGCTGGCCTGCCTAAAGCGCCTTCAGCGCTAAATCCTATTACTGACCCTGAAGCATCAGCAGGACGCCGCCGCGTAGTGTTGCTGCGCATGCTTGATGAAGAATACATATCTAAAGCGGACTTTGATAATGCGGCAAACGCGCCTATCACTGCGCGTAAACATGGGGCTGAAATTGAAGTAGATGCCCCTTATTTGGCCGACATCATCTATAACGAAATGGTCGATATTTACGGTAAAGATGAAGCGGAAACTGGTGGATATCAAGTTTATGCAACCGCAGGTTCTGACTTGCAACTTGCTGCTCAGCGCGCGGTGGTAAGAAATCTACACGATTATGATGAGCGCCATGGTTACAAAGGACCACTTGGCTATTTATGGGACGCCCCTTCGCCTGACAGCCAAGATGAGCCAGTGCCTCAGCTATCTTTAAATACCGATATCAGTGACAAGTTGCTTGCCAGTGATTGGAGTGAGCGCGAGATGCTTTCTGCGCTGTCACAAGTGGCGTACATAAAGCCTCTTGTGCCTGCAGTTGTGCTTTCAGTTGCCCAACAATCGATTGATGTGCTTGATGTAAACGGCGACAAGCGCACGATTACGTGGGAAGGCCTAGACTGGGCAAGACGTTATATCACTGACTTTAGACAAGGCAGCGAGCCTGAAACGGCATCGGATGTTACCCAGCCTGGCGCAGTTATTTATATTCGCGAGCAAGATGATGCATGGCGTATAGCGCAATTGCCTGAAGTGAGCGGGGCGTTTATCGCGCTTAACCCAAAAAATGGTGCGGTTGAAGCGGTAGTCGGCGGATACAGTTTTTATCAAAGCCAGTTTAATCGTGCCACGCAAGCAAAACGACAAGTAGGCTCTAATATTAAGCCCTTTATTTATTCTGCGGCGATAGACAGTGGCTATACTCTTGCTTCAATTATTAATGATGCCCCTATCAATCAATGGAATGCGGCGACCGGTGTGGCGTGGCGTCCTCAAAACTCACCGGCAGAGTACGATGGCCCTATTCGTATGCGTAAAGCATTGGGTAAATCGAAGAACGTAGTGTCAGTTCGTCTATTGCGGGGAGTTGGGCTTCGCAAAGCGGCAGACTATCTGACTCGCTTTGGTTTTGATCCAGACGATATTCCATTAGACGAAACCGTATCCTTAGGGTCTAGCTCTCATACACCGCTTGAAGTGGTTCGTGGTATGTCAGTTATTGCTAACGGCGGCTACTTAGTAAACCCTCACTTTATTGCTAAAGTGCTGGATGAACATAATCAAGTGTTGTGGCAAGCCAATCCTGTTTGGGCATGCGACAACTGCACTAAAGCACATGCACCTGAAAGCTATCCAGAAAGTGACTCACAAAGCGATGTAGACAATGACGAGGTTGATGTCGAAGCCTTACTTGAAGCCCAGCTTAATAAAGATGTATTGCTAGCCGAAAGCGAAGTAACTGAAAAACAAAGTGCACCGCAAGTTATTACCGCACAAAATGCTTTCTTGGTAGGTGAGATGATGCGTACAGGTGTGCGAGCAAATGGGAATTGGAGTAAGAAGACTTATTGGCTTGGTACAGGTTGGCGTGCACGAAATATTCTTCAGCGCACCGATATTGCCGGTAAAACCGGTACTACAAACGATTCAAGAGATACGTGGTTCAGTGGTTTCCAAAAAGATATCGTTGCGACTGCGTGGGTGGGTTTTGACAACATGGGCAGACAACTAGGCCGTGCCACTCGTAACCAAAATCTCATTAATCGTAACCCTGAAAAATTTAATTGGATCGGTAATGCGTTAATTGGCACTGAAGACGGTGCAAAAGCAGCAGGTCCGGCATGGATAAGATTTATGGAATATGCATTGGCAGAGAAGCCGCATTCACCGATCCCTGTGCCTGAGAAGATAGTACGTGTTCGCATTGATCGTAGCAGTGGTAAGTTGACCCGAAGGACAGACCATACGACACTGTTTGAATATTTCTTGCAAGGCACCGAACCCACCTCATATGTTCTTGATGATGAAGTGGTCGACCCTGCCTCGCAAGATAAAACAACGACGCCTGAGCCTGAAGAAATATTTTAATAAAGAGCGTGCAAAAGCGCGCTCATCAGGTTGCTGCTAAGTAATTGCCTGTAAATAAAACCGGATAACCCATGTCAGAAGATTCAAATCGATATCTTTATATTCCTCATGCTGGACCCTCGCTGCTGGAAACGCCCCTATTAAATAAGGGCAGTGCCTTTACCTCGAGAGAGCGCGCTGCGTTTAACTTAACAGGCTTAGTACCGCCTCGTTACGAAAGTATTGAAGAGCAAGTTGAGCGTGCGTACATGCAATACAGTAGTTTCGACGAAGTACTGAACAAGCATATCTATTTACGCGCTATTCAAGATAACAACGAAACCTTGTTTTATCGTCTTATTCAAAAGCATATTGATGAGATGATGCCAATTATATACACCCCAACAGTGGGTGATGCTTGTGAGCAGTTCTCGGACATTTATCGTAGTTCGCGCGGATTGTTTGTATCGTGGGAAGAGCGCCACCAAATAGATGATATTGTTCGTAACGCCACGAAGCGTAAAGTCAAAGTGATTGTAGTGACTGACGGCGAACGGATTCTTGGTCTTGGTGACCAGGGTATTGGTGGTATGGGTATTCCAATCGGCAAGCTATCTTTATATACCGCTTGTGGTGGTATTAGCCCTGCGTACACCTTGCCGGTTATGCTTGATGTAGGAACGAACAACGAGAAGTTGCTTAACGACCCAATGTACATGGGGGCACGTCATCCTCGTATTGGGCAAGAAGACTACGATGAATTTGTCGATATGTTCATTCAGGCTGTAAAACGCCGCTGGCCTGAAGTAATGATTCAGTTTGAAGACTTCGCACAGCCAAATGCTATGCCATTGCTAAACCGCTATCGCAATCAAGTGTGTTGCTTTAACGACGATATTCAAGGTACTGCTGCGGTTACATTAGGCACTATCTTAGCGGCGTGTCGCATGAAGCAACAAAAGCTATCTGACATGAAAGTGGTGTTTGTTGGGGCAGGTTCAGCCGGCTGTGGTATTGCTGAAATGCTTATTCAGCAAATGGTGCATGAAGGTATTAGCGATGCGCAGGCGCGTAAGCAAGTCTTCATGGTAGACCGCTTCGGATTAGTAACCGAAGGCATGGAAGGCCTACGTGATTTCCAGCAAAAGCTCAATCAGCAGTTAGTTGACCTTGAAACCTGGACCTTTAGCGGCGATTACGCATCGCTACTTGATGTTATGCACTGTGCCAAGCCAGATATTCTTATTGGCGTATCGGGGCAACCTGGTTTGTTCACTGAGCAGGTGGTTCGCGCCATGAAGCAAAACTGTGAGCTACCGATTATCTTTCCATTAAGTAACCCGTCTCGTCAGGTTGAAGCACGACCAGAGCAGGTTATTGAATGGACCGATGGCGAAGTGGTTATTGCAACGGGAAGCCCGTTCAAGCCAGTTGAATACAAAGGCAAAGTATTTACCATTGCCCAGTGTAACAACTCGTATATTTTCCCTGGCATAGGCCTAGGTGTGGTTGCTGCAAAAGCAAAATTAATTAGTGATGAAATGCTGATGGCTGCAAGTAACGCACTTGCAGACGCGTCGCCTTTGGTAAACACCGGCGAGGGTTCCTTATTGCCTCCACTCGGTGCTATTGCTGAGCTTAGCCGTAAAATAGCCTTTGAAGTAGGTAAGGTAGCAATGGCGCAAGGGCTAGCCCTTGAGTTGTCAGACGATGCGTTGAATGACCATATTGAGCGTAATTTCTGGAAAGCTGAATACAGACCATACAAGCGCGTTAGCATTTAAACCTGCGCATTTGTGTAAGTGTTAATTAAAGTCTATAAGAGCAGCCCTAGGGCTGCTTTTTTTATCCCTCCCGTTAGGTTTTACTCGCTCTGACGCATTCTTTTATTCACTCCATGCTTTAGCCACACGTTCCCACTATTTGCTTAGTCAGTAAAAAAGTGTTGCGAGAGTGCAACATTTTCTCAACGACGCTTATCTTACCTGCGCCATGATTTTGAGTAAGGTGTTGATATTCATGCCTTTGTTGTGGTGGCATAAATACTGCTTAATCAAGGTTAAGAGTGAAGTAATGGCTGCATCGGTATTGCGCCTCAAAGCAATACCCACAGGTAGGAAGTGTATGTTTGCAATAGTAAGGAATTTTACCAAAACCATTTTTGCTAAGGAGCTTGTGTCAAACGAGCTCATGTCGAACGATTTCAATACGTGCATGTTGATTGATGCACTGTCCTCTTTGGAACAAGACTAGGCTTTTTCAAACAGCGGTTAGTACTTGTTAGAAAAAATTCGGTTATTGGTGATGCTAGTTGTAGCGAATACGCTTTTTAACAGCACGCACCGAATAACCACACAGTTTGCGGGCAATGGATTGCGCGCCTTTTATTAACGCGGGGGCAGTTTAAAATACGCTTTAAAACGATTTTACTCTGCCTTCTTTGCGAATTGTCCCAGCGAGAAGCGCTTGGTCGTATATCATTTAGCCTATCCCTTGTAATTCCCTATTCAGCACACACATCAAATTTATAATCATGCTAATGCAATAGAAAAGGATCTGATATGTCTGACAGTAATACCTATACGCCGCCCAAAGTATGGAGCCAAAATGAAGGTGACGGTAACAAGTGGGCTAGCATCAATCGACCAGTGTCGGGAGCCACTCATGAGCAAGAACGCTCCGTAGGCCAGCATCCACTTCAACTATATTCTTTAGCAACGCCCAATGGACAAAAAGTCACGATCATGTTGGAAGAGCTCTTAGCCGCAGGTATTGCTGACGCTGATTACGATGCGTGGTTGGTGAATATCGGCGAAGGTGATCAATTTTCATCTGGCTTCGTTGATATAAACCCAAATTCAAAAATTCCTGCCATGGTAGATACATCGACGACACCGGAAACAAAGCTATTTGAATCGGGGTCAATACTTCGTTATTTAGCGGATAAGTTTAATGTGTTTATTCCTAACGACCCTGCTGCAAAAGTAGAATGTTTCAATTGGTTATTTTGGCAAGTAGGTTCAGCGCCTTATTTGGGCGGCGGGTTTGGGCACTTTTACAGTTATGCGCCGTACCCAATGGAATATCCTATTAACCGTTTTACCATGGAAGTGAAGCGAGAGCTGGACGTGCTAGACAAACATCTCGCCAAAAATAC
Source organism: Alteromonas sp. KS69 (assembly GCF_003989595.1). NCBI lineage: Bacteria > Pseudomonadati > Pseudomonadota > Gammaproteobacteria > Alteromonadales > Alteromonadaceae > Alteromonas > Alteromonas sp. KS69. Next base: position 94,918 of record NZ_PYHU01000017.1, on the reverse strand, counting down.
CTATTTTGCCGGTGAGGAATACAGTATTGCTGATATGGCTATTTGGCCATGGTACGGCAATCTGGTACTCGGTAATCTTTATGACGCAGCCACTTTCTTGCAAGTTAATGACTACAAGCATGTTCTACGCTGGGCTACTGAGGTTGGAGCCCGTCCTGCAGTTCAGCGCGGCGTGATTGTTAATCGTACGTGGGGCGATGCGCAGCTTAAAGATAGGCACAGCGCGAAAGACATCGATGATGCGCTAAACGAAGCGAAATAAGCCTCGATCACTGCATAAGTTAGCAACATATAAACCGCCGCCTATTTCGTACCTACTCGTGATAGGCCGGTTAATGTGTTGCTGCTTTGTGCTCTTTTTATGAGTGACTGTTGTGCGCAGCAACCAACGCGTAAACATGTAAGCGAATAGCATTTAACGCCCGTGCTTTCCAGTCTACCCAATTTATTCTATTGCGAATTTCATGTTGGTTTAAACTGATATAACCATGACACAGCGCCCAAATTTGCATGGCTATATCTTGACGCTCTTCTACAGCAATCTCTTTTTTAATTATCGCTGATACTACTTTAGTTAAGGTGATAAATGCCTTTTCTCCAGCAGCAAGTGCGTCTTCACTCGGGGCGTAGTCTTTTAAGTTAGAGCCAAAAATCAAATTGTAATGTGCTGCATGTGCTTCTGAGAATTGAAGTACGTGTTCACAGGCATTAAGCAACCTATCTGCCGGGGTATTACCCTCAGACTGCTTCATCATCTCATCGACAAGCGTAAAGCCTTCAATATACAAGGCATCAAGAATTCCTTGCTTCCCTTTGAAATGGCTGTAAATGCCAATTGTAGACATGCTTGCACCTTCAGCAATAGCGCGAACGCTAAGAGCGTGAGTTCCGCCCTTTAAAAACAAGGTTGAAGCAGCTTCTAAAATTTTCTGACGAGTATCTTTTTTCATTTACATTGAATTTACATGTTGCGCAATATAACGGCGTTATATATATTGAATATAACACTGTTATATTCAATCGTTCCATTAGATTGTCGATTAGCGTGACTACATTTATTAAACCCGCGAGCAGGCAGGTTTATACATAAAGGACATAGTATATGAAAGCAGAACAATTAACTTGCGATTATTTGATTGTGGGAAGTGGGGCGGTAGGTATGGCGTTTGCCGATGTACTACTCAGGGAAACCGATGCCAGCATTATCATAGTCGATAAATATGCCAAGCCTGGCGGCCATTGGAACTTAGCTTACCCTTTTGTCACCTTACATCAGCCTTCTGCTTTCTATGGTGTTTGTTCACGAGAGCTAAATCGCGGAGTGATTGATAAAACAGGAATGAATGAGGGCTTGATGGGCTTAGCTTCTGGTGCTGAGGTGAGTGCTTACTTCGATTCAGTCATGCAAGAAACCTTTTTGCCTTCGGGGCGCGTTCAATACTTTCCCCTCAGCCAATACGAAGGCGACGGCAAATTTACCAATATCACTGGCGGTAAAACTTTCGACGTTACCGTCAACAAAAAAATCGTGGATGCGACCTACTTAAAAACCAGTATTCCTATTACCCACAAGCCCAGTTTTACCCTTGACGACGAGGTTGATTTTACACCGGTAAATACCTTAACCCAACGAGTACGAGGTCATAAAAACTATGTGGTCATAGGCGGCGGTAAAACGGGGATTGACACGTGTTTATGGTTGCTTAGCAACTTTGTAAATCCTGAAAACATTCATTGGGTGGTATCTCGTGACGCATGGCTGCTAAATAGAAAAAACACCCAGCCACTCAGTGATTTTTTCTTCGATACCATTGGCGCACAAGCTAACCAAATGGAAGCCATTGCACAGTCGACCTCTATCGATGACATGTTCGATAAATTAGAGGAAAAGGGCGTCATGTTGCGTATTGATAAAGACGTTAGGCCCGCAATGTTCCATGGTGCAACGGTAAGTGAAGCCGAGCTGGCAGCGCTGCAAACCTTACCTAATATAATTCGCCATGGCAGAGTAACGCATGTGGGAAAAGAGGCGCTTACATTTAAGGATGCTCAGTGGGCAATGCCAGAAGATGCATTGGTGGTGGACTGTTCGGCGTCAGCACTCACCAATTTAGAGATAAAGCCTGTTTTTGAAGGCAATACTATTACGCCGCAAACCGTGCGAGCTTACCAGCCGGTGTTCAGTGCAGCGTTAATTGCGCACGTTGAGGCGGCCTACGATGATGAAGCTACAAAGCAGAAACTGACGCAAGTTGTCCCGTTGCCTAATCGTGATATTGATTGGGTACCTATGACAGCAGCAATGCTGCGAAATATGCATATTTGGGGGGAGCAGCCTGAGCTTCGTGCATGGATCCACAATTGCAGGCTCGATGGTTTTTCAAAAATTGTTCATGGTGTGGCCAAAGACGATATGTCGAAACTACAAGTGCTAGGGCGTCTAAAAGCTGCGTCGCAACCTGCTATGGGAAAACTAATGGAATACATGCATGGGTTAAAAGCAAGTGGAAAACTAGCGTCTTAGCTAATAAGGGAGAAGGCTGTGAAACAGTTTCAAGTTAATAAAAAAGAGTTAAGTAAATACCGTGTAGTGCAGAGTGAAGACTTACCCTTAACCCAAGCAGGGGTGGCCTTTGAGGTTGAGCGCTTTGCGTTTACTGCTAATAATCTCACCTACTTTATGATGGGCGATAAGCTTGGCTATTGGCAGTTTTTCCCACCTATCAATAGTCATTCAACTAAAAACAATAACGAAGAAAATTGGGGCGTTATTCCGGTATGGGGAATAGGGAAGGTAACAGCATCTAGTGTAGAAGGTGTGGACATAGGCAGTCGCTATTTTGGGTATTTCCCGCCTGCAACACACCTTCATATGGACTCTGTCACCTTTGCTCAAAACAACTTGATTGATACCAGCGCGCATAGAAGGCCGTTACCACAGGGATATAATCTGTATCGCCCGTTAGATAGTCATGCTGACGAAATGCAAACACACCGCGAAAGTCTGCAAATGTTACTTTGGCCTTTATATATTACGTCTTATTGTCTGTGGGATTTAATTGACCAGTGCAATATGCCTAAACCAAAACAGGTGATTGTATTAAGCGCATCAAGCAAAACCAGTTTAGGGTTGGCTTATGCCCTTAGAAAAGATGACTATCACGTAGTAGGTGTGACTTCAGGTAAAAGCCAAAAGTTTGTTGAAGGACTAGATGTTTACCATCAAGTGGTTTGTTACGACAACCTAGATGACATCGCCAGCAAAGCCAGCATTGTAGTAGATATGTCAGGCAACAATAAGATAAAGCTGCGGCTTAAGAATAGGCTTGGCGATGATCTAATGCGCTATGTGCAAGTGGGATTAACCCATTGGCAAGATGCTAAAGCCGATGAGGCCCCATCAAACACTTTGGAGACCGCTGATAAGGAAGATGAGTTTTTCTTTGCCCCTGCACATATACAAACCAGAATGGCTGAGTTAGGTGCGAGTGTGTTTCACGCTAGGAGCGGGGCTTTTGTTAAAGAAGCTATGATGTGGACTGCGTCGTGGTTAACGGTCAAAAACCAACGTAGTATTGACAGCCTAGCGAGCGATTTTGAGTCGATTTGCAATGGGCTTGTGCCTGCCAGCGAGGGGCTAGTTTATAGCCCCCAATAGTTTTATTTTTGTGAGATCAAGCCTAGTCCCTTGGTAATCACACCAGCCCAGATAGTTGCGACTAGATAAGCTTAATCCCAGTCTCTGTGGAAATTATACTGCAGAGACTGGGTTCATATTACAGGGGATTGAGTCTCGGACGCGGACAATACACTATGTGATGATAGAAAATCACTAACCTCAGGCCACAATGCCTGACATTTTCTTGAGAAAAACTTCATGTGGCCTATCTCTGCAAGCTTATAGTCATCGGGGTTGAGCAGACGAATATCCGCTTCGAGCTCTGGAAAAACACTAATCATGTCTTTCACATTCGACAAGTTTGCTATGTCATCATCGGTGGCCAATATCCATTTAGATGGCAGGCGTATATCATCATACCAGTGCCTGAGTACTTCTTTACCAAAGGCTTCCTTCACATACCCTTGACCATTACACCACTTTTGCCACTGCCGGCTTACGCCTTTAGGCAAGGGCTCACCCATGCCGACTAAGTGAGACTTAGTGTGCCCGAAAAGTAAGTTGTTCAAAGGGATATAGAAATTCATGAAAAAGTGCGCTTTGAGCAAGTAACCTGCTCGCATGTTACGTAAGCTGCCTGAAGAGCTACCGAAGTTACAAAATGCAGTAAGGTCGTTAACGTTTGGCATTAGCCCTAAAAGTTGCCCACCTGCGCTATGGCCAACTAAAAAATATTGGGTCTTAGGGAAGTGTATTTTTAGGGTTTCTAAAACGGCGGGCATATCTTGTTGCCCCCAGGTGACTAGCGACGCTTTACTGTGTTTAATCTTACCTTTTAACGATTCAGCAATACCCCGGTTATCAAATGTAATCACACCAAAACCCTGCTCACAAAGATAGTTAGCAAACGCCGCGTAAAACTGACGCTTAATTCCCGTGGCAGGCGCTATCATTACTGCGCCTTTAATAGCGCGTTTCGGTGTGTAGAGTGTTGCGGTTAAGTGAGTACTGTCTTCACAGGTAACGCTGATATCTTTGATCATCTATCATTCTCGCTCTTCTGGTCTTACCAGTAAAGCGAGGAGTGCTTGAAAATGCAAGAGAATAGGTATTTAAATTTGTTATAGACTGTTATTAAACGGCAGGTTTTCCTACAGTAATAGCCTTGTCCATTCCCTGCCATGCTTCAATTGGGGCTGGTTTTCCGTACAGATACCCTTGGAAAAGTGTGAAGCCCATGTCGACAAGTAAGTTAAGCTGAGCTTGAGTTTCTACTCCTTCAGCAATGGTCTGCATATCTAGGCTTTTTGCCAACTCTATTGTCATTTGAACAATCTTACGGTGACGTTCTGAGCTATCTATCCGGTCTATGAATTCTCTATCTACTTTCAACACCGATGCAGACATATCGATAAGTTGCGACAGTGACGCATGGCCAGTTCCAAAATCATCAATAATAATAGTCGCGCCCACATTGGCCAATGAAGTTAGCCTGCGTTTTGTTTCTTGGTGGCTCGCCAATACCGACGTTTCTGTCAATTCCAGTTTCAGGCGATCTCGTAAAAATGCGCTCTCTGAATAGCGGCGCAGTAATTTTTCGTAGAACAAATCACTGAGGAGTTCAGGGCCCGATAAATTTATAGCCACAGGAACTGGCGGAATACTGCTTGGCCAGTTTTCAATAAGCTCAATAGTGTTATTAAGCACTTTTTGGGTAAAGAGAATGTGCCAGTTGTTCTTTTCAATAACAGGAAGAAATTGATAAGGGTGAAGTATCTTATTTTCTTCATCATCTTTGAGCCTAGCAAGCACTTCAAAACCTACAATTGCATTATCAATTGAAACCTGAGGTTGTAGCCATAACGCTAAACAGCGGTTGTCGAGTAACCGCTTTACCTTGTCTCTGTGTTGCGTGTCTTTTCGAATAAGCTTTACTACATTGCTATCGAACTGACTGAAATCTTTGTCGCGACTGGCTTGGCTTAAGGCAATGGCACAAGACTCAGTAACCTGAGAGGGAGACTGGGGGGTGCTCACATGTACAAAACCGCCCAGCCAGTTTAGTGTTTGAGTTCGCTTTACGAAATTGTCATCAATCTGAATAGTGCGGGGAAGCTTATTCCGAAGCCAAGTATTAAAGTCTTTGGACTTGCGGGAGTCATGTTGACTTGAGACCAGAAATCTAGCGCCAGGTAATCGATATACGTTCACCGATGCGGGCAGCACACTTTGTATCTGCGCCGCACATCTGGCCAATGCTTTATCACCTTGGGTGTAACCATACTGCAAATTAATGTCACGTAAATTCGCAAGTTTTAGCATGACCGCGTGTGTGTTTGCGGGAACGGGCTGATTAATACTGCAATTCCAATAATGGTGGTTTCGCAGGCCGGTGAGCTCATCGTAATAATGCTTTTCAAAATGCTGGCGTTTAAAAGCGTCAAACTTGCGGTCATGTTCCGTTGCCTCAGATACGTCGAAGCAATGGATCAATTGTTTTTTGTGGTGCTGAAGGCTGGCAGATTGAAGCTCGAAGGTGGCATGTGGATTGCCCGATATATGTGTCTTTTGCCGATGACCTGCACTTAGCGGCTCATTTAGCTCAAAAAGTTGATGAATATAATGGCAGGGTTCCGGTAATTGATTAATCAGTTTTCGGGCGCTTTTATTCGCTTGTAATATCTTCCCTTGTTGATCACAAAAAAGGGAAGGGGTGCCGCCGTTGTTAAAAATTTCTTGATAGCGACTTACCAGTTTTTCCATCTTTTTCGTTTGCTTCAAGTTTAACGATGACTGACTTTCCAATGATGTCATCACGCGAATCACTGCCATGGGAAGGCAAAAATTAAAAAACATGAATATTAGCGAACTTAAATAGGTGTGAGTGTCGGGTAACGTGATGTCGATGCCGAAAAGTGGAGCAATTGGCTGGTTGTTTATTAGTACCGCAAAAGGAATGAGGTTCAAAAACATGCCGATTATGGCAGCTTTATTGCCATAAAATAGCCGTAAAATAATGGGAAGCGTGAAGAAAAATAGTAAGCCGTAACGAGCCGAGGCAATATCTATCGTGAAGAAAAGTATGCACAGCCCGGCTAATACAATAGTGAGGGTAAGGCTGGCTGACGCGAGTTTTATTTGACCTTTACGAAGCCCCAGTGTGGCGTAAAGTAATGCTGAAAAGCCGATGGTAAGATACAACACGTAATACATGCCCTTTTGATAGGCAGCATAAGAAGAGTGCAGTACGATGGCTGAAGTTAGGGTAACACCGATAAGAAGGATAATTCGCAGCACGCTAAGCTTCCATGTATCAGCGTCTGGGGCGCGAACATGCTCTACATCAAGAAGAAGATAACGTTTGAGTAACGTACTGCAACGATTAAACACTACATATAACCGAGTAATTATTCTATCGTCAACGTTATCTCAGCCTAGCCTGTTTGTCGAGAATATTGTTTTAAATAACTGATAGTTATTAGTAATTTTCTGTGTTAAAAAACGGCGCGCTAACACTTTAGCGCGCTATAACTTTACTAAATGTTTAAGGTGAACACTTTAGAGTTTCGCTGAAAGTTATAAAGTTCTTTTTTCACTTCAGGCAGAGCACTAATATCTGCGTGTTCAAAACCTTGCTCTAAGAACCAGTGTGCAGTCACTGTGGTAAGTACGAATACACGATTGATATCCGCTTCGCGGGCGCGTATTTTAACTTCATCTAAAATTCGCTCACCACGATTTTTACCACGATAATCAGGGTGGGTAGCCACACAGGCTAACTCAGCACAGCCATCTTCGGGGTAAAGGTAAAGTGCCGCGCACGCGATGATCATGCCATCGCGAACAATCACAATAAACTGATTGATTTCACTTTCTAAGCGTTCACGTGAGCGTTTTACCAACACACCACTTTCTTCTAGCGGTTTAATGAGCTTTAAAATGCCGCCCACATCGTCAATAGTCGCGGCACGAAGTTGTTCGTAGTGGTGCTCCATTACCAGCGAGCCTGTACCATCGCGGGTGAATAGCTCTTGCAGCAACGCGCCGTCTTTCTCGTAACTAATGCAGTGCGCACGAGGTATACCAGCTGCTACGCTGGTGGTTAACGCCTTTAACACCGTATCTTCAGTAGTAATATTACCGCTTAAAATAAGCTGTTCTAACTGAGGGCGCTCAATAGTGCGAAGTAACTTTTCTTCACTATTGTAAATACCGTCTAAGTTAGAGAAAACAATAAGCTTGTCAGCTTTAAGGGCAATGGCCGCTTGGGTTGCTACATCTTCATGGGAAAGATTAAATACTTCCCCTGTAGCGGAATACCCCATAGGGGAGAGCAGCACAATAGAGCCATCGTTCAGGTGGTCATTAATACCCGTGGTATCTATTCGACGCACCATGCCGGTATTCTCAAAATCAATACCGTTTCTTACGCCCATAGGCTTAGCAACGACCAAGTTACCTGAGCACACGCGAATTTGTGCGCCGTGCATCGGTGAATTAGGTAGTCCCATGGTAAGTAAGGCTTCTACCTGTGAGCGCACAGAGCCTGCGGCATCTTTAACGCACTCTAGGGTTTGCTTATCGGTAATACGCACGCCATGTTCAAATCGACCTTCAATATTGCGAAGCGCAACACGTTGATCAATCTGCGGCCGTGCACCATGCACCACTACCACGCGAACACCCAAGGTATTCAGCAGGGCAATGTCATGAATAATATTGGGGAAGTTTTGATGTTCAATGGCTTCGCCACCGAACATCAAAACAAAGGTTTTCCCTTGATGAGCATTGATATACGGCAGTGAACTTCTGAAAAGTTTAACGCCGTCATGATGGGCAAGCACCATGTGATTACCCTTGCTTATCTAGGTTTTCTAGCTCTTGATACAGTGCTTTAGTCACTGTTTCTTTGCTAGTGCCACCTAGTATATTGCGCTGATTTACGCCGTACTCTAATTGCAATACGGTATAAACATCGTCTTCAATTTTATCGCATACTGCTTGCAAGCTTTCTAATGGTAAATCTTCAATCGCACAGCCTGCTTCAATGGCCTCTAGCACCACTTTACCGGCAATATCATGACCCGTTCTAAACGGAATACCTTTACCTACTAAGTAGTCGGCAAGCTCAGTCGCGTTAGCAAAGCCTTGTGTGGCAGCTTCACGGCAACGGTCTTCATTAAGTTGCAATGAATCGAGCACCTCGGTAGCAATACACAAACAAATATGCCATTGATTTACCGTGTCGATAGCGCCTTCTTTGTCTTCTTGCATATCTTTGTTGTACGCAAGTGGTAAGCCCTTCATAGTCACAAGCAAGGCTTGTAGTGAACCGAATACACGGCCACATTTGCCGCGCATAAGCTCTAATGCGTCAGGGTTTTTCTTCTGAGGCATGAGTGAAGAACCAGAGGTTACGCTATCGCCAAGTTGCAAGAAGCCCGCTTCACCAGAGTTATAGAAAATCATGTCTTCAGCCACGCGAGACAAGTGCATCATGCTGGTACTCGCGACAAACAATAGCTCTAGTACGAAATCTCTATCTGAAACAGCATCAAGGCTGTTTAAGCACGGAGAGTCAAATCCCAGTTCTTCGGCAATAGCATGACGATCAACCGGGTAAGTTGTACCAGCCAACGCACCAGAGCCTAGAGGGCACTGGTTCATACGTACTTTTAAATCGTCTAAGCGGCTTAAATCGCGCTTGAACATTTCAACATACGCTAAGCACCAGTGAGCGAAGTGTATAGGCTGAGCACGTTGCAAGTGGGTGTAACCAGGAATAATGGCTTCCTGGTGACGACTTGCGGCATTAAGGAGTGAGCGAATAACGGCCACTACATCGCTACGAAGTGACGCAATATGCTCACGTACCCACAAGCGAAAATCTGTAGCTACCTGATCGTTACGGCTTCGGCCCGTATGTAATTTACGACCAATGTCACCAAGTTGCTCAATAAGTGCAGACTCAACAAAGCTATGAATGTCTTCTTCGCTAGAAGCGTTGAAGTCTAGTTCACCCGCGTCAGCTTTCGCTTTTAAATCGCTAAGTGCACCTTCAAGTTGTGCTTGTTCGTCTGTGGTTAGTACACCTGCTTTTTGCAGTGCACGAGACCAGCTAATAGAGCCTTGAATATCTTGGCTTGCCATCACTTGGTCAAACGGCAACGAATCGTTAACCTGCTTGAACATGCTACTAGCGCCTGATTCGAATCGACCACCCCACAATGCCATGTGTTACTCCTTAACCTTGATTTTTTAATGCAGCAATACGACTTGAAAGGCTGAACAGGCGAATAAAGCCTTCAGCGTGTTTTTGGTCGTAAACGTCATCTGCACCAAAGGTAGCAAAATCTTCAGAGTAAAGGCTGTTAGGTGAGCGGCGTTGTGTAACGGTTGCCTGACCTTTATAAAGTTTCACTACGATGTCGCCAGTCACTTTCTTAGCGAAAGATTCTGCGCCCGCTAGTAAGGCATCATTTAAGGCTGTGAACCAACGGCCGTCGTACATTACGTGCGAGAACTCAAGGCCAATTTGCTCACGGTATTTAAGCGCGGCTTTATCAAGCACCATCGTTTCAAGGGCTTTGTATGCTTTAAGCATTACCGTGCCCCCTGGTGTTTCATAACAACCACGAGACTTCATGCCAACCAAACGGTTTTCAACAATATCGATACGGCCAACACCGTGTGCAGCTGCCACTGTGTTTAGCTTAACTAATGCTTGGTAAGGCGATAAGGCTTCACCGTCAACGTGAGTAAGTTCACCTTCGTTGAAAGAAAGCGTGACGCGCTCTGGCGCATCTGGTGCATCTTCTGGGTCAACTGTCATCGTCCAGATTTGCTTAGTAGGCTCTTGCCATGGATCTTCTAATTCCCCACCTTCGTGAGAAATATGCCATGCGTTTGCATCGCGGCTGTAGATTTTGGTAGCAGACGCTGTAGTTTCGATATTACGTTCAGCTAAATAAGCTAATAAGTCTTCACGAGATACCATGTCCCACTCACGCCATGGCGCAATTACCGTAAGCTGTGGAGCAAGGGCCGCAAATGTACTTTCAAAACGTACTTGGTCGTTACCTTTACCCGTACAACCGTGACAAAGTGCATCAGCGCCAACTTTTAAGGCGATTTCTACTTGTGCTTTGGCAATAACAGGGCGCGCCATAGACGTACCAAGTAGGTATTCACCTTCGTATACCGCACCGGTTTTAATCGTTGGGTAGATATATTCGCGTACAAACTCTTCTTTCAAGTCAACGATGTGACATTCGCTAGCACCAGAAGCAATCGCTTTCTCGTGTAAGCCTTCAAGCTCTTCGTCGCCTTGGCCGACATCGGCCGCAAAGGCAACGACTTCGCAGTTATAGTTTTCTTTAAGCCATGGAATGATGGCTGAAGTGTCAAGACCGCCTGAATAGGCGAGTACGATTTTCTTTACGTTTTGCATCTAAAAGAGTCCTCTTAGGCACTTAATAATTGAGTGAGAATGGCGTTTTGGCCATGCATTCTATTTTCGGCTTGTTGCATCAATAACGACTTGTCGCTATCAATCAACGAGCCTGTAATTTCTAGGTCGCGGTGGGCTGGCTGGCAGTGCATAACATAGCTTGCACCGGTAGATTCCATTAGCGCTTCATTCACCTGGTAAGGCATAAACTTCGCTTTGATATCAGCCAGCGGTGTTTCGTCACCCATGGACAACCAGGTATCAGCGTAGATGACATCTGCACCGTTTGCAGCGCTAACATCATAGCTTTCTACAATAGTCGCGCCAGTTTGCTCAGCAAGCTTTTTAGCATGCGCAACAATCTCGGCATCACATTCGTGACCTTCTGGCGTAACCACTACTTGATTACAGCCTAGTAACGCGCCTGCAATTAACAAAGAGTGGGTTACATTATTGCCATCTCCAATGTAGGCCATGGTAAGGCCTTGGGTCTTACCGAAACGTTCAAATACGGTGAGATAATCGGCCAATGCCTGACAAGGGTGATACTTATCACACAGTGCGTTGACTACAGGTACTTTAGAGGCAGCAGAAAACTGCTCTAGTGTGCTGTGAGAAAATACACGAGCAACAATAGCATCAGCCCAGCATGCAAGATTAGCCGCCATATCAACCGCGTCTTCACGGCCAGCAAGCTTTCCGCTTTGGCTGTCTAAATACACCATGTGGCCGCCTAAGCGGTTAATACCAATATCGAAGCTGACACGGGTACGCAAAGATGGCTTTTCGAACAAGGCGACTACCGATTTTCCGGCTAATACATTGCTGTAGCTTGAAGGTGATTGTTTAATTTCAACAGCCAAATTCAACAACTTATGCATTGCTTCGGGTGTCCAATTGGAAAAAGTCAGTAGGTCTTGTTTCATAATGCGTCTCCTAGTACGCCATGTTCCGGTGCTTGCGATGTAGGTAATACCTGCGTGCCCGTAATCTTATTTAAAATGTCAGTAATGTCAGCTGTCCAGCTAGCAATATAAACGGGGAGTCCAAGGGTATTGGCAGACTGCAACGCGGCATCTACCTTAACTTTCATACCATCAGTAATTACCCCAGCTTGAGCAAGCTCGGCAATTGAGTCTTGATTAAGCACTTCAATGAGCTGCTTATCAGCATCAAGTACGCCATCAACGTTCGATAACAACAGCAATTCAGCATCAAGCAACTCGGCAACGACAGTGGCGGCTTGATCTGCGTTTATATTTAATAAACGCCCTTCAGGGCTGCTGCCAATTGAGCTTATTATCGGCAAGGTGGCTTGCGCTAGCGCACTCTTAAGGAAAGAAGCATCGGCAGTTGAAGGAATACCTACAGCGCCATACTTCTGTGCCATCGGTTGGCACACTACCATATTGCCATCAAGTAAAGAAAGGCCGACGGGCGTTAATCCTGAGGCAATCGCCGCAGCACATAGTTGTTTGTTTGCCGCGCCCGCCAACGCACCACAGATATAAGGCATATGTTCATCAGGCGTTACCCGAAGACCATCAATTTTGGTGCTTGCTAAACCTAAACTTGCCATCAGGGTTTCAACCAAAGGGCCGCCACCGTGAACCACGGCAACAGGGCGCGATTCGCTAACTTGTTTAATGCTTAAAAATAGCTTTTGCATTGCGGCTGCGTCGTCTAGCAACGCGCCACCTACTTTAATTACTACAGGTGAACTGTTCATTATTGCACGAGTCCTGTTTCAACCGGTTGGGCAGTCATAATATTAAGGCATTGAATTGCCTGCGATGCTGCCCCCTTCATGACGTTGTCGATAGCAGCCGTAATAACTGCATAACCAGATGCTTCATCAAACTTCCAGTGTAAATCAACAAAAGGCGTATGCGCCACATCGTCAATTTTGGGGAAGCTAGCACGTAACCTTACTATTGGCGCATTAGCATAAGCTTCGGTAAATGCAGCATCTAGTTGAGCGCTAGTCACTCCTTGATTAAGCTTAACGGTAACAGTGGCAAGTATGCCCCGTTTAAAGTTGCCTAAATGAGGTGTAAATATAACCGGTGTCGCTAAATAAGCTTCAATTTCTGGCGTATGGCGATGACCGAGCACACCATAAGCTTGCAAGCTCACTTCATAGAAGCTTGACGTTAGGCTGGCTTTTCGGCCGGCACCGGATACACCCGATACCGCATTGATCACAGGGCGAACCGCATCATCTAATAGGCCACTCGCAGCCAAAGGTTTTAGCGCTGACAAACTCGCAGTTGGGTAGCAGCCAGGTACGGCAATAATATCGGCTTGTGCAATATCGTCTTCGTACCATTCAGCCAGCCCGTATATCGCTTTTTTCAAACTTGTTGTTGCGGTATGAGGGAAACCATAAAACTGCTCAAAGACTTGGGTATCTTTAATTCTAAACGCACCAGATAAGTCGAGTATTTTTGCTTTGCCCGCAGACAAGGTTTCCATCCAATCGTGGCTGGCTTCATGTGGCGTGGCCAGTAATACGAAGTCCATCTCCGTCGCCAACTCTACTAATATGTCATTACTAATAGGCGTCAACGTATAGTTGAGGTGTGCTAGGTTGCCATGAAGAGCCGCAATGTTTTTTCCCGCATCGGCACTGTTTTCTGAAACATAAGTACCCTCAAGCGACAAAGCAGGATGTTGATGAACTAATTGAACTAGCTGTGCGCCGGTGTAACCACTGGCACCAATAATCGATACGTTATACATAATGAGAAATTCAATAAATGGAGAAAAAAATCACTTTTTACCTTTGTAAACTGATTTGGCGAAATGCATTGCCTAACCGCTACCACATTACAAAGGTAAAAAGTGTGCTACCGAAAAAGCATAATCGCAGACATTCGTCGTCGCAAGCAATGCAATGTGCAGCTATCCAGGGGAGTGGTTAACTCATTGACGTTCCCAGTATTACTACCACGAACGAGAGTTGGTTGTGTCATCAGTGCTTCCTGTGTCTGTATCAACCCTAAAAATGGGATGGATGCCTTAACCGTCGACTAGTTTACTTATATGGAATATTTATGCAATAAAAATGTATAAATATTTTTGGTCTTGAGCGCTACAGATATACCAATAAACAGATGGGTAAGAGTTTTACCTATAGTAGCCACTGAGATATGACATAATGTTGACAATTGAGTGTATAAAACTGAATATTTATACTAATTATCGCATAAATCGGCGATGATACAGATTAAGCATGGTTAAACAATCGACAGGTGGAATTTCTAAGTATGAGTAAACTTACCGTTGCGCTGGTGGCTCACGATCATAAAAAGCCCGAATTACTTGCATGGGTACATAATCACATCGAAATAATGAAGCAATGTGACCTAGTGGCAACTGGCACTACGGGCGGGCTCATCAGTGACGAAACTGGATTAGAAGTAAAACGGTTTAAAAGTGGACCACTTGGCGGCGATCAGCAAATTGGTGCATTAATCGCTGAAAACAGGCTTGATGCGCTGTTTTTCTTTTGGGATCCATTAAATGCAGCGCCTCACGATCCTGATGTTCGCGCACTATTGCGATTATGTTCAGTGTGGAATGTGCCAGTGGCATGTACACCAGCCACCGCCGATTTAATGGTAACATCTCCGCTTTTCTTATCGTCTGAATACAAACCAATCAAACCCAATTTTTAAGCGTGGCGGCGCTAACCGCCGCTTATAGCTCTCGTACGTTACCTCCCCAAAGTTTGCGTAACCCCTTAGCCCCCAGCTTGTCGACGTACAAATTCATAAACGTCACTAGCAGGTGTTGATGATGTCTCGCCATCGGCCGCATCTATCATTAGGCTATTTTCACCTGTGCTTTCAGTGGTGGCATTGCCATTAATTATTTGTTTGCCCGCATCCCATAAATTATTTGAGATACTCTTACCGGTAAGCCCCTCTACGGTTAGGTCGACGGCGTTATAAAGCAAACCACCGAGTCCGCCATATAAGAAGCTGCCTGCCATACTGGATGCCGCTGCAATATGGCTTGATGTCGTCGCCTCATAAATATCAGACACTACCGGCAAATGGTTCACAATGTTGAGCGCGTCGAATCCGTCTTGCAGCCCCAGTCCGTCCTCACCGAATGCCGATGTCATCATGTTATCGAACATCGAGGTTGTTTCGGTTGCAGTCGTTGCTGCTTCAACAGAAGTTGAAGTGGTAGTTGAAGTGGCAGCGCTGCTTGATGCTTGTGTTGCAGTGTCGGTAGAAGACGTTGATGCTGCCGCAGTAAGTGCCGCGAAGACATTATTTTGTAGCGCACCAAGCAATTGGTTTTGCATTAGACTAATAGCGTCATCGGTGACAAGGTTCGACAACAAGCTGGTATCAAATTGACTTGTGGTAGTGCTGCTTTGTGAATCTGTCGTTTCTGACGTGTCGTCATTGCTGGCTTCTTCATTTGACAACAAAGCGGCAAACATAGACGGCAAAGACTGGCTAGTAGTTGCCGCTTCCTCTGCCGTATTCGAGGTGGAATTTTCCCCCGCTAATGGCACTGCTGAAAGCAACGAATTTATTGTGCCTTGTGTAGATGTTTCAATGGCCATAACTTCCCCATACCCGCAGGCATGTCATTGTTTTGTAAAGGTTTTGCAAAGTTACTAAAGAACGTATTTCGTGTTGAAATTATTCGTTTAAACTTGCTCCTGTTCGGGTCATGGATGGCACTTAATCAACGTTATTTTTTATTTCCTTCAGAGCACATTATGAAAATTCGATGCCAGAAAGTGTTTCTTGCCCTAATCTTTACAATGACCGGCTGTGCCCAAACGGTTTCACATGAAGAAGAAGTGGTGGCAAGCAGTCCAACTAATCCAAAAGTAGAGCAGCGCGCTATATCGCCCACCTCTGATGAACCTGCTCCGGGCGATCCTACTTATGCGCCGCCGCGGGCGTATTCTGTTGAACAAGTTCGTATTCCTAGCGGCTCTTTGTTTAATCCGGAGCTTGCCATGGGGCTGTACCAGCGCCACAGCCAGTACAAAGTGGGCGATATGATTTTAATAAAGCTGGATGAGACCACCCAGTCTGAGAAGTCACTTGATTACAACCAAGATAAAAACAGCACCTTTGATATAGAACCTTTAACTGTGCGGGTAGGGGGAATTCAAATTGAAGGCGATGACCTTGAAGTAGACCATGAACAGGACAGCGAATTTACCAGTTCGGCACAATCAAGCCAGTCAAACTCATTGCAAGGCAGCATTACCGTTTATGTCACCGCTATTACGCCAGCAGGAAACTTGCTGGTCACAGGGGAAAAATGGATAACCATGAATAAAGGAAAAGAATATATTCGTTTTTCAGGTGAAGTACGCAAGCAAGATGTTGATGAAAGCAATACCGTGGTGTCTTCAAAAGTGGGTAATGCACTCATTGAATATAGCGGCACTGGGGATTTGCAAGAGAATCAAGAGCGCTCTGTGATAGATAAATTGTTCGCAATATTCGGTTAGTAGGTGAAAAGCATGAAAGGCTATCTTCGTCTAGGTATAGCAATAATAACTATGTGGCATGGCACGGCCATGGCCATATGGGTACAAGGTGAAGCAAGTCTTAATTTTACCGGTGCCGACTTAGATTCTGTGCGCCCTACGGTGATTAAAAATGCTATCGCGGATGCGTCTTATAAGAGCGGAAGTGTTATTGCCGCCGAAGATGTTCTAATCGATGGGTTAATACTCAGCAGCAAAGCAGAGCTTCGTACCGCAGGCCGAATACAGCGAGTCGAAATCATTAGCGAAAGTGTTCAAGATAATGTGCTATCGGTAGTGGTGAATGTCAATTTAACCCCCTTGTTTGATTGTGAACCCAATCGCTTTCAAAAGCGCTTACTGGTGACTCATTTTGCCCTACTCGACTCACGACAGGCGGCCACAGGCGGTATTTATAATATTGGTAAACACATTACACAACGATTTGCGCAGCAACTGAAAAATACCGCGGATACACCTAATGTCATGCAGATATCACAAGCCATGGCTAGCGCCGATATGTGGTCTGCCGAAGCACTCTCAGGCGTAGAGTTACAACAAAAATCGACTTACTTACGCGATACCTATGGTCAGCAGTTCGCACTATTCGGCTACATTAAAGATGTAAGCTTGTTTGAGCAAATAGCACAAAGTGAGTCCTTTTTCGACAGCGACGAGGTGGCGGTTAGGCGCAACTTTACCCTTCAAGTGTTCGTGCTAGATACCTTCAGGCAACGTATCATTTATAACGACAGTTATCACAGTGAAGCAGATTGGGAGTTTGAAAACAGCTACCAAGTGGATACCAATAACAGCTTATTTTGGCGTAGCGAGTACGGGCGAATGGTATTAAACACCGTAAATGCTGCGCTAACCGATATTTCTGCCGCCATTACCTGCGAGCCTACCTTTGCGCGGGTGGTTAATACCAGTAACCAGCAGTTGATTGTCGATTTAGGTATTGCCCAAGGTATTCGCGAAGGCGATAGCTTTCAGTTATACAAACAGCAGTCGTTGCCGGTACTTCTATCGCCAACTAAGAGCGTGATGTTGCCGGTAGAGAATGGGCAGTTTGCTATTACCCATTTAGGTGATGAAGTGAGTGTATTAAAGGTTGAAGGCGCAGAATCGGCAGTTCACTTATATGACATCGTTTCGCCAGTACAAAAAAAAGACGCAAACTAAAGTTTGCGTCTTTGCTTACGTTCCAAGTTGTTATCTTTTTCTAGCGAGTAGTCTTAATTATCGCTAAACAAACGGCGAAGCGCGTCTACGTTTTCGCGCTTCTCCAATACCTCGGCTTGCTGTGCGTCGGTAAGCACTGCAAACGTGGCTTGTTTATGAGTCATGTTTTCTATTGCTGCATTAACGAGATCATCTTTATATTCAGCATAAAGTGCATCCCATGCAGATTCGGAGAAATTGCCACTTCGCACAAGGGCTTGCTCAGCGTTTCTGAGTGCATCCATTGTGACTTTATGTTGAAAGCGGGTTTCACGAAAAGTGGCGTTTAAGGTTTCAAGTGATACTAACTGCTCGTCAGTCAGTTGCAGTTCTTTAAACGGCAGGCGAGGTCCTCTTGGCGGCTGGCCTCGCATAGCGCTTCTGACAGTATTTCTTTTCCCACCGTGCGCGACTTCTCGTTTGGCTTCTCGTTTAGCTTCAAACTCGGTTAGCATGTTACGTTGCGACGCTGAAAGCAGGTTGTAAATCTCACTGCGAAGTTCTGCAATAGCAAAATGACGCGATTGTTGTTTCAGTATCCTGGTTTCAACAAGGCTACGAATTTCACTTTCTGAAAGGGTAGCGAGGTCGGGCTTATCTGGGTGCTCCGACGAGGCGTCTGGGCGTTCATGATTGGCTTTAAACGCGGTAACAAGCTTTTTCACCTCATCCATTTGCTCTGAAGAAAGAGAAAGGCGGCTTAAGGTTTTGATCATTTCCATCCCAGGAGCATGATCACGCATTTTGGGGCCTTGAGGGGCCGCATTTGCGCTGTGGGCTAGGCTAAAAGTTGTCGCTAATAACCCAGCAATGAGAATTGATTTCACGGGCGTCTCCTTTGTATTCGCACCCCAGAATCTTACTAGCTCTGCGGCCAAAAGCAGTCAACGCATTGTAAAGCTTGTGTAAAGTTTGAACCATGCGCAGATTCTATCGGTCACAAAGCTTATCATTTCCATCGTTTGTGTGTGGGAATGGCTAGGTCGTCGCTTGTGGCGTTTCCTAGTTTTTTTAACGCAACGCGCAGTATTTAACCGTTGTCATTCCTCTATGCATTATACTTGGGTATCCGAAAGATGAATCAAGCCGTCGTAGGTTTCAAAAACATGAGTTCAGAGTTTCATTTACAGTCCATTCTTATTATCGATGATGATAATGAACTAACTGACATGCTAGCCACCTATCTATCAAGCATGGGGTATCAAATTCAGGTCAGTAATGATGGCCAAGCAGGGTTAGCAGAAGCAACGGCAGGTGGTCATTACGACCTCATTCTGCTTGATGTCATGATGCCTAAAATGGACGGTTTCGATGTACTTAAGAAGTTAAGAGTGAGTCATGCGACACCCGTGCTTATGCTAACGGCGCGCGGTGATGACTACGACCGCATTCTAGGGTTAGAGCTTGGAGCAGACGATTACTTGCCAAAGCCGTTCAATCATAGAGAGTTGGTAGCGCGAATAAAAGCCATATTCCGAAGACTGTCATTGACTCACAGCGGTGGTACTATTGAACAAGACTTGATTGTGAATGAATTATTTTTAAGTAGTAGTA
This sequence comes from Alteromonas sp. KS69, assembly GCF_003989595.1. Lineage (NCBI taxonomy): Bacteria > Pseudomonadati > Pseudomonadota > Gammaproteobacteria > Alteromonadales > Alteromonadaceae > Alteromonas > Alteromonas sp. KS69. The sequence goes on along the minus strand of NZ_PYHU01000017.1, from coordinate 75,559 downwards.
GCCAAGTCGCCAAAGTCGGTGAGGTTGAAATGACCTTGACCAGTACAGAATTTTCTATACTTCGGTTGCTTATGCTAAACACAGGAAGCCGAGTGACGAAAGAAGAAATCAGTTTGAAGGTATTAGGTAAATCTCTTCAAGCGTTTGATAGAAGTATCGATATGCACGTAAGTAACTTGCGCAAAAAAATAGCCGCTATTAGTAATATCGAAAAAATTAAAACCATCCGCGGCGTGGGTTATATGTTGCTATCTGGTCAATGACGTTTTTCCGTAAAATAAACCCTGCTCGCGCCATTGTGGGGCGCCTTTTTTTGTGGTTCTGGGCTACCTTCATTGTTACTGCTGTACTGGCTGTTTGGGGAAGTCGATTCTTCTTTGAAGAACTTCAGGTAAACACCGCGTCTCCACAGGAAATTCAACATTTAGAGCGTTTGCTTGGCGGCATAACTAGCGAGCGCGCCATGCAAGCGCCGCTAAGAGTAGCGCTAGATAGAAATGGACGTGCCGTTAGAGGAAGAGCAATCGCAGTTGATGTCGACACAGGCCGGATGATCGCTGCTGGCGGCCCGCCTTTACGTGAAGACGACCGAAGAGATATAGAGCGCATCGTCGATCAAAAAGTACCAATCACACTAAATCGGGGCGCGCTAAAAATAACTGGGCCAATGCTCTTTGAGCGTGATGGTAAAAGGTTTGCTTTGTTCTTTGCCAAAATGGATTTGCCTGGTGAAAATGCTCCTCCCTTTGTATTGTTTCTTTGTATCGCCTTAGTGACAACGACGTTGTTATCTTGGCTGTTTGCGAAATCTCTCACACGACCAATTCTTCGGCTGCAGAAGTCTGCGCGTTCATTATCTACTGGTAACTGGGAAGCGAGAATTGATAATACTGAGAAGCGACAGGATGAGCTTGGTCAACTAGGTCGCGACTTCAATTCAATGGCAGGTCAGTTAGAGAAAATGTGGACCGGACAAAAACGGCTCCTGGCCGATATATCTCACGAGCTTCGTTCTCCCTTGGCTCGACTGCAGATGGCACTTGGTTTAGCACATCAGCAAAATGTAGACCCAGCATCGCTGGCCCGTATTGAGCGAGAGGCTGAGCGTATGGAAGCTTTAGTGAGCCAATTGCTGGAATTAAGCCGCGCTGAAAATGGGGTAACCACCTTCTCATCTTATTCTTTATCTCTGTTGTTTCGCGATATTTTTACTGATGGTCAGTTTGAAGCCGCAAATAGCAATAAAGCCCTCGATATAAATGAAATACCCAAGCTGACCGTGCTGGTAGACCAAGTTTTACTTTGCCGTGCAGTTGAGAATGTTCTACGTAACGCCATCCGCCACAGCACCTATTTAACAACGGTTGAGTTTACCGTCACCGACACCGAATGGTCGGTGACCGTTTGCGACGACGGTGAAGGTTTATCAAGTGAAGAGTGCGAACGGGTATTTGCCCCTTTTTATCGTGCAACCTTAGCCAGAGAAAGAGCTTCTGGTGGGGTAGGTTTGGGCTTATCCATTGCAAAAGCTGCTGTAGAATTGCATCATGGCGCAATAAAAGCAGTGACAAGAGAAGAAGGTGGCCTAAGCGTCACACTGTCCTTCCCTCGCAAGTTAGAAAACACTTAACGCGCATAAATTTTCATTGCCGTGTAGCGTTCAAGTTATCACTGCCTCACGATTCTATTAGGATATGCCTGTATGAGCTGGACGTTTACGTCAGAGCAAGACTTAGCTTCGACCTTTGCCACTGAAATAAACCCTTTTTGGCAAACTTCTGTCACCCTTGGCGAGTTTGTTGGTAAAGATAACATCGATGTGCATTACGCGTGGTGCATACCAGAAACCCCCAAATCCACGGTGGTGATCAGTTCTGGACGTATCGAGTCCTACTTAAAATACAAAGAACTCATTTTCGATTTGTATCAAAATGGCTTTGCAGTTTTTATTCTTGATCACCGAGGGCAAGGGTTATCGGGGCGTATGACTCACGATCCTCAACATGGATACGTGGCGGATTTCGCCGATTACGTGGATGATTTAATCACCTTCGTAAACGATATTGTGAAGCCGCGCCAACAGGGTGAGTTGCAGTTACTTTGCCATTCTATGGGCGGCGCAATTGGCGCACTAACCCTATTAAGAGACCCTAGCTTATTCGACAAAGCAGTACTCGCATCCCCGATGTTCGGTATTAAGCCTGCACTACCAAATTGGTTGGCCAATAGCCTTATAAAAGTAGGGCTTAGTATTAATAAAATGAAAAAGCGTGAGTCAGGTTATTTCTTTGGGCAAACGCCTTACATTGCATTTCCTTATGCCTTAAATAAACTTACGCATAGTAAGAATCGCTATAGCTTATTTCGCCAGCTTTATGATGAAGAGCGCCAAATTCAACTTGGTGGTGTAACCACTGAATGGTTGCGGGCAGCACAAGCCGCGATGAATACCATTGAACTTAATGCGGCTGCTATTACTACGCGCTCGTTAATTTTAAGTGCAGATGGCGACAGTATTATAGAGAATAAACGCCAACGTCGCGTAGCCGCTAAGTTCCCCAATGCTCAGGTAGAAATTATTCCTGTGGCGTATCATGAGGTGCTTACCGAATCGGACGACATTCGTGATGCTGCACTCTCTACTGTATTTGATTTTTTAAGCGCGTAAAATAACGCTAATGGGCGATGAGCGCCCGTTCGTCATATCGCCATTTAAAAGCGTGGCAATTTAGCATTTCGACAGTGAGCCAGCATGTTAGACATCGTACTTTACCAGCCAGAAATTCCCCCCAATACGGGAAATATTATCCGCTTATGCGCCAATAGCGGCTTTATGCTGCATTTGATTGAGCCTCTTGGGTTTGAGTGGGACGATAAGCGTGTACGTAGGGCAGGGCTGGATTACCACGAATTTGCTCACGTTAAGCGTCATGCATCATTAGAAGCTTACATTGAAAGTGAAAAGCCAAGCCGAATCTTTGCTTGTACTACCAAAGGCAAAGCATTTCACAGCGATGCACAATACAAAAAAGGCGATGCTTTATTGTTTGGGCCAGAGACCAGAGGTTTGCCCGACGATGTTATTGACGCGCTACCGCCAGAACAGCGAGTACGTATTCCAATGCTACCCGACAGCAGAAGTATGAATTTATCGAATGCGGTATCGGTTTTTGTTTATGAAAGCTGGCGTCAACTAGGCTACGACGGCGCACGCTAGACATAAAAAAACGCGCAGTGTTGATGCTGCGCGCTTTATCAGTTTTGTATAATTTTTAATCAGGCTTCGTTTTTAAGATCGCGACCCAGTAAGGTTAATGCGGCCTCTTTTGGCGATTTACCGTGATAAAGTACCGCGTAAATCTGCTCGCAGATTGGCATCTCAACACCGACTTTATGCGATAACACATGTACTTCTTCCGTGTTGCGATAGCCTTCTACCACTTGCCCAATTTCTTCAATCGCCGTGTCGACAGATTTACCTTGGCCTAAGGCTAAGCCAAATCGACGGTTACGTGATTGGTTATCGGTGCAGGTGAGCACTAAGTCGCCAAGGCCAGCCATGCCCATAAAGGTTTCTGGCTGAGCACCTAGCTTCACGCCAAGACGAGTAAGCTCTGCAAGACCACGAGTAATCAATGCGGTACGGGCATTCGCACCAAAACCTAACCCATCTGCCAAACCAGCGCCTATGGCAATCACGTTTTTCACTGCACCGCCTAATTGTACGCCGGTGAAGTCTGGGTTTTTGTATACCCTAAACGATTTCGCGCAATGTAGCTTAGCGGCAAATTCGTCAGCAAAGGTTTCGTCAGTGGACGATAACGAAATAGCCGTAGGCAAGCCTGCCACCATTTCTTTGGCAAATGTGGGGCCAGATAATACGGCTAGCGGATAGGCAGTACCCAGAATTTCTTCTGCAACTTCTCGAAGCAATCTGCCGGTTTTAGGTTCAAGCCCTTTGGTTGCCCAAATAATTCTATGGTTGGGCTGCAACAAAGGCTTAATGCTTTGAAGCATTGCCGCAAAGCCGTGGCTTGGCACTACCACAAGAATATCTTGGCTAGTGGCAATGACCGTTTCTAAATTGGCATCTACATTAAGCGCATCAGGAAAGGTAGCACCTGGCAAATAGCGCGCGTTTTCTCTGCTTGAAGCCAGCGCTTCCATATGCTTTTCGTCGCGCCCCCACAACAAGGTAGGGTTACCATTTCTGGCTAAGCAAAAAGCAAGGGCGGTGCCATACGACCCCGCCCCTAATACTGAAACCGAATTCGGGTTCATCATAATGGTGCTTACGCGTCCATCTTAGGCGCTTCGCCTTGGGCTTGCTGTGCACGCTTTTGAACGTAAGCAGCGAAGATAGCGTCGAAGTTAACTGGCGCTAAATTTAGTGGAGGGAAAGTTCCACGGTTCACAAGGTTTGAAATCGTTTCACGTGCATACGGGAAAAGCATGTTCGGGCAGAATGAACCTAGCGTATGCGCTTTGTTCTGATCAGGCATTTCACCAATGGCAAAAATACCGGCTTGCTGCACTTCACATAAGAATGCAGTTTCTTCGCCAAGTGTGGCGGTAACGGTTACTGACAACACTACTTCGTAAACGTTTTCGTCTAGTTTGTTGGTGCTAGTGTCAATATCTAGCTTAATTTCTGGCTTCCACTCTTTAGTGAAAATAGCTGGCGCATTTGGCGACTCAAAAGAGATATCTTTAGTGAAGATACGCTGAATGTTGAATTGAGGGGCTTGCACTTGGTCGCCTGCTGCGGCGCCGTTAGTAGTCTGATTATCGTCAGCCATGATATTTCCTGTTTAATTGTCGTTTTACTTTAATGTATTGCGTTGCTTTACGCGCTGACGCGTTATGCTAACCCAAGCATAGGATTTAGTTTTTGCTGTGCTTCTAGTGCCATCATGTCATCGCAGCCACCTACGTGCTTATCGTCGATGAAAATTTGTGGCACTGTCCAACCGCCATTCGCGCGCTCAATCATTACGTCACGCAATTCTGGTTGAACATCAATAGGGTACTCTTGAAACTCAACACCTTTCTGTGCGAGAAGTGCTTTAGCACGATGGCAGTATGGGCAATGGCCCTTGGTGTAAATTTCTACTTTACTCACTATGATCACCTATTATTTTGAAATCGGTAAACTTGCACTCTGCCACGCGTTCATGCCGCCTTTAAGGACTTTGACATTAGTGAAGCCCGCTTTTGACATCGCACCGGCTGTACCACGAGCTTGATTGCCCATAGCGCATACAACGATAATGGGTTTATCTTTGCTGTTTTCAAGCTTAGCGAAGTTTTTCTCGCGCAATTCTTCTGGTTTTATTTGCTTAGCACCTAAAATGTGCCCCGCTTTAAAGTCTTTAGCCGCGCGAGTATCAAAGATAATCGCGTCGTCTTTATTCATTAACAAAGTGGCTTCGTGTGTATTAACTTCTTTGATTGAAGAGGTAAACGTTGAAATGTAGCTAAACACCAACATGCCCACCAAAGCAACCCATACACCAGCAAGTACAATATTATCGCTGGCAAACGCTATTAGCTGATCCATTACTTCTAACCTTGTCTACAGACCATAAAAAGAGTGCAAAGTATATAGAAAAACGGGCGAGAAACCACCCTGCAATAGTCAAGCGTGTCTTGTAATTGTGTGCGGTACAATAGCGGATTGATATTACAACCAAATTGCACTGGGATTTAATCTAGCCCTCAGATACACTGATACGCTAACTATCATCATGATTGTAGGCGAATTCTGCAATCTGTTTTTGCCACCAATACACCGCCAAAGGCCGCTATTACCTTTTTATGTTTATTCAACGATTTTGCCCAATTGTCTGTTTACTTGCTGTCATATTCGGTATGGGTTTAGTCTCATCTACCGTAAAGGCGCAAGATGTTAGCCAAGAGAAGCTGGCAGAACTACAAGTTGAATTAAGAGCGCGTCAGCAGGTTTTAGAAAATAACAAAGCTAGCGCACAAGAACTAGAGCAAGTGCTCAAGCGTTCAGAGCTTGAAATAGCGAAAGTGGCGAAAGCCTTGGCGCAAAACAAACAGCAATTAAATAGTGTGTTAGCGGAAGAAGAAGTGCTTGTAAAAGAGCAGGAAGGGTTAAAAGAAGCTATTCGCCAGCAACAGTCCTTGCTTTCAAGTCAATTGAAAAGTGCGTTTATGGCGGGGCATTACGACTACGCCAAAATGTTATTTTATCAAGAAGATGCCCGTAATTTCGAACGGGTCATTACGTATTATCAATATTTGGCAAAGGCACGTCAGCAAGAAATTACCCGATTTAGAGACAACGTGGCTCGCCTTGAAGCGGTAACCGAAGAGCTTGCTGAAAAAGCGGAATCCTTGCTTGCCCTTCGCAAGACACAAGAAAGTCAGCGGGGGGTGTTACTCACTCGCCAAGATGATAGAAAGCAAACCTTAGCCAAACTTAATAAAACTATCGCCAGTGAAAGCGGACGAATTGCCACCTTGCAGGCAAATGAAAAGGCGTTACTTGATGCTATTGAAGCTGCCCGTATTGCTGCTGAACGCGCTGCGGCTAGAGCTAAGGTATCGCTGGATGGGTTAGCCAAGTTAAAGGGGAAGTTGTCAGTGCCTGTTGAAGGTCACATTCGTAAACTCTTTGGCAATCGCAGGCAAGGACAAGTGCGCTGGAAAGGCATTATTATCGATGGTTCGGAAGGCGAAGCGGTAAAGAGCGTGGCATCGGGCAAAGTACTTTATGCCGATTGGCTTCGCGGGTTTGGTTTAGTGGCCATTGTCGATCATGGCGATGGTTACATGAGTGTTTATGGGCACAACCAAGCGTTGTTGAAACAAGCTGGTGACGATATTCTTTTAGGCGAAAGTATTGCTTTGGTAGGAAGAAGCGGCGGACAAGATTACCCTAATTTGTATTTTGAAATACGCCATAAGGGAAAAGCGTTAAATCCCACCGCTTGGTTTAACTAATCGTCAAGCACGCTATATAAACAGGCTACTTAAGCAGACGACTCAGTGAAGAGTTAAACATTTTTGACGGTTATACCGTTATTGAAAATGTGGAATTGTCTGGTAAATTCGATGCTTCTTGTTGTGGAGGCGGCGGTGGTTTGCCTATTCCTGCTAATTCAGCAATATTTTTACCTTCAAAACCTGCACTGCTTAACGCCGTATTCAAAGACTTACTTGGCTCAATACCTGCCTCTTTGAATTGCTCTACAATAGAAGCCGCATCTTCGCTTGATAAATTTTCTGGATCGTAAGATGACAAAATAGCGCTCACAGATTCTTTTTGTGTATCGCTAAGGGCTTGGCCTTCAGGGCGTGGCGGCATGCCAGCTTGCATGGTTGAACTGTTAACAGAAGAAATCATAATTACTCCACAATAAATAGTATACGTTGTAACCTTATCGACAATTAAAGCTGAAATTGAGCTTGGCGGTCACTCTTTACGCAACCTTTACACACTAAGAACGGCTGAGCAGTGCTTGTTTCCTTTTTGTAAATTGGTATGCTGCATAAATGCTGGTTCAATGGAGCCGAGATGCAGCCATACTATTGTTGTCTGGCTCAGTTCTTATAAGACTTATTTCTTATTCGGTTTAGTATCTCGTTGTTAATATCAGCAGTGCGCGTGGAAATAATAAAATCAATAATGGAAGTGAAGAAACGTAGATGAAGGTGCTTTGGCGTCTGTGTGTTTTATCGTTAATTATAATGACGAGTTTTACGAGTCATGCTGCGGCGTCAGCGACTATCCCGGTAAAGCCTCGTGTTATTATTATTCTTGATGATCTGGGTTACAGAAAATCAGATATGGCGGCCTTTGCGCTTCCCAGCGAAGTGACCTTTTCCATTTTACCGCGAACCCCTCTTGCACAAACAATTTCACGTAAAGCCGAGCAGCAAGGCCGCGCGGTCATGTTACACATGCCGATGCAGTCGACCAGCGGCAAAGCCATGGGGCCCTTAGGATTATCTACCGATATGTATCCTGCTGCCATTACTCACACGCTAAGAGCAGCACTTAAAAGTGTGCCAAACGCAGTAGGAGTGAACAATCACATGGGCAGTGCATTTACGGTTGAAGAACCCGCCATGCAAACCATTATGGAAGAGATAAAGCGCCAAGGACTTTTCTTTGTAGATAGCAGAACTAGCGTAAATACTACAGCGCAACAGGTAGCGGATAGAGTGGGGGTGCCGAATGCAAGCCGGCAGGTATTTCTTGATAATGATCGCTCGATTGCATCGCTTAGTAAGCAATTCGAATACACAAAACGATTGGCCAAACGAAACGGCACCGTTGTGGTTATTGCACATCCTTACCCAGAAACAATTACCTTTTTAGCGCACACGTTGCCTAGCCTGGCAAACGAAGGAATTGCTTTAGCGTCAGTAAACGATTATTTCACACAGGTGGCTAATACCCCCAATAGCATCCCCAATAACGCTTTGGTTAAAGAGGTTCATACAAAGCCGCTGTTAGAAACTGAAGCGGCCGCGCCGAATGAATAGTCTCCGCGCCGAAGTGAATAGTCTCTGCGCCAAATGAATAGCCCTCGTTAATTTTACTCGTGCAACAAGCATAAGTTTCTTCCTTTCTACTTTTTCAGTGATTCGCACCTCGGCATTTAATTTTATTAATAATCAGCCATTTCCCGACTCTAATCTCCACTTATGGCATTTTGTTCTTTTAAAGATTGAAAATATCATAGGGGAAAGTTTCGCATTTGCTTAAAATGTTATATTATAACGTCTCTTGCAGAGTTATTCTGCGGCTACAGTGCACGTGCGGCTATTGTGATATCACGAAAGCGCTTATAACAAGAGCTTCTGTGACACAAGTCATATGATTAAAGCGTGTGTGAAGTGGCGTGTTTTAAAGTTTTTGATGTTGTAAAGGTACAGTAAATGAATCCGGTAGAAGACAATCCAACAAAATTAGACAGACTGGGCATTTGGGTGTCGAGCTTGTGTGCGTTGCATTGCCTAGCGTTACCTGTTGTTGTGCCATTATTGCCACTTATCGGTTCTTCGTTTTTCGCCCAAATTTGGTTTGAACGAACCATATTAACTATATCGTTAATTATTGGTGCGGTTGCACTTATCGGCGGGGCCACTCGCTATCATGGCCGTTATTATCCGTTGGCATTGCTGTTTACGGGTGGTGCAATTTATTGGAACAAAAACATGTTTGGTGAAGCCTATGAGCCGTTCACCATCGCTGTGGGTGCGCTACTTATCGTGGCGGGGCATTGGGTTAACATGCGTTTGTGCCGTCAATGTAAGTGCTGTAAAGAAACGGTATTTTCTAGTCACTTATCTACCGAAGTAGAATAGGCGCTTTTGTAAGCCAACCGGCGTAAATTTTTAACTCAAGCTTTACGCCCAAAGCTTTATAAATAACGCTAAGTTTTAGCTTCTTAATCCTTAGCCCTTAACCCACAACTCGCTTTGCAATTTCGGGCACGTTGGTAAAAATACCGGTTACGCCCCATAGCTTCAATTGAAGCATATCTTCTGGCTCGTCTACCGTATAAACATACACATCCAATCCTTCTTGTTTCGCCGCATTTACAAAATCAGCATTCACCACATCTAACGCAATATTAATAGATTTCGCTTTAAGCTGACGGGCACAGTACGTTGCATCAAGTGCGTAGGTGGCGGTTAATGCGCCAATGGCCACCTGTGGCCATAATGCGCTTATTTCGGCTAGCCAATGGTGATTAAACGAAGAAATAAGTAGGGAATTTGGGTTTATCTGTGCATCTTCTACTGCACGCTTTACGTCTTGCACCCAAGCTTCAGCATTGCGCAAGTGCTTCACTTCAATATTACACAGCGCACCATCTGGTACGGTAGCCAGCACTTCTTCCAAGGTAGGAATAACTTCACCTTCCCCAGCATCTAGCTGCTTTAAATCCGCCAGTGAAGTTTGTAATAAAAATCCTGAACCATTTGTGGTGCGCCCAAGGGTTTTATCGTGAAATACTATAATGGCGTCATCATGCTGGTAGGTGTCGAATTCTATACCATCAGATTGCTGCTCGAAGGCTAGCGTAAATGCTTTAAGCGTGTTTTCAGGCGCAAGCGTACTCGCGCCCCTGTGGGCAATAATAAGCATTTAGTCGCTGTCCTTTTCTGACTTACCGTGTAGCTTATGGGTATTTAAGGTTTCGTAGATAGATGCTGAGGTGATAAGAATACCACCTAAAAGTGTGCTCCCACTGGGGTTTTCATCTAGCAGCAATACGGCAAGAATAACCCCGTAGAAAGGCTGCATACAGGCAATCAGCGAAAAGGTTTTAGCGCGTAAATGCCGTAAACTTGCCGCAATGAGTGCATGTGGCAACGCGGTAAAAACCGTACCTAATAGCAAAAGCATTAACCATGCACTCATCGGGGCATTTGCAATTTCATTACTGCCGGTAGGTAGCAGGAAAATAGCAATCACCAAGGTTTGCCATGCCATGGCTTTAGCGCCACTGTATTGTTTGAAGTGTTTTCGATGTATTAGGTTTCTGAACGCGTAAAGCACCGCAGAACCCACGCCAATCAGCACCCCTAAAGTGATGTCATTATCCAGTGACGTTTCAGGCACAATAAAATACACGCCTGCAATAACGGTCAGCGCAGATACAATATCTTGCCATACCAAGCTTACTTTTTCGAAGAACGGCTCTATCAGTACCGTAATCACCGGAAACGTGAATAGTGCAATCATACCCACCGACACACTAGAGTATTGCATCGCCGCAAAGTAGGTTACCCAGTGCAAGGCCATTAAGATACCTAGCCCTATGGCTATAAGATAATCCTTGCGGCTTGCCAGCGCCAAATTTTCGCTAGAAAATTTCAGGAAGAGAAATAATGCGATACAGGCAAATACCGATCGCATTAGCGTAATATCACTGGCACTCAGGGGCACTAAATGTGAAAAAAGTGCGGTACCGCCCAATAATACAACGGTAAAGTGCAGTGATATCAAACTTCGTTTTACTGCATTCATAAACTAGCTTGTTGTCGCTTGCGTGCCTAAATCAGCGCTTGCGTCATCGCCAGTGTTATCGCCTAAATCAGCGCTCGCATCAGTATTTACTGGCGCGTTCGTAACAAAAGCCATGGGTTCACCTAGGCGAGTTATTTGCCCAGGCGCTAATGCATCAAAATCTATCATGTCTTTTTCGAAACATACCACAATGGTAGAGCCTAGTTTAAAGCGACCTAGTTCGTCACCTTTTGCAAGGTGTACGCTCGCTTCGGTATCTTTCTCGTAAGTCCAATGTTGTACATTTTTACCTGTAGGCGGCGACACAGTACCTGCCCAAACGGTTTCTATACTGGCAACAATCGTAGCGCCCACTAGTACCATAGCCATTTTGCCTACTGGCGTATCGAATAACGCCACAACGCGCTCGTTACGGGCAAATAAACTTGGAATGTTTTGTGCGGTAAGCGGGTTTACAGAAAACAACTCACCAGGCACATAAACCATGTCGGTAAGCGTGCCCTCTACCGGCATATGAATGCGGTGGTAATCTCGAGGGGCTAAATAAATGGTGGCAAATTTTCCGTCTTTAAACGGCGCCGCTAAATCTGGCTTACCGCCTAATAAGCTGGTTAGGCTGTAATCGTGTCCTTTAGCTTGAAATATACTGTCAGCTTCAATGTCGCCAAATTGACTTACCGCCCCATCTACCGCTTGAATTAACACGTCTTCTCGTGGGTCAACGGTGCGCGCTTCAGGTTTTAGTGGGCGAGTAAAGAAGGCATTAAAACTGCGATAATGCGCAGGATCTGAATGCAATGCCTCGCTCATATCAACATTATATTGCTTGATGAAAAGCTTGATAAGAAACGTAGTGAAACCACCAAGCTCTGCTGCCGCTAATTTGCCTACTAGGCGAGACAACAAATGTTTAGGGGTAATGTATTGTAAGTTTATTTTAAGCCAGTCCAGCACGAAAGCTCTCCATTAAAAAGACAGGTTAATTGTACCCTAACTTATAAGCGCGTAAGCAACTTTAAGATTATGTATGCTACAAACTTGGAATAAGCCAGAAAGGTTGGGCTTGTTGAAGTCGTGTCTATATTCTGTTTCAACAAGCCAAACAAAGCGTAAATATAAGCCTTATGCGCCAGGTGGTTGGCTGTGGCTCGGACGTTGCTCGTCCATGGTGGTTAATATTTTGTGGTAGCTAGCAAAACGCTCGGCATTAATCTTACCTTCTTCTACGGCTTCCCGAAGAATGCAGCCAGGGTCGTTAAGGTGTTTACAGTCACGGAATTTACACCCACCTAAGTAATCCCTAAATTCAATAAAGCCCCAAGTAATGCGTTCGGTAGGAATGTGCCATAAGCCAAATTCTCGGACGCCTGGAGAATCTATTAAATCACCGCCAGCCGGTAAATGCAGTAGCTTGGCTGCGGTGGTGGTGTGTTGGCCTAAGCCTGAGTTATCTGATACTTCCCCGGTGAGTATGTCGGCACCAGGTAATACTTTATTAATTAAGCTAGATTTCCCTACACCCGACTGACCTACGAAAACACTTACATTGTTATCAAGATAGGCATTAAGTTCATCAATACCTTCACCGGTCTTACAGCTGGTGAAAAGCACTTCATAACCTAAATCGTTATAAACCTTTAATTGTTCATTAATGGTTTCTCTTTCGCTTTGTGAAAGAAGCTCCACTTTGTTTAAAACAATAAAAGGGGTAATGCCAATGTCTTCACAAGCCACTAAATAGCGGTCGATAATGTGCGTAGAGAGTGATGGAAGGGTAGCGCTTACCACAATAATTTTATCGATATTAGCCGCAATGGGCTTTATGCCGTCGTAAAAGTCGGGGCGGGTGAGGACTGAATGGCGATCGTTAACTATTTCAATAACACCACGTACACTACCAGAGTCGGCATCGTCGCCTTTACTGAATAGTACTTTATCACCACATACCACAGAGTCTACTGTACGGCGGATATGACACCGTGACACATTGCCCTCGGCGTCTTCAACATCGGCATGTTTGCCAAAGCGACCCGTCACAACGCCGCTCATCAGTTGGCTTTCATCTACTGACGTTTGCTTGTTGTCACCATGCTTATCTTGCAGCCGTTTGCTTCTGTTAGCTGCGACTTGGCGTTTCTGTCTATGTGTAAGTTTTGGTTTTTTCGCCACGATTCTTTTCTAGTTCACGTATACTGCGCTTATAATAACGTTTGTAGGGCATGGTTGCCATGCCTCAGTACTAAGAGGAAGCCGATGACAAAGCACGACAGTAATTTAGTGTGGATTGATATGGAGATGACAGGGCTCGATCCAGAGACTTGTGTGGTGATGGAAATTGCAACCATAGTGACAGATGCACAGCTAAATGTGCTTGCTGAAGGCCCCGTTATTGCAGTGCATCAGCCTGATGATGTACTTGATAATATGGATGAGTGGTGCACCCGTGTACACGGTGAAACTGGGCTTACTGCACGTTGTCGAGCCAGTTCGGTGAATGAAGCTGAAGCCGCCCGTCAAACGATGGCGTTTTTATCTGACTATGTTGATGCCGGTAAATCTCCTTTGTGCGGAAACACTATAGGGCAAGACAGACGCTTTATGGTGAAGTACATGCCAGAGCTAGAAGATTACTTTCATTACCGCAGTATTGATGTGAGCAGCGTAAAAGAGCTGATTAAGCGATGGAAGCCAGAAGTATTAGATGGATTTGATAAAAAGGGGGTTCACCTAGCCCTTGATGATATTCGAGAGTCTATTGAAGAAATGCGCTACTATCGTGAGAAAGTGTTCACGATTTAAGCGGGAAAGGTGCGTTTGTACAAAAAAATCCAATTAATGGTTGCCAAATAAAAATATTTTTGTACAATGCGCACCACTTCAAAACGAAGTGCCTTTTTTTGTATGCGGGAATAGCTCAGTTGGTAGAGCACGACCTTGCCAAGGTCGGGGTCGCGAGTTCGAATCTCGTTTCCCGCTCCAAAAAACTTAGTGTGAATCGAAAGGTTTATACTCAGAGTGTGAAAGCGCGACCCCACGGGTCACGACCGGTTCCCGGCGACCGAGTGTCGGCCAGTTACAAGTCTCGTTATCCGCTCCAAAAAAAACTCCTATCACAATCCAAATGGTAGTGAGTATCATCAGATGCAACAGCATCGACTCTATGCGGGAATAGCTCAGTTGGTAGAGCACGACCTTGCCAAGGTCGGGGTCGCGAGTTCGAATCTCGTTTCCCGCTCCAAATTTTCATGATTTAAGTAATCAATTAAAATTACTTAGTTTGAATAATACGACCCCTGTGGGCCCGCGACCGGTTCCCGGCGAGCAACAAATCTCGTTTCCCGCTCCAAATTTTCAAATGTAAAATTAAATCAACCTACTTCAGTTTGATTAATACGACCCCTGTGGGCTCGCGACCGAATGTCGGCCAGTCACAAATCTCGTTTCCCGCTCCAAATTTTCAAATGTAAAATTAAATCAACCTACTTCAGTTTGAATAATGCGACCCCCGTGGGCCCGCGACCGGTTCCCGGCGTGCGAGTGTCGGCCCAGCGAATGTCGGCCAGTCACAAATCACTTTTCCCGCTCCAATTATTCAATAGTGAATACTTATTCGAAGTTAGGTACAAGTAATTGTTTAAATTTAGTGCAATTGTGCATTTCTGTAGTGCAAATTAAGCTTAATTGTGTTTTTAAAAAAACATTTGCACTTATTTAGAGCTTTCCATGTTGTTCAAATTAATTTCTCTGCATTTTAAATAGATTTTATTAAATACTTATGCATAATTCTCGGCGCAATAAGGCCGTCAATGCACTTTACGCCTAATTTACATAGGCATGGACCTTGCAATTGAGCTGCATAAATTGTCGAAATAAAAACTATAAATCAACAGTTTTCGTAAACGCACCATTTTCGCGCCCATGCATTGTTAAGAAACATTATAAAACACAATCGTTACCGAATAATAAAAACTAGCTGGAGAAACACACAAATGGCTTTTCAATCATCGAAGCATTACTGCACCACATTATTAGCAAGTGCAATAGCATCTGCGCTTGCACTGAATGCAGGCTTAGCACAGGCACAGGAAGATGCCGAAGTAAAAGAACAGGATGTTGAGAAGGTACTTGTTACGGGCTCACGTATTGCTAGAGATCCAAATTTAGCATCTCCTTCACCTGTTCAATCTATTTCAGAAGAAGATATTCAGCTTTCAGGCGAATTCTCAATTACTGACGTCATCAATGATATTCCTGCGTTATTTTCATCTACGAGTTCAGAAAGCTCTATCGACTCAGGAACTTTCGCTGATGGGGCAAACGTTTTAAATTTGAGAGGTTTGGGGACCAACCGTACGTTAACCTTGGTAAATGGTAGAAGACATGTTGGTGGCGTAGCGGGTTCGGCCGCCGTTGATGTTGGTTCTATTCCGGTTAAGCTTATCAAATCTGTTGAGGTGCTTACCGGTGGCGCGTCTGCTGTATACGGTGCCGATGCTGTTACAGGTGTAGTTAACTTTATTCTTCGTGATGATTATGAAGGGTTCGAATTTGATGTAAATTCTGGGATTTCATCAGAAGGCGACGGTGAGCAAATTAGCATGTCGGCCTTGTATGGTAGGAACTTTGATAACGATAAAGGTAATTTTGCCGTTAGTGTTGAGTATCAGAATGACGAAGGTGTAAGGGTAAGTGAGCGTGATAATGGGTTGATCATTGGCTCAGCACGAGATTGGACAAACCCTGCGTTACGCTTTCAGCAAGGGGATATTGGAAGCAGTACTCCGAATTTGTCACAGTATTACAACTACGATAATACAGGCCTATTCAACTTTGGTTTAAGCATACCAAGTCAAGATGATTTTATACAAAATTTCACTGATCAATTTGGTAGTGCGCCCAATCTTACCGCTGAAGAATTAGCCTTATTCCAACGTGCTACTAGCGTTAATCCTCGTGCAGTTCTTCCTTACAGGACATTTCCATTTACATCTGGGTATGGCTATATCGTGCCGGGTAACCCCTACACGTTTGAAGGGTTCGATCCTTCAACCAACATAGACTTAGATGGCAACGGAACTCCCGATTGTTTAGACTCATTTTCAGGCTACAACAGTTCATTTGGTGCCGCGTCATTCGGTGCATTAGGTGGGTGTTGGAATGTTACAGAAAACGGTTCATACCGACCTATTCAAGATGGTTTAGTTTCTGGGAATTTTGAAGGTTTCGGTGGAGACTCTTTTAATACAATTCAACAGCAACGCGGTTACCTTATTACGCCTAACGATAAAATATCGCTTAATTTCTTAGGTCACTACGATTTATCCGAGAGCATGACAGTTTTTGGTGAATTAAAGTACGTGGTGCAAACAACAGAAAATGAAAGCCAACCGTCCTCTTATTGGGATCTACTTTTTGGTGCAGCTGATAACCCTTATTTGCCAGAGTTTATCCAACCTATTGCTAATGAGCTTGGTGGTGTTGCAATTACCGCAGACCCTATTGGCATTGGCCAAGGTAAAATTGAAAACGAACGTCGCACACTTCGTGCGGTTTTAGGTATTGAAGGTTATTTTGAAAATGATTGGGAATACAACTTAGCTGTAAATTATGGCAGGTTCGAATTCGAACAAAAAGGAACTGAAAATAACGTTATTGTTGATCGCTTTTTCTCAGCAATTGACGCTGTTACCGACCCCTCTACCGGTGAAGCTACTTGTCGCGTCAATCTAGACGCGAATACTCCTCAGGTAACAACCGCCTTTAACATTCCGGTTTATGACCCTGGATATTTTTCATTTACACCCGGAGACGGTAGCTGTGTCCCACTGAATATATGGGCAGGTGCGACGGGTATTTCACAAGAAGCAGTAGATTGGATCACCAATGATAGCCGTGATCAAACCACGCTAGAACAGCTAGTTATAAGCGGCTCTATTGCTGGCGACTCTTCTGATTACTTTGAGTTGCCTTACGGCCCAGTCTTTTTCGCTCTAGGTGGTGAATATCGCAAAGAGAAATCTGAAGCAACGTTTGATAATTGGCAGTTAGGTGTCCTTCCTGAAGGCTCACAATACCAATCTGGTACGTTAATATCTGAGTATTCGACCAATAACTCCTTAGTGTTTCAACCTTCAATCAAAGTTGCGAACGAAACAGGTGATTTTGATGTTAGCGAGATATTTGTTGAAGTGTCTTTACCTCTGATAGAAGGAGAGATGCTGGTAGAAGAGCTTACTTTAGATTTGGCAGCTCGGTATTCTGATTACTCTACCATCGGTGATACAACAACGTGGAGAGCAAATTTAATGTACTCGCCGTTTGATGACTTGATGATTCGTCTGTCTCAGTCGCAAGCCATCCGTGCTCCGAATATCAATGAGTTATTCGGGCCTGAGGTCGGAGCCACGTTCCGTCCTACCGATCCATGTAATGCGAGTGTTATCGAAGGGATAAGAGGCAACGACGCAAATGCTGCCGATATTATTCAAGCAAACTGTGTTGCTGACCTTCAGTCCATCGGCTTCGATCCTATTGATGAAAATGGCAATTATATCTACACCGATCCATTGTCGGCAGCTTTCCCTGGTGTGACCGGAGGTAACGCTGAACTTCAAGAAGAAACGGCAGATACCACAACCCTAGGTTTTGTATATCAGGCGAGTTGGCTAGAAGGCTTCTCGTTAACCGCAGACTACTGGAGTATCGAAATTGAATCAGCAATCAGTTCAGTAACATCAGACGATATAGTTAATGGCTGTTATTCTGGCGAAACGCTGAACGAAAACTTTTGTTCGTTATTTACAAGAAATACTGATTCAAGCTCTCCACAATTTGGTGGGTTCAACTTTCTTCGTACAACGGCGGTTAACTTTGCACGTCTTGAAACATCAGGAGTTGATTTTAGCGTAGGTTACGATTTCGCCGTCGGTGCACATAATTTTATGACGAAAGTATCTGGTACTAAAGTTAATGAGATTGATCAGTACACTAACCCTAATGATCTAAACGATGTAAATCCAGAGTTGGGCGAGGTTAATAAACCAGAGCTTGCTGGCAACATTAATCTGACTTGGCAGTGGGAAGACATTCAAATTGGTTGGCAAACACAATATATGGATGAGCAGCTAGTCGGTTACGTGGAAATTGAAGACTACGAACGAGGCGATTATGATGACTCGGTCGTTATGGATGAATTTTGGCAGCACGATATCAATTTCTCTTACAATATTAACGAAGAGCTTATGGTGTATGGTGGAATCAAAAATGTGACTAACGAAGAGCCGTTTTTGACCAATTTCGCCTACCCAGCTAGTGCTCGAGGTCGATTCTACTTCGTAGGGATAGATATGCGACTTGAGTAACATTAATTAGTTAAGTGACTTAAGAAGCAGCGCTCAGCGCTGCTTTTTTGTTCTATACAACAAATATACTTGCAACAGCACAGCGTTAATATTAAGTTAACTGGTCTAACCAGAAGAAGTGTATTTCAGAGAGAAAATTATGTCCGTACCAAACCCGTTGCGCAACTTTGCGAAAAAAGCCAATACCTATCCAACATGGCTTCGCCAACGCATGTTGACTTGGATGTTCCGCTACAAAGTGAAACTAACGGGCACGGTCAGTATCGATATTCTGGAAACCGATTTGAAATCGGTAACGTTTCGTCAAAAAAACTACAAGAAAGCACAAAATCATATTGGCAGTGTGCATGCGGCTGCAATGGCATTGCTAGCGGAGTCTTCTACGGGCTTTGTAGTTGGAGTTAACCTTCCTGGTGACAAGTTACCGCTGATTAAAGAAATGAATTTTAAATATGTGAAGCGCGCACAGGGCGATATGCATGCAGTAGCGCACCTTACCGATGAACAAATAGCGTTAATGCAAACTCAAGAGAAAGGTGAAGTTACGGTAGCGGTTAAAGTAACCGATGCTCAAGGTATCGAGCCTGTTCTGTGTGAAATGATTTGGGCTTGGGTGCCTAAAAGCAGGAAGTAGTACCTGTATTTAAAAAATAGGCCGAGTACGCCTGATTACCATGTGTGCGTTGCGTATGTAACGCGCATGTTCAATCTAAGCATTTTACAGTTTTATTAAGTTTTCTCTTATCTCGTTTTTCAGTTTGACAGCATTCTTAATCCCAACTATCTAATTATCAGTGTAATGAGCCAAGCGACACAGATGCGCGGCTAATGGGTCCTCATCGGCGCACGATGGGGAGTATGATAATAGCTATAAAGGCTGAGATAAGGGGTCATATGACAACATTATCCAGAGAGAAACTGATCAACCGTCCGTTTGCTGATAAAAAGCATTACCCATATGGCTTCGCTCGCTCCGGTGATTTTTCAATTTCTGAAAGTAAGTTATTGCAAGCCCATGGTAGTTTGTTTGCAGCCTTAGTAGATGGCAAGATTGAACCTAGTTCTGATGTCGAAATTAACTATCTTAATGCTGCGTTAGGGCAATGTGAGCCACAAACGCCTCAGGCAAAAGCATGGATAAAATATCAAAACCGAATTAACCGGCCCAAAGCAGCCAGTATTTATGGTTCAAAGCGAGTAGTTACCGAAGATACAGACGATACTGTCGAAATAGATGACGATAATGACCTAGAAATAAATATAGATGACGATTAATTGTTAAATTATTGTGAAGCTTATCCTAATATTAGCTATTAATTTCATCGCATCAAAAGATTCATCCTAATTATCTTGAATATTGGGATATATATCTCACTTTTGTGCGGTTTGGTGTTTTATCTTCCTACTTCCTTCGTTATAGTCCGCTCATCGTCAACATTCGCTGACAATACACCAAACCGATACAGGAGAGAGAACTGTGAAAATGATGTCGGGCGCTGCCATGGTGGTAGAAGCGCTAAAAGATGTAGGAGTAACACATGTGTTCGGCTACCCAGGTGGTGCCGTACTAGACATTTATGACGCTTTATATGCGCAAGAAGATGTCGAACATGTCCTCGTGCGTCATGAACAGGCAGCCGCTCATATGGCGGATGGTTATGCACGTTCAACTGGCAAAACCGGCACAGTCCTCGTCACTTCAGGCCCTGGCGCAACCAATACCATCACCGGTATTGCTACCGCTTATATGGATTCAATTCCAATGGTTGTATTGTCTGGGCAAGTACCTTCAATGCATATTGGTGAAGATGCCTTCCAAGAAACTGATATGGTAGGGTGTTCTCGTCCAATCGTAAAACACAGCTTTCTAGTAAAGCGCGCGGTAGATATTCCAGAAGCCATTGCGAAAGCGTATTACATTGCAAATACGGGTCGCCCTGGCCCAGTGGTAGTCGATTTACCAAAAGACATTGTTAATGTTGCTGAAGATCACCCTTACGTGTTCCCAACCGATGTGACAATGCGTTCGTATAACCCAACCGAGCGTGGGCATACAAAGCAAATTAAGAAAGCCGTCGCTTCTTTGGTAAAAGCCGAACGTCCAGTACTTTATGTTGGTGGTGGCGCGGTTACATCTGAAGCGTCGTCACGAGTTATCGAATTAGCTGAAAAGTTAAATGCACCAGTTACCTGTACGTTAATGGGGCTAGGTGCCATGCCAGGCACACACGAGCAGTTCGTGGGTATGCTAGGTATGCACGGCACACTTGAAGCAAACAAAACCATGCATAATGCTGATTGCATTATTGCCTTGGGTGCACGTTTCGATGATCGCGTTACTAACAACGTAGCGAAATTCTGTCCGCATGCCGATATTATTCATGTGGATATCGACCCGGCGTCTATCTCTAAAACCATTAACGCGCATATTCCGGTAGTTGGCTCAGTCGATAAAGTACTCGACCAAATTTTAGAACAGCTTGTTAATAAAGACTTGTCTGGTCAAAAAGAGAAGTTAGCGGATTGGTGGCAACAAATTACCCAGTGGCGCTCTCGTGAATGTTTGAACTACGAGCAAGGCGATACGGTAATTAAGCCACAGCAAGTTATCCAGTCCATTTACAAGCACACCAATGGTGAAGCTTATGTAAGTTCTGATGTTGGTCAACATCAAATGTTCGCTGCCTTATATTATCCATTTGATAAACCTCGCCAGTGGATTAACTCAGGTGGCTTAGGCACCATGGGCTTTGGTTTACCTGCAGCGATGGGCGTACAGTTTGCACACCCTGAGTCTACCTCGGTAGTGGTAACGGGTGACGGTAGTATTCAAATGAATATTCAGGAACTATCTACCTGTTTGCAGTACAACTTGCCGATTAAAATCATTACCTTGAACAACCGCGCATTAGGCATGGTTCGTCAGTGGCAAGATATGATTTACAAAGGTCGTCACTCGCATTCCTATATGGACTCAATGCCAGATTTTGTGAAGCTTGCAGAGTCTTATGGCCATGTAGGTATCAAAGTAGATAAATTAGATGAATTAGATGCAGCGATGGAGAAATGTTTCAGTCTTAAAGACCGCCTTGTGTTTATGGACATAGCGGTAGATCAGAACGAGCACGTATATCCAATGCAAATTAAGTTTGGCGCTATGGATGATATGCGCTTAAGTAAGACGGAGCGTACCTAATGAAACGTATAATTTCTGTATTAATGGAAAACGCACCTGGCGCGTTATCTCGTATCGTAGGTGTTTTTTCACAGCGTGGTTACAACGTAGACTCTCTTTGTGTAGCCCCTACTGACGATGGCAGCTTATCTCGCCTTACCATCATTACCCATGGTGATGATAAAGTCATTGAGCAGATTACTAAGCAAGTGAATAAGCTTATTGATGTGCTTAAAGTGGTGGATTTAACTGAAGGCACTCATATTGAGCGTGAGTTGATGCTAATTAAAGTGGCGACTCGCACTGAATCAGTACGTGCTGAAGTAAAGCGCAATAGTGATATTTTCCGTGGGCGCATCTTAGATGTTCATGCGAATAACTACACCATTGAAATTACGGGCACTACCGACAAACTAGACGCTTTTGCGGCTACCATGGCCCAATGTGCGGAAGTGATTGAATCATCACGCACAGGCGTGTGTGGTTTAGCAAGAGGCGAGCGCGCGTTACGCCCTTAACGGGTGAAAATTAACGTGCAAAGCGAAGCACATAAAGCGCCAAAGAAATGAAAAAGGGCGAGTAACGAGAGTTACTCGCCTTTTCCGTAATAAGCTTCTAAGCGAAGTGCCATACCATAAGACGGCGAGAAGTCCTCACTTCGAAGCCATAATACAAATGGTTCTACCTCGAAATAAAGCCATTCTCTTATTGGATTGCTGCGCCAACGTAAACCTGTGTACACCTCTTCTACTTGATAGGTAGGTTTATTCAAGCCTTCCACCATAAAGCTATAAACCAAAGCATTGTGGTTGTTGATAGGGTACAAGTGTTGTATCTCGTGTCGCCACAACCAGTCGTTGCTATTGTCTCGAAAATAAAAGCGGTTGTTTAACCGAGTGACGTTGTTGTTACTACTAACATGCTGGATAGAGGTGCCTAACTCTGCGCCAAATTGATCCCGCGTGTATTGATATATTTCAGTGTCGTAAAGCATGGCCCAATGGGAGTTAAATGCATAGGCATCACGGTAACGAGCTTTTACATAGAGCTGATCCCGTCTTCCTGCACCAACACGAAATGAATAGTGAGAGTTTATATTGGGGCGAAACCGCAGCGAAATGGTCGTATTGTCTTGTCTTCCCAGTGAGGGAGAACGCGCCGCTTTTATCGTATCGCTTTGGGTTTCATCTTCGTTGTCACTTAATAGCAAGTCTACGCGATTTTCGAGGTGGGGGAGTGAAACACGAATACGAAAACGAAGATCGGTTTCTGCGATATCTCTGGTTCTAGGCTCCCAGCTAAGTTGAATTCTCCCTTCTGCTTTCGCCTTTCCTTTGGCTTGTGAACCATCGGAGAACAAGCCATCGAACTTACTTACGGTAAAGTCCATAGAGTCGGTGAAGCTGCGTTGCCACACATCAAACCATTGCATAGGCTGGTGAGGTTCAACATTGTTTTGTGCATTATTCACTACCTCATGGGTAGGAATAGGCTGGTTATCACTCTGGTCAGTAAGCAATAAACACAATGAGACTGCTAAACACAACATAACAACCCAAACTCCCTCTAACGATTACTCGGTGAAATGATATCCGTATCAGTTAATTACCATCAGGATGCTTGTTGTGATAATAAACGTCAACGATTATTCATCCACGTAAATATTCACGTGAAAGCTAGCGCTTTGGGTGGCATACTGTCCTTACTGTTGTATCGGAGATTATTTTTATGGGCGGTATTGGAATCTGGCAGTTACTCATTATCTTAGTAATTGTAGTTTTACTTTTTGGCACAAAACGTTTGAAAGGGATTGGCACCGACTTAGGTGGCGCAATCAAAGGCTTCAAAAAAGCAGTAACTGAAAACGAACAAGATGCCGATTTCGAGCAGAAGAAGCAGGTAGAAGACAATGATACTGCTGACACTGTTTCAACGAAAACGCAGAGCGACGTTAAAGAAAAATCCTGATGTTTGACATTGGCTTTTGGGAGCTATTGGTAATTGGTGTGATGGCCTTGTTGATACTAGGTCCAGAACGTTTGCCAGGTGCCATGCGGTCCACCATTAACACTATTCGAAGTGTACGAAATACAGCAACGGGCTTTAAGCAAGAAGTTGAGCATCAGTTGCGCGTGCACGAATTACACGAAAACCTGAAGAAAGCTGAGCAGCAAGGCTTGAAAGATCTCTCGCCAGAGCTTGAACAAAGTGTTGATGAGCTTAAAAAAGCGGCTGAGTCGGTTCAGGAACCATATAAAAAACAGTAAATGTCTGACGCAAACAATTTAATATCTCATTTAATTGAGCTTCGTAGCCGCATCCTAAAAGCACTGTTAAGTGTGCTGGTGGTATTTTTGTGTTTGGCGTACTTTTCGCAAGACCTCTATCAATGGCTCGCGTTGCCGTTGCTGGATTCTATGCCAGAAAACGCTAGCATGATTGCTACCGATGTTGCCTCACCTTTTTTCGCACCGTTTAAACTTACGCTGGTGTTGTCATTCTTTATCGCTATTCCCTATGTACTTTACCAAGTATGGGGCTTTGTTGCGCCGGGGCTTTATCGTAACGAGAAAAAGCTTGTTGCGCCGCTTCTACTCTCAAGTACTTTATTGTTCTATGCGGGCATGGCCTTTGCGTATTTTGTGGTATTTCCTATCGCATTTGCGTTCTTTAATAGTGTGGCACCAGAAGGTGTTACGGTCAGTACCGACATCTCTAGTTATCTTAATTTTGTATTGAAACTCTTCTTTGCTTTTGGGGTCTCATTTGAAATTCCCATTGCCATTATCTTACTGTGCTGGACAGGGGTAACCGATGCAAAGTCACTTCGAGCAAAACGCCCCTATGTAGTAGTTGGTGCGTTCGTGGTGGGCATGTTACTTACGCCACCAGATATTATTTCTCAAACGCTCTTAGCTATTCCTATGTGGATACTGTTTGAAATAGGTGTCGTGGTAGGCAGTTTGTATGCGGGTAAAGGCCGCCGGAATAGCGACGAAGAAACTGGCACTGAAATCGAATAACAATTAAGTAGAACAAAGGATTTACTATGAACAAACGTGCATTATTACTACTAGTAAGTGTGCTCCCTTTTAGTGCCTTTTTAGCACAAGCGGAAACCGTAGGCGAGGCACTAGCTAAGTGCAGCGAGACTAAGAATAGCCTTCAACGTTTAGTGTGTTATGACCGCGTAGAAAAGCAAGTAAACCGCCTCTCAGGTACTCAGGCGGGTATACCCGCAGCAATACCTAGCAATACACCGACTGTTGCCTCTGAACGTCGCCGCGAAGCACCGGTAACCAAAACCCCAGCGCCTAAAGACGAACAGTTTGGTTTAGAGCACAAAGTAAAAACCGAAACCTTAGCCGACACATTCGCAGGTAAGGTAACTAAGATTAAGAAAACCGCTCGGGGTAAGCTCATTTTAACCTTTGATAACGGTTCGGTTTGGCAGCAAACTACAGATACCACGTTGAAAGTAAAAGAGGGTGAAACCGTGCTCATTGAGCGTGGATTATTAGGTGCTTTCTATTTGAAAAAAGAAGGGCTTAACAAACGCATGAAAGTAAAACGTGTAAAATAATATGCCCTGGTTTGACGCTGGCGTTAATCTATTAGATCGCAGATTTAATCCTCAAGAGATTATTTCAAATGCTCTGGACGCCGGTGTTTCCAAGCTGTGTATCATTACCACTCACCCTAATGAGTGGGATGCGGCAGCAGCACTTCATCAGCAGTTCCCGCAGATATGCAGCTATACCTTAGGCATACACCCCCATAATGCTAAAGATGTCGTTGATAGTGATTACGCGCGATTAAGAAGCATGGCAAAAGAGCCTGGCGTAGTGGCAGTGGGCGAGTGTGGCTTAGATTTTAATCGCAACTTTTCTCCCCAAGATGTTCAAATAAGTGTGTTCGAGGCCCAATTAGCGTTGGCGGTAGAATTGAACTTGCCAGTGTATCTTCACGAGCGAGATGCGTTTGAACAACAAGTGTCCTGTCTGCAAAAGGTGCTGCCGTCTCTTAGCGGCGGTATTGCCCATTGTTTTACAGGCGATACCAAGCAGCTTACTACGTATTTAGACATGGGGCTGTATATTGGCATTACCGGCTGGGCATGCGATGAAAAGCGCGGAGAAGCCCTTCGTAGCGCCATTCCAACCATTCCCTTAGAACGTATCATTTTAGAAACTGATGCCCCTTACTTATTCCCCAAAACCCTACGTCCAAGAAAACGTAACAACGAGCCTGCGCTATTACCCCATATTGGTGAACAAATTAGCGAACTAATGCAGGTTGCCCCTGATAAATTGCGAGATAGCAGTTATGCTAATACTTGTCGTTTATTTTGTATCAGTGATTAATGGTAATGCACATAAATCGTCAAGAGGTTCGCAATTACGATCTTTATCTCTTCATTATTACCGTTATTGCGGTATCGATTTTTGCGTTTGTTGCACTGAGTGTAGTACCCGAGCGAACCACAAATAGCCGAATTTCTCAGTTAGCCTTTATTAGCGATCCCGAGGAGCGGTTAACTTTTGAAACAGTACTTGATAACACCGCGGATAACTCCCCAGAACGGTGGACGCCAACGCTGTCGCCAGTTAATTTAGGAATGAGCAGCGACGTACATTGGTTTTCTTTTGTTGTCACGCCTGATAGTTCCCTCGCAGTAAGTTACCTTTTCGAGATTGACTATGCTTTGCTAGATAGTGTGGAAGTTGCGGTTTACCCGCCGTCATCAAGTTCACCCGTTGTGCGTTACCACGCGGGAGATAACCTCGCCTTTGATGTACGTCCCATCGCAAATAATACGCCGCTATTTTCCTTGCCCTTAAGTGCTAAACCGCAAACCGTAGTGGTTCGCGTTGAATCTAGCGGCACTATTCGCATGCCCATCGCGGTATGGGAAGAAAAAGAATTTATAGAATACGCAGCAAGCCAAAATCTAGCGTTAGGGCTGTTTTTCGGCTTCTTATGTGCCATGGCCATAAGCAATATTTTCTTATTTTTTACTACCAAAAATCGCTCGTTTTTATTCTATACCGGCTATGCACTGAGCTTAGGCTTAACCTTGGCTTCATTGCAGGGGTTGGGGTATGCCTATTTATGGCCTGAACAGGTATGGTTGCAGGGTAAGGCGGTACTCATTTTTGGTAATGCGACGATTTTGTTTGCCGTACTGTTTTCCCGGCATTTACTGCCTATTGCTGAATTTAGCCCTTTGGTCGATAAAATTTCCAAGGTAGCAGCGTGGGCATTTGGGATCTGTATATTAACGAGTACATTGCTGCCTTACCCATTCGCGATAAAGCTGTATTTAGTTATGTTGACGATAATTGTGTTTGTAGCAATGTACACAGGTGGTTGGCTATCTTTTAAAGGCGTGGCGATTGCTCGATATTTCTCTGTGGCGTGGCTATTTTTATTGGTTAGCGGCTTTGTTGTTAGCCTAGATAGCGTGAATATAATTAATTTAGGTATTTCTACGAGTTATTTACTTATTATCGCTGGCACCGTCGAAACAGTGATTTTAGCCCTTATTTTGGCAATTAATTATAGCCACAGTTACGATGAACTCATTACCACGCAAGCGTTTGCCCTTGAACAAGAGCAGCAGGCGAGTAAGGCAAAAGAAGATTTACTAGCAGTGCAAAAGCGTTACCAAGATGACTTAGAATACAAAGTTGAAGAGCGAACGTTAGAGCTTGAAATTACCTTGCGTGAGCTGTCTGAAGTTAACCAAGAATTAGAGCGCCTAACGGCAATCGATCCGCTTACTGGTATTAATAATCGTCGTCACTTTGATAAAAAGTTAAAATCAGAAGGCAGAAGGAGTCGACGCGAGCAAACACCTTTGTCTATTGCAGTCATTGATATTGACCATTTTAAACGTATTAATGATAAGTACGGACATGCTGGCGGAGATGCTTGTCTTATCCATATAACAGGTATTATTCAAAGTATGCTGCTTCGTTTATCCGATGATTTATGTCGAATAGGCGGGGAGGAATTTGCGCTTATTCTCCCGAATACCGACAGCGATGGCGCCTATCATGTGGTAGAAGCGATTCGCGATCGTATCGAAAAATCTCCCATCACGTTCGATGGAGAAGCAATACAACTAACCATAAGTGCAGGGCTGGCCACCAGTGTTATCACGGATGAAGATCATGCTGCAGCGTTGCTTCGGTTGGCTGATGAGCAGCTTTATGCTGCGAAAGAATCAGGACGAAACAAAGTACTCTTTAAACCGATTTCAGGATAATTTATGAATGCTTCATTCCCGGCTCGTCGTATGCGACGCCTTCGTGCCAAAGATGCACTGCGAGATTTAGTTGCCGAGCAACATCTTACTACCAACGATCTTATTTACCCTGTATTCGTTCTTCCTGGCACTGGCCAGCGTGAAGAAGTGCCTTCAATGCCAGGGGTAGAGCGTCTATCTATCGATTTATTATTAGAAGAAACGGCAAAATGGGTAGCGCTTGGTATTCGTACGCTAGCCCTGTTTCCTGTTACTCCTATGTCACTTAAAACTGAGTGTGCCAAAGAAGCGTTTAATCCAGATGGCCTTGCACAAACGGCTATGCGTGCATTAAAAGCACATTTTCCTGATGTGATGTTAATGTCAGATATCGCATTAGACCCCTTTACGTCTCACGGGCAAGATGGCTTGGTGGATGAGGCCGGTTACGTGATGAATGATGTGACTATCGATGTGTTAGTCAAACAAGCATTGTCACATGCAGAAGCAGGCGCAGATATTGTGGCACCTTCTGACATGATGGATGGACGTATTGGGGTTATTCGTGATGCACTTGAACGCGAGGGGTTTATTAACACCTGCATTATGGCGTATTCAGCAAAATACGCATCTGCTTATTATGGACCATTTCGCGACGCTGTCGGCTCTTCAGCGAACATAAAAGGCGGTGATAAGAAAACCTATCAAATGGATCCTGCTAACAGCGACGAAGCCATACACGAAATTGCCTTAGACGTGCAAGAAGGTGCTGATATGGTGATGGTGAAGCCAGGTATGCCCTATTTAGACATTGTGCGCCGTTGCAAAGACGAGTTAAAGGTACCTACCTTTGCGTATCAAGTCAGCGGCGAATATGCCATGCATCAAGCGGCATTTGCGAATGGTTGGCTAAACGAAGAGGCGGTAATTCTAGAATCTTTATTGGCTTTCAAACGCGCTGGCGCAGACGGCATTCTTACTTACTTCGCCCCTAAAGCGGCAGCACTTCTCGCTGGCAACTAGCGCAGCGACCGAAAAGCAAAGAGAAAAGCGAATAGAGAAATAAAGAGAAAAGCGAATAGAGAAATAAAGAGAAAAGCATATAGGCCAATAGGCCAGTTGCTAAAAAAAAGGGATGCGACTTAATGTCGCATCCCTTTTTTATTCTTGGTTCTTTATTGCACCGGCTATTTACAGACGAGTTCCCAGCCTGCTTTGTGCTGTAACCAGCTTTCATTGGCCAATTCAGCGTTAATCAACGGGTGAGCTTTCAGCCAGCCATCAGGGAAGGAGATTTCCCATTTATCACCCTCGCAGACTAAGTCTACATGGGGAATATGCTTGTTTTGTCTTCGTAAACACAGCACCACAGAAATACGTAATAGCCTAAGCAAACCCTGTAACATAGGTTGAGAGTCATCATGGTAATTGCTAAAAGCATCAGTGGGGATGGTTAAACGATGATGGGCAACAAGGTCGCGAATAGCCGCTCGCTGCAAGCGTGTGAAGCCTGGCAAGTCAATAAAAGACAGAATGTAAGCGCCATGCTCATGATGCTTTTTATACTCTATATGCAAGCCGGTTTCATGAAGAAGTGCCGCTGCACCTAAAATAGCTTCGGTATCAAGGTGACAAATATTTTGCTGTGAACATAACTGTGAACACAGCTGGGTTGCTACACTTTTAACTGAATTCGCTTGTGCTTTATCGATATGGTAACGCGCCATCGTCTGGTTTAGCGTTTGATCGCGACGGTCATTCTCCTGCATGTTATCTAACATGCCATAAATAAGCCCTTCACGAAGGGCGCCACCAGAAATATTCATATTTTGAATGGCTAAGGCTTCGAATAAACTAATTAAAATGGCTAAGCCAGAAGGAAAAATGGCCTTGCGATTTTCTTCTAAACCTTCAATGTTAAGCTGGTTAATTTCACCACATTCAACACATTGTTTTTCTAGGTGATAAAGGTAATCTAGTCGTATTGAATCGCTAATGCCTTGCGCCACCAGTATTTCAGTGATGGCCTGTGGAGTACCAGAGGCACCTAAGCAATTTTCCCAATCAAAACAAAGAAAGGCGTCCGCTTCGGGTAAAAGTAATGCTTTCGCCGCTTGCTTGGCATTTTCGAAGTTTTCAGCAGTGACTTTTCCGCCATCAAAATAGCGTTCCATAAAGGTCACGCAGCCCATATCTAAACTTTTTAAGTGGATGGGTTGCATGTCGTTGCCAATAACAATTTCAGTACTGGCACCGCCTATATCTATCACTAAGCTATTACCTTGATTCGCAGAGGTATAGGCTACGCCAAGATAAATCTGGCGCGCTTCTTCTTCACCGCTTATCACGTTGAGCTTATGCTTGAGAATTTGTTCGGCTTTCCCAATAAACACTTGGGCGTTAGTCGCAAGGCGTAAGGTAGCGGTAGCCACTACCTTAATATTTGAGGGAGGAATATCTTGTAACCGTTCGGAAAAGGTTTGCAGGCACTGCCAACCACGCTCCATGCTCATTTCATCTAGTGCAAAGTCGTCATTCAACCCTGCCGCTAAACGTACTTTCTGTTTCACCTTACCAATGATCTGAACGCTACCATTAACTACGTGAACAATGACCATGTGAAAGCTATTAGAGCCTAAGTCTACAGCGGCGTAATACTCGCCATAGCTTTCAGAGTCGTGTTGAAGTTCTGCCTGCATATTGTCTCGAATGTTAGTTACTATTTCCGCGGTTAGACGGCTTACCTCTATTTCCACCACTGTTGCCACGACCTTTACCGTTGCCGCGTCGAGACGAGTTTCTCGTGTTTGGTGTGCGTCTGCGTCTTGGTTTAGGCGCATTTACATCATCAAGCAAAGCACTCGCATCGTAATCAGTAACAGGAATAGCATGTTGAATATATTTTTCAATATCTGGCAAGTTCATCGCGTATTTTTCGCACGCAAAACTTATTGCTATTCCACTTTGACCAGCGCGACCGGTTCGACCAATTCGGTGAACGTAGTCTTCTGCATCATCAGGTAAGTCATAGTTAAACACATGGGTGACAGAATCAATATGTAAGCCACGTGCGGCAACATCCGTAGCCACTAAAATGTCTAGCTTACCTTTGGTAAAGTCTTCCAAAATACCCAAGCGTTTTTTCTGTGGTACATCGCCGCTTAACAAGCCCACACGGTGGCCATCGGCGGTAAGCCAGTCGGTCACGCGCTCACAACTGTATTTGGTGTTAGCAAACACAATAGCTTTATCTGGCCATTCTTCTTCAAATAGCGAAAGAAGCAGCAGCATCTTGTCATCATCTGAAGGGTAGAACAGCTCTTGCGAGACCCGTGTCGCCGTCGTTTGCTCTGGCGCAACTTGAACGTGAGTTGGGTTGTTCATGTGTTCGTAAGCGAGTTCTTGAACGCGATAACTAAGTGTAGCTGAAAACAGCATGCTTAGGCGTTCAGTAGCAGGCGGTAGGCGACGGAACAAAAAGCGGATATCTTTAATAAAGCCTAAATCGAACATGCGATCGGCTTCATCAAGTACGGCAACTTGAATATTATTCAAGGTAAACACGTTCTGTTTATAATAATCCAGAATGCGTCCTGTCGTACCAATAATGATATCTACCCCTTCTTCTAGGGTTTCCCGTTGACTTTGGTAACCTTCGCCCCCATAAATCAATCCAAGCGATAAACCGGTATGCTCACTGAGCAGTTTGGCATCGTTGAAAATCTGAACGGCTAACTCTCTCGTCGGTGCCATTATGATGGCTCGAGGTCCTTTTGATTTGCTGTTCTCGTCATTATCTGCTTTGCTTAGCAAATAGTGAAAAGTAGCAACCAAGAAGGCAATAGTTTTACCTGTACCCGTTTGAGCTTGTCCGGCAATATCTAAGCCTTCAAGCAACGGAGGCAGAGATAACGCCTGTATTGGTGTACAATTATTAAAATTTGCCGCCGTTAAGGCGTCAACAACCTTGCTATTAATCGGCAGGTCGGAAAAATGAGTATCAGTTAAGTGAGTAGGCATAGCTTATAGCTTATCAGTGCTTGCATTAAAAACGGTTTCTATATAACACTTATGGTAGAGCTGAAACAAATCAGCGACCGACCAAAAATGGAGAAAAGAATGAGCGACAAAATTATCCAGTTATCTGACGATAAATTCGAAGCAGATGTTATCAATGCTGAAGGTCCTGTACTGGTTGACTTTTGGGCCGAATGGTGTGGCCCCTGTAAAATGATCGCGCCAATCTTAGAAGAAGTTGCGAACGAGTTTGAAGGCAAGTTAACAGTTGGCAAGTTGAATGTCGATGAAAATAACGAAACTCCACCTAAATATGGTATTCGTGGTATTCCTACATTACTACTTTTCAAAAACGGTAACGTGGCGGCAACGAAAGTAGGTGCGTTATCTAAAACTCAGTTAGCTGAGTTCTTAAACGAAAACCTTTAGTAAAATAGAGTAGTACAGAAAAAACCGGTGGCCGAGCTACCGGTTTTTTATTTTCACGTGAAAATAAGTAGTTACAACGCCTACAACAGTGTGAATACAAGTTATTTAACAATTGACGAGTAAAACGCTGGACGTTGATTAATTTTAGTGCTAACTTTTCCTTAGCGCTCACCCGAGCAGCATTCTGCTTAGCCTCTATTCAGGCATAATCAAATCAAAAATTAGAACAGAGTGACTACCAGTCCTGTAAGCAAACCCCAAGCACAAAGACCCACCAGTATGAATTTAACAGAATTAAAGAACAAACCGATTAGCGAATTAGTCGCCATGTCCGAAGAAATGGGCCTGGAAAATATGGCTCGCGCTAGAAAACAAGACATCATATTCTCGATACTGAAATCGCATGCGAAAGGCGGCGAAGATATTTTCGGTGACGGGGTTCTGGAAATTTTACAGGACGGTTTTGGTTTCTTGCGGTCAGCAGACTCTTCGTATTTAGCAGGGCCTGATGATATTTACGTATCACCAAGCCAAATTCGTCGATTTAACTTACGAACCGGCGACACTATCGCAGGAAAAATTCGTCCTCCGAAAGACAGTGAGCGTTATTTCGCATTACTTAAAATTCGTGAAGTAAACTTTGATAAACCAGAGAACTCACGAAACAAAATTTTATTTGAAAACCTCACACCTTTACACGCAAACGATCGCTTGCGTATGGAGCGTGGTAATGGCTCAACCGAAGATATCACGGCTCGTGTACTTGATTTAGCGTCGCCAATCGGAAGAGGTCAGCGTGGTCTTATTGTTGCGCCGCCAAAGGCAGGTAAAACATTACTACTGCAAAATATTGCCCAGTCTATCGCAGCCAATCACCCAGAATGTGAATTGATGGTATTGCTTATCGACGAACGTCCAGAAGAAGTAACAGAAATGCATCGCCTGGTACAAGGTGAAGTGGTTGCTTCAACGTTCGATGAACCTGCAAGCCGTCACGTTCAGGTAGCTGAAATGGTTATCGAAAAAGCGAAGCGCCTGGTTGAGCACAAAAAAGATGTGGTTATCTTACTTGACTCAATTACTCGTTTGGCACGTGCTTACAACACGGTTATCCCATCATCAGGTAAAGTACTTACCGGTGGTGTTGATGCCAATGCACTGCATAAGCCTAAGCGTTTCTTTGGTGCTGCACGTAACGTTGAAGAAGGTGGTAGCTTAACTATTATCGCTACAGCGCTTATCGATACTGGCTCTAAAATGGATGAAGTTATCTATGAAGAGTTTAAAGGTACCGGTAACATGGAATTACACTTAAATCGTAAGATTGCTGAAAAGCGTGTATTCCCAGCTATCGACTTCAACCGTTCAGGTACCCGTCGTGAAGAGCTATTAACGTCACAAGAAGAACTACAGAAAATGTGGATCTTACGCAAAATTGTGCACGAGATGTCAGAGATTGATGCCATAGAGTTCCTTATTAATAAGCTCGCTATGACTAAGACTAACGATGAGTTCTTCAACGCAATGAAGCGTCAAAAGAGCTAACCCGTTTTTATAGAAAAAGCGCCTAAGGGCGCTTTTTTTGTGTCCGAATTTCACTACCCACTTAATCGAAATAATTCTTATTATACTTCTGTCTAATGTTCACTGCCCATTAAATAGGTTAGTTTTAAAAGTCACACCGCAATTGGTACTCGTATTTTTTAGCTACCAGATAGTTTATTCTGGCGTTTTACTCTACAACGGAATAGATGTTATGTATCGAAAGTTAATCTCGCTCGCAATGGCAAGTTGTGCCACTTTTGCCTTTGCACAAGTCGATGTTGATGCATTGGCTACGGAAGTAGAAACAGACGTTATTGAATGGCGCCACCACTTTCACGAATTCCCTGAGCTTTCTAATCGCGAATTTAACACCGCAAAATACGTAGCTAACTACCTAACATCGCTAGGCCTAGAAGTTGAAACGGGTGTGGCCAGCACTGGCGTAGTTGCAATACTCGATAGCGGCAAACCAGGCCCTGTAGTTGCACTTCGTGCAGATATGGACGGCTTACCGGTTAAAGAACAGGGTGATTTGTCCTACCGTTCTACGCAAATGGGTGAATATAACGGCCAAGAAGTGCCTGTTATGCATGCATGTGGGCACGATACGCACATGGCCATGCTAATGGGGGCGGCAAAAATACTGACCAGTATTAAAGGCGAACTTAAAGGTAAAGTGAAGTTTATCTTTCAACCTGCTGAAGAAGGCGCCCCTGCTGGTGAAACCGGCGGTGCTGAAGTCATGGTTAAACAAGGGGTACTTAAAAACCCTGATGTAGACGTTATCTTCGGGTTACATATTAGTTCGAACACTGATGTAGGCACAGTGCGCTACAATTCTGGTGGCACCATGGCTGCGGTAGACCCGTTCAAAATTGTTATTCATGGTAAGCAAGCCCATGGCGCATACCCGTGGAAAAGTGTCGACCCAGTGGTCACTGCGGCGCAAATGATCATGTCTATTCAAACCATTGTTAGTCGTGAACTTAAGCTTATTGACGATGCAGCAGTGGTTTCTATTGGCTCAATTCATGGTGGAAACCGCTCTAACATCATTCCCAATGAAGTAGAGATGGTAGGCACCATTCGCACACTAAATAAAGCGGCCCGTGAACATATTTACGAATCGCTTCCGCGAAAAGTGAACGCTATCGCCGAGAGCATGGGCGCAAAAGCGGAACTTACGCTTCCTTTAGATTACTACTACCCCATTACCTATAACGATCCCGCACTTACGCAAGCCATGGTACCAACCATGCAACGCACCGCAGGGGCTGAAAATGCTATCGTTTCAAAGCCGGTTACCGGTGCTGAAGACTTTTCCTTTTTCCAAGAAAAAGTACCAGGTTTGTACGTTTGGGTAGGTGGTAAGCCTCTAGATGTTTCCGAGCAAGATAGCCCTGCTCACCACACACCTGAATTTTACGTAGACGATTCGGGTATGAAGTTAGGCGTGAAACTACTGACTAACTTTACGTTAGATTACATGGCGCAACATTAATCATGGTGATGCCAGTGGGGGGCGTTGTTGTACGATAAACATCGGTGGTCGTTATCTCTGGTATTACACCTGTTACTTGTAGTGGTTGTGGGTATTGCATTAAATGCAGTGCCTGCGCCATTTGATAGCAGCGGTATCGCTGTATTCGGGGTAGGGGTTGGCGTATACGCCGCACTACGGTTCCCTCCTATAGTCGCAATTCCTATTGCGTTAATTATCTGCGTCCCCTTATGGCTAACTCACGGCAGTATTGTGGGTAAAGAAAGCCTGTCTTTACTGCCTATCGTAGTAAGTTTATTTGGATATAAAAAATCCCTGAGCCGAGTCATTAAAGTTGGTGCTGGTTTTTGGTCACTTATTTTCCTCCCCATTTTATTATTAGAGCACGCGCTTTACGAAGCCGACCAGCCAACGATGATGTTTTCTGGCGTGCTTGTTACTTGGGTAAGTGGCGTGTTTGGGCTTATCTCTGGGCATTTTGTCTTTCTAGCGAATAAAGGGCTTAAACACACTAATACAGGTTCAAAAGAAAAAGTTTCACTGCATTTCCTGTTCAGTTATTTCTTCTCAGGTTGTTTTTTTGCCGCCTCCATGGCGGTGGTGTATTTATCTGTGGCACTTTATCAAGACGATCAAGAAGCACAAATTATTCGCTACATGCAACAACGTGTCGCGGTATTAGAGCAACAACTATCCGATTTTATTGGGCAACACCAAAAAGCGATAGCGGTTGCCTCGCAGTCACTTTCTACGCCCTATGCAATTGAAAAATTAGAAGAGGCTAGCAACAATCAACTTTCAGTTTTAGCCGCGCACTATCCTGAATTCATCACTTTCTTAGTGGCTGATGAAAGTGGGAATATAACCCATTCCTACCCACCTGGGCTGCTAAATAAAGCACAGGTAGCTGGGGCTGCAAATGTGGCTTATCGGCCTTATTTTTCTCAGGCAATGGAAATGGGCGGGCCGTATCTTTCTAACGTTTTCCAAGGCCAAGGGTTTGGAAACGACGCCATTGTCGCCATGTCTTCACCTATTATTAATGAGTATGGCGTACCTGTTGGTATCGTGGAGGGCTCATTATCTTTACGCAGCTTCTCTTCAGTAGATGCCCTTAATCTCGATGGGTTTTCGCTTTTGCTCGAAGATGCAAAGGGCGAGGTTATTTACGCATCATCAGAGCTAGGCTTAAAACCACTGAACAAAGCACCTTCGTATTTGTGCGAAGGTGAGTGTGATATAAAAATTGAAGACGGACCGCTCAATAAGGAGTGGTTGAGGCTGCAAGGTCAGCTGCCTACTGCAAATTGGCAGGTTAGCTATTACTACGATTATCGACGTTTGTTGTCGGTAATGAGTGAGTATTTGTTGACTGATTTATTGTTGCTACTTGTCTTGTCTGTATTTGGTACATTTATGGGCTCTGTGGTGGCACGAATGATTGAGTCTCCTATTCGCGGGCTTATACGTTATATTGCCAATTTTACGCCCTCAGAAGTGCGTAGAGAGCCTAACTTGGTGGGGAGTACGTTGCATATACAGGAACTCGCTTCACTTAATGACGAGTTCAGCAGCTTAGAAGGGCGCCTAGTTGATGCATTTAAAGCCCTTGAATTTGCCCGCGTTAAAGAACAAACGTTGAACGTAGAGCTTGCTGAGTTTAACCATAGCTTAGAAAATAAGATAGAAGAGAAAACGCGACATTTAGCTAAGGCGCTCGAAGAAGCAAAAGCGGCGAGCGTGGCTAAAACCCAATTCTTAGCCAATATGAGCCATGAAATACGTACCCCAATGAACGGCATTATTGGATCGTGTGAATTAATGATGGAATTACCCTTACCTAGCGGGGCACGGCATAGAACGGAAACGATTTCGACTTCTGCCAGCCGCCTATTAATGATCCTTGATAGCATCTTAGATTGGTCAAAAATTGAATCTGGTAAAATGTTGCTAGATAAGCGTAGTATTTCCGTCGCGCAAACTATCGATGCATGTAGTGTGCTATATGAGCGAAGTGCTAGTAAGAAGGGCATTTCGATTAACGTTAATATTGATGAAAGTGTGCCAAAAGCGGTCATTACTGATGGTGGTAAGCTTAGTCAAATCATTAATAACCTGGTCAGTAATGCAATTAAGTTTACTCACCAAGGCATCATTTTGGTTGAGGCCAAGTACAGACAGGGCGAGCTCTCTTGTTCGGTTACTGATTCGGGCATTGGCATATCTGCACAAAAAGTAGAGAGTATATTCGACCAATTTGAACAGGCTGATGCCACTATAACCCGAGATTATGGTGGAACTGGATTGGGCTTAGCCATCACAAAAGGCTTAGTGGAGCTACTTGGTGGCAGTATTTCAGTTGATAGCAATGAAGGCACGGGAACCACGTTTTGTTTTAGTTTTCCGTGTGAGAAAGGCGAAGCGCAAGAAGCTTCCTCCAATTTAAAAGTACAGTCTTTACCAAGTACATTACGGGTATTGCTTGCTGAAGACAACGATGTAAATGCCGATATTGTAATGGATATGCTTGGCTCTGTTGGCGTTAAGCGCTTCAGGGCTAAAAACGGTATGGAAGCGATTGAAGCCGCAAAGCGTCATGCGTTTGATGTCATTTTGATGGATTACCAAATGCCCGTTATGGACGGGCTGACTGCCTCGAAACACATTCGCCAACAAGCTAAAAATAAAGACAAAGTAATCATTATCGCACTAACGGCAAATGCTTATGCAGATGATAAAGCGGCATGTTTAGCCGCGGGTATGAATGCACATTTAAGCAAGCCAATTAGGAAGCAGGTATTAATCGACAGTATTGCCCGTGAGCTTGCTCGCGTTTGAGGCTATCTTACCTTCATTGTTAACCGGTTTATTGCCTACGAAATACAATACAATGTAACCCAAGATTGCTGATACAACTGACCCGGCCAAAATACCTACTCGCTCATCAAAAATCTGATTAATACCGGTTTCTTCAAAAGCCAAACCACCAATAAATAAGCTCATGGTAAAGCCCACACCACACAGCAGTGCACACCCGTAAATATGTTTTAAGTTAAGGTCATCAGGCAAGGTCGCTAGCTTGAGTTTAATCATCAGATAACAAAAACCAAATACACCAACCTGCTTACCGAGTACTAGGCCTAAAAATATGCCAAAAGTAACGGGGTGGAAAATACCCTCGGGGCTAATATTACCGAAGCTTATTCCTGCATTAGCGAAAGCAAAAAGGGGTAAAATGGCGAAACTTACCGTGCTATTCAAGCTATGTTCTAAGCGCGTAACCGGTGAATAGGTTTCATCCCTACTATCTCGCATAGGGATAAAAGCCGCTAATATCACACCTGCTAGCGTAGCATGCACCCCAGATTTGAGCATGGCTACCCACAATATAATACCTACCATCATATAGGCGGGAATATCCACTACATTTCGTCTGTTCATTTGCCACAACAGCAGTAAGCACGCCGCTGCCACTAACAGCGCCCCCATAGTGATGTGGTTAGTATAGAAAAGCGCAATTATCACAATAGCGCCAATATCATCAATAATGGCTAAGGTGACTAAGAAAATCTTAAGGCTAGTGGGTACTCGACTTCCTAATAACGCCAAAATACCCAATGCAAAGGCAATATCGGTTGCCGCTGGAATTGCCCAACCGGCAATGGCCACAGGGTTATCCCAGTTAATGCCTACGTAAATCAGAGCAGGTAAAAGCATGCCACCAATCGCACCGGTGGCAGGTAAAACAATGTCTTTAGGATTTGATAACTCGCCTTCACATATTTCACGTTTTAACTCTAATCCAACATGAAAGAAGAAAACGGCCATAAAGCCGTCGTTAATCCATAACAATAAGGGTTTATCAATTGCCCACGTGCCCGCTGAAATTTGCACTGGAAGGCTAATTAATTGGTCGTATAGGTGATTAAGAGGGGAGTTAGCAATGATAAGTGCCAGTACAGTAGCAATCATCAGTAAAATGCCAGGCGCGGCTTCTCGATTGAGAAAATCTGATACTACAACCTGTACTTCTTTAATCGCGTCATCAATTACGTCTGTTTGATGTGCTTTCGACATTATCGATACCTCCGTTTACCTTAGCCTTATGAAGGCCCACAACCAGCCAAGTGAAAAAGGTAGTCATAAAGAATACCAAGTGGCACTGGAAGGATTAACTATTTGTAATTATATAGGGGTTTTACGAAAATGAAGGCCTTGCCAGATCACTTACGGCTAATATGTGGGATTTGTTGGCGAATTAGGCTACAATCGCGGGCTTTTCCGGTTATCCAATTTACCTATCTCAGAGGATTTCTAGATGGCAAAAGTCGCAATAGTTATGGGCTCGACCTCAGACTGGCCCACCATGCAACAAGCAGCAAAAATGCTGAAGTCGTTTGGTGTTGAATTCGACGCAAAAGTGGTGTCAGCACACAGAACGCCAAACTTGTTGGTTGAATTTGCCGAAGGGGCAGCAGATGAAGGCTTTAGTGCCATTATTGCTGGCGCAGGTGGTGCAGCACACTTACCGGGAATGATTGCTGCGCACACGCACTTGCCAGTATTCGGTTGTCCAGTAAAGTCTAAAGCATTAAGTGGTCTTGATTCCCTGTTATCAATTGTACAAATGCCCAAAGGCGTTGCGGTTGGCACATTAGCCATCGGCGAAGCGGGTGCAGCCAATGCAGGTTTGCTAGCGGCGCAAGTGGTGGCATTGCAAGATACGAATGTGCGCGATGCGGTTATTACCTTTCGAAAGCAGCAGACTGAAACAGTATTGGCTTCTAGCAATACTTTGGAGCTTGACGAATGAGAGTAGTCGTTTACGGTGCAGGCCAATTGGCGCAAATGATGTATTTGGCGGGCAGTCCGCTTGGCATTGAAGTGCAGGCTGTCGACGTAAACAACGATACTGTCGTGCACCCTGTAAGTAAAAGCCCTTTAGATACTTCCTTAGATCAAGCCTTAGAAGGTGCTGATGCACTCACGGTAGAATTTGAGCACGTGCCAGAGCACCTGCTTGAAGAAGCTACCAAAACGGGTAAGTTAATGCCCAGCATTGAAAGCATTTTAGTCGGTGCTGATAGAGTGCGAGAGAAAGCATTGCTTGAGGGCATGAAGGTCGCTAACAGTGCGCACCGCATTGTGACTCACCTAGAACAGCTTGATGAATGCATTGAAACGCTTGGTGAAAAGCTCATTCTAAAATCCAGTCGTGATGGCTACGATGGTTACGGCCAATGGCGATTAGCCAATAAAGAAGAGTTGCCTGAGCTTAAACGGGCTTTAGCTACCTTAAATTTAGAGAAAGTGCCTCTTGTGGTAGAGAAGATGGTGCCTTTTGAACGTGAGCTTTCATTAATTGGAGTACGAAATAAGCAGGGTGATGTGCGCACTTACCCGCTTGCTGAAAACTTACATTATCAAGGCCAACTTCATGTGTCGGTTGCCCCTGCTACCCACGTGGACGAAGCACTTCAAGCCAAAGCGCACGATATTTTCGTGAAACTGGCTGAAGGCATGGACTATGTCGGCGTGTTAGCGGTGGAATTATTTCAGTGTGGTGATGAACTCCTGGTTAATGAACTTGCGCCAAGAGTGCATAATTCTGGTCATTGGAGTCAATCGGGAGCAGTAACCAGTCAATTTGAAAATCATCTTCGTGCCATTTGTGGTTTACCTTTGGGTGACACATCGGCTATTGGCCCAAGCGCAATGATTAATATTATTGGCTGCAGCAGTTTCTCAAGAGAACTTTTGAGTATTGATGGCAGTCATTTGCACTGGTATGGAAAGTCGGTGCGCGAAAAACGCAAGATGGGTCATATTAATGTGACTACTGACAACTACGCAAAATTGGGCGAAAAATTACACGATTTGAGCCAATATTTGCCGTTAGAGTACTTTCCGAAACTGATTGGCGAGGCAAAACGTTTAAAAGGTTGACAACCTTTTAATTGTGGCTATTATACGCATCCGCTGTTAACCCAGCGGGTGTGAAAAGTGTGCCGACTTAGCTCAGTTGGTAGAGCAACTGACTTGTAATCAGTAGGTCGCCAGTTCGATTCCGGCAGTCGGCACCATTCTCTCACATAAAGGTCTTCATACAATGTTTTGACCTAGTGCTTTCTAGGTTAGCTTCGTTGTTATAGTTTTTCCCTTTCGGGATATATCTCCAGATTTTCTATATTCTCTTCTTTATTAAATAAACCTACCGTACACTAGCAGCCAACTTTTTTTTGGAAGCAGCGGTATGACACCTATTACTCATTCTTTACCCTTTAAATTACTCGCCCTGTTTATGTTTGCGCTGTCGGCGTGCAGGGTTCAAGCTACGCACCCTATTTCTATTAGTGACGGTTACGCCCGCGCTACGTTTCCAATGGCACAATCTGCAGCACTTTATTTCACTTTGCATAATCAAAGCGAAACACCGACTAAAATAACGGGCGTTTCGGTCAGCAGTGATATTGCCAGCGACGCGCAAATTCATACCACCGAAATGAATGATGACATGATGCGTATGCGAGAAGTAAAAGAAGGGATAGTCATTGCGCCAAATGATTCGCTTTCCTTTGCGCCTGGCGGGTATCACGTGATGTTGTTGGGATTAGAAAAAGGTCTTGTTGAAGGCAATAGTGTGTCATTGACCTTGTCTTTTGATTCCGCCGCTGACTACATCGTAGAATTACCGGTAAAAGGAATGGATAAAGAAGCAGGTCATCAGCATCATCATTGAAGTAAATCGTCAAAGTAGATGTGTACAATCGTTAAAATTATAATCCAAATCAATATTCTTAGAGTATCATTAAGGTAACATTTGAATGGTATTTCCAATTCTAAATTAGTGAATTAGTTGCTAACCCAAGGAGAGATATATGAGCAAGATTGATATCGGCATTTCAGAAGAAGATCGTAATGCAGTGGCTGAAGGCCTTAAAAAACTATTAGCAGATTCTTACACGCTTTACCTACAAACCCATAACTTCCATTGGAATGTAGAAGGTCCACAATTTAGACAACTACATTTGATGTTTGAAGAGCAATACACAGAGCTTGCAGAAGCCGTAGATGAAATTGCTGAACGTATTCGTACACTGGGTGTTTCGGCGCCAGGTACTTACAAATCATTCGCTGAATTAAGCGCAATTGATGAAGTGGAAGGTGTACCTGAAGCATCAGAAATGGTGGCGTTACTTACCCATGGTCATGAGCAAGTAGTTAAAACATCACGTGATTCACTTAAGTTAGCGCAAGACGCAGATGACGAGTCTTCTGCTGCACTTATTGGCGATCGTATGCGCGTTCACGAAAAGTCTGCTTGGATGCTTCGCGCAATGTTGGCAAAATAAGTCGGAATATACTTCACGGCGGAAAAATTATGACACGCACTATGATTAACGTGCTGTCTGTTTGTACATTAACGCTGGCTGGGGCAACTCAGCCAGCGTTTTCGCAACAAGCAGACGCTAAAACACCGACAGATGAAAATCTTGTTGTTACTGAATTAGCACAAGGGTTAGTTCACCCTTGGGGGATGACCTTCCTCCCTAACGGTGACATGCTGATTACCGAGCGCGAGGGCGGTATTAGGCGCCTAAGTCAATCCGGTGAACTATCGCCACGCTTATCAAATGTGCCTAAGGTAGAAGCGAACAACCAAGGCGGTATGTTAGATATTGCTATCGACCCTGAGTTTGAAGCTAACAACACGGTTTACTTTTGTTTCAGCCAACCTGGCGAGGGTGGAAGTGGCAGCAGTGTTGCCAAAGCAACACTAAGCGGTAATGCGCTGGTAAATGTAGAAACTATCTTTAGTGCCGCGCCACTTATTGATAATGGCTTTCATTTTGGTTGTCGCTTAGCGTTTGATGCGAACAAGCAATTGTTTATCACCCTGGGCGACCGTTATAAATATATGAAGGAAGCGCAAAATACCGATAACCATTTCGGTACTATTGTGCGAATTAACCGCGATGGCAGTGTGCCTAGCGATAACCCTTTTACTGACGGTAAAGCGCCTGAAATTTATAGTTACGGCCACCGAAATGTTCAAGGCATTACCATTCACCCAGAAACGGGTGAAGTATGGGCAATGGAACACGGGCCAAAGGGCGGTGATGAAGTTAACCTGCTGTCGAAAGGTGCAAACTACGGTTGGCCGGTCATTACCTATGGTATTGATTACAGCGGCGACATTATCAGTGATAAAACGCATATGGATGGCATGGAACAACCAGTACTTTACTGGGACCCTTCTATTGCACCAAGCGGTATGACGTTCTACCAAGGTGACTTGTTTCCACAGTGGAACGGAGATTTGTTGGTAGGCTCGTTAAAGTTCACTCACTTACGACGTATCGAGATGGATGGCGGTAAGCCTGGTGAGCAGCATGAATATGTGCGTGACAATCAAGCCCGTATTCGTGATGTAGAAGTTGGGCCTAACGGCGCTATCTATCTGCTAACCGATGCCACCAACGGCAAAGTGTTAAAGCTTACCCCTGCCAAGTAAATGAGTGGCGTAGCCTTATTTTTGCCGTGTTGAAAACGGCTAAATACTGAGACTATGATTTCAAAAGCCAGCGTACTGGGTGTCACTTCACTGCGTGCGTCTGGCTCTTTTGTTTTTTTGTACTGAAAAGGTGGTAGGGTTTTACCGTCGTTAAGCGCTAAGACTTACTTTACCTATTAGAATGTCTTTAAACATCACCCAGTCTCCCAGCAGGCTATAAAGCGGGTGGCGAAAAGTCGCAGGCCTATTTTTCTCATAAAAGAAATGCCCCACCCACGCAAAGCCGTAGCCTACTACTGGGATCAGCCATAACAATGCGAAGTTACTCGTAATTAAGCTGCTGGCGATGACACCTAACACTAACCAAGAACCAACAAAGTGTAATTTTCTGCAGGTTACATTGGCATGTTCTGCAAGGTAATAAGGATAGAACTCGCTAAAAGATTGAAATTGAGTTTGAACGTTTGACTCGGTAGCCATGACGTAGCCCTCCAGTGAGTATCGTTATGCGTGAGTTAACAACAAATTAACACGCCAGCCAAGGTAAGTATGTCGTGAATACGACATTGTTGCCGATTTTTTGTAGCGGTTGTTTTTTGCTATCAGTTACCCCATATTCATTGTCAGAAAATAAATGTTTTAAAAGGCCCACGTTATGGACAATCTTGTTGCGAACAATGCGGCAACTATCGTTGATATCACTGTTGAAAATTTTCAGCAAGTTATCTTAGAAGCATCACAAGAAAAGCTA
This sequence comes from Alteromonas sp. KS69, assembly GCF_003989595.1. Classification (NCBI taxonomy): domain Bacteria; kingdom Pseudomonadati; phylum Pseudomonadota; class Gammaproteobacteria; order Alteromonadales; family Alteromonadaceae; genus Alteromonas; species Alteromonas sp. KS69. Next base: position 30,998 of record NZ_PYHU01000017.1, on the reverse strand, counting down.
GTGCTTATTGATTTTTGGGCAGACTGGTGTGAGCCATGTAAAGATTTACTGCCTATCTTAGAAAAGATAGCAGGAGAGTATGCCGAACACCTTATTCTTGCCAAAGTAGACTGTGAAACGCAGCAGGAAGTTGCAGGCCAATTTGGTATCCGTAGTTTGCCGACCGTAATGGTAGTGCAAAACGGTCAACCTGTAGATGGCTTTGCGGGTGTGCAACCCGAAGCGCAAATTCGTGAGATGCTAGCTAAGTATCTGCCTAATCCAGAAGATGATTTTCTTGCGGCGGCAGGACAAGCTATTCAACGGGGCGACTATGTAGAAGGCTTATCGAATGCGAAACAAGTTTTAGAGATGAGCCCTGACAACATCAATGCCAAGTATATGGTTATTGATTGCTACATTGAGACAGGGTCGATAACACAGGCTAAAGCCATGTTGGACGAGATTAAGTTAGTCGATCAAGATGCGCGTTATAATACCCTTAACGGTAAAATAGAACTTGCTGAACAGGCAGCTGATACACCTGAAATTCGCCAATTGCAGGCGTCGGTAGCGGCTAATCCAGATGACTTACAACTTAAAGTGGATTTGGCTGTGCAGTTACACCAAGCTAATAAATCGGAAGAGGCGTTATCCTTGTTGCTCAGCGTACTTAAAAAAGAGCTAGGCTTTGGGGATGCACGTAAAATAATGCTGGATATGATTAATGCATTAACCGACGGTGATGCGCTCAAATCTGAATATAGACGCAAGGTCTACAGCTTGCTTTATTAACATTGAATGTAAGGGCGCTTATGTGCCCTTACGTTTTGGCTATAGGTGAAAAGCCTTCTTTGTCTAGCCAATTAAGCGCCGAGAAGTAATGCTGAAAGTAGTTTCTTTCATAGCCTTGAAGATTAAAGTCTCTTTCTTTGGCAGGGTGGGTATATTCTAGCTGCGCGCGCTTTACCATGCCGGTGTCTAACACATAGGCAGAGCGTCGTAGCCCTTTAGTAATGCTATATTTAATAGCGTCAATGACGACTTGTTGTGTATCTGGCGTAGACAATACCCATCTGCGGCCATCTAGAATGGCGCCCCATGGTTTATCTTCGAACCTGTCCACTAGGTCATGCATTTCTTCAGAAAAGGCTTCAGCGGTTTTTAAATTCCACGCACCCGTAGCAAACACTTCCAATACATTCCCAGAGATATCTAACGCATAGTTTCCATATTTAGGAAAACGCATGAATTTGTTTCCGTGTGATTAAGTGCAATACTTTACGTATAGCAGATGATAGATTTTTTGCACTATTTTGCGTTAAAAAAAGTGAAAAATTTCAGTAGGTTGAATATTAAATACTCAAATAACCATTAGGTTAGCAAAATAAGGTATTTATGTGTGCGTTATTCTCTGATGAGTGATTACTATGCTTACGTGATTACCTTAAGCGCCGCTAGCTGCTAGTACGCTTTATGGTATGTTACACGGTTTAGGTAACAATAATTTAAATAAAACAATGAGGTATAGAATGGACTGGCTTTGGCCCGCGCTAGCAATAGTGCTTATTGTAGAGGGAATTGGCCCTTTGTTATTTCCTACGCGCTGGCGCTTATATTTATTGCAAATAAGTCAGATGCCGACCAATCAATTACGCCAAACCGGCGGTGTTTTAGTTGTCATCGGTGTGGTTTGCCTTTTTTACTTGTCTTAATAAGCTCGAATGCGTAACTAAAAATAGCTCTAATATACAGATGGTTAGCGAGGTTCAGACTAATAAAGTCCATAAATCTGCAATAACTGGCGTATTTTTGCGCATAAAACAGATGATAAAGGGTATGAAATTTTGGTAGAATCCCCGCCTAATTTTCTTACACAATATGATTCATGGCAAAGAACGTTGTGGTACTCGGCACTCAATGGGGTGACGAGGGTAAAGGCAAAGTAGTAGACCTACTTACTGATCGAGCAAAATTTGTGGTTCGCTATCAAGGCGGTCACAATGCAGGTCATACTCTAGTAATCGACGGTGAAAAAACCGTTCTTCACTTAATCCCATCAGGCATTCTGCGTGACAACGTTACCTGCATTATTGGTAACGGCGTAGTACTCAGCCCTGACGCTCTGATGACTGAAATGACTATGCTTGAAGAGCGTGGTGTTCCAGTTCGTGAGCGTTTGAAAATCAGTGAAGCATGCCCGCTTATTCTTCCTTATCACATTGCTTTAGATGTGGCGCGTGAAAAAGCCCGTGGTGCTAAAGCAATTGGTACTACTGGCCGTGGTATTGGTCCAGCGTACGAAGATAAAGTGGCTCGCCGTGGTTTGCGCGTTGGCGATTTATTCAATGCAGAAGACTTTGCAGCTAAGCTCAAAGAAGTACTTGATGTACACAACTTCACATTGACTAAATACTACGGTGAAGAAGCGGTCGATTTTGATGAAACCTTAAAAGGTGCCATGGCCGTTGCTGACATCCTTAAAGCGATGGTGGTTGATGTTACCGACGAACTAGATAAAGCCCACAAAGCGGGTTTGCCAATCATGTTCGAAGGTGCGCAAGGTACATTACTTGATATCGACCACGGTACGTATCCTTATGTAACGTCTTCTAATACTACTGTTGGCGGCGTAGCCACCGGCGCTGGTTTTGGTCCGTTAAAGTTAGATTATGTATTGGGTATTGTTAAGGCATACACCACACGTGTAGGTTCTGGCCCATTCCCTACCGAGCTTGATTGCGAAGTGGGTAATCATTTAGGTGTTAAAGGTCATGAGTTCGGCGCGACTACCGGTCGTAAACGCCGTACTGGTTGGTTCGATGCCGTGGCAATGAAACGTGCGGTACAAATCAACTCGATTACCGGTTTCTGCTTAACGAAGCTAGACGTGCTTGACGGCCTTGAAACTTTACAAATCTGTATCGGTTATAAAGATGCAGACGGTAACGTAAAAGACGTGCCTCCAATGGCGGCTGACGGTTACGATAAAGTCACCCCAGTGTATGAAGAAATGCCAGGTTGGAGCGACAACACGTATGGTGTCACTACGTTTGCGGGCTTACCACAAGCTGCGAAAAATTATATTCAGCGCCTAGAGCACCTTACCGGTGTTCCAGTAGATATCGTTTCTACCGGGCCTGATCGAAACGAGACGATTGTTTTACGTAACCCATACGACGCGTAAACTAACCCGTCTAGTTAGACACTTTAAAAGCCCGGTACTTATTTTTAAGTACCGGGCTTTTTCGTGTAGGCAGTCAACTGATATTCAGGTAATAATTAAACATCAATTAACAAAATAATTGGGTTGTGTTTTATCGCCCTCATTACTATAAGATGAATAACAGCTTATCCGATTGCCCCTGAACCTGAATTTAAATCCCAGCAGGTCAACAGTCTTCATATGTAGGTGGAATGTATTATGTCTAATCAACCAACGCTTCACGCCGTAGAACCCAGCATTTGCTTTCTTGATACGGTGGCCTCGCTTCAAACTAGTTTTAAATCTGGCAAAACCCACTCACTAGAATGGCGTAAGAGTCAATTAGACGCGCTAAAGCGCCTGCTGATTGAAAACGAAAAAGAGATATTGCACGCACTTCATCAAGACTTAGGCAAAAGCGAAAGTGAAGCCTACGTGGCTGAACATGGCTTTTTGCTATCGGATATTAAGCATACCCTTAAGCATTTAAATAAATGGATGCAGCCTCGTAAGGTATCCACCCCACTTATTGCGTGGCCGGGTAAAAGCTTTCAGCAACCAGAGCCCTTGGGCACAGTGCTTATCATAGGCGCATGGAACTACCCCCTTCAGTTGTTGCTAGCGCCTTACATAGCAGCACTAGCAGCGGGTAATTGCGCGGTCTTAAAGCCGTCCGAGCTGGCCGTTGAAACCTCAACGATTGTGGCAAAACTCATCCCCCAGTACATGGATACTTCATGTGTAGAAGTGATTGAGGGCGGGAAGGAAGAATCGTCGGCGTTACTTGCGTGTAAATGGGATCATATTTTCTACACTGGCGGCGAAGCGGTTGGCAAAATTGTCATGTCTGCAGCCGCTAGGCATCTAACCCCTGTTACGCTGGAACTTGGCGGTAAAAGCCCCTGTATTGTTGATAGCAGCACCAACTTGAAAATTACCGCGCGTCGAATCGTTTGGGGTAAGTGGATGAATGCAGGGCAAACCTGTATTGCGCCTGACTACGTGCTAGTAGTGAAAGGTTTTGAACAAAAGCTAATAGACGCCATTAAGAAAGAGCTTAAATCCCAGTTCGGTAAAAATCCTTTTTCGTCAAAAGACTATGGCAATATCATCAATACTCGCCACTTGCATCGCCTGCAAGGGTACTTAGATGGGGTTAACGTAGTTTATGGTGGCGATATCAACGAAGCGCGACCTGCGATGACACCCACCTTGGTGCTCGACCCTGCGAAAGACAGCGCAATCATGCAAGAAGAGATATTCGGACCTATTTTACCCATAGTGCCCGTCGCCTCTATCGACGAAGCTATCGGGTTTATCAACGATAGGCCAAAACCACTAGCGCTGTATGCGTTCAGTGATGACGATAAAGCACTTAATAATATCATTGAAAAAACCAGCTCGGGCAGTGTGTGTACCAACGACACGATGATTTTCATGACTAACCCAGAGCTTCCTTTTGGCGGCGTGGGTAATAGCGGCATGGGCAGTTATCACGGCCAAGCTGGGTTTGATACCTTTAGCCATGTTAAGACCGTAATGAAGCGGGCCTTCGCTTTAGATGCTCCCGTACGTTATGCGCCATTTTCTAAATTCAAACTATCGTTATTGAAGAAATTCTTATAGGACGTGACCATGGCGCAGCCGTTTCATCTAGCAATACCCGTCAGTAACCTTGCCAATGCAGAGGCCTTTTATGGCGAACTATTAGGCTGTGAAAAAGGGCGTAGTGATAGCCAATGGATTGATTGGAATTTCTTCGGTCATCAGTTGGTCACCCATTGCGTTGAGAAAATGCCTTCACCCCCTTCCCATAATGGGGTAGATAGCCATGCTGTACCAGTTCCGCATTTTGGCGTGGTGCTCGAAATGTCTCAATGGCAGGCATTGGCTGACAAAGTAAGTGCCGCCGATATAGAGTTTGTTATTGAGCCGTATATTCGGTTTAAAGACCAGCCAGGAGAACAAGCCACTATGTTCTTTATGGACTATTGCGGTAATGCGCTGGAGTTCAAAGCATTTGCCGCTATCGAACAGTTATTTGCGACTGATTAGCCTGTATTGAGCCGTGAGCGCTTTCATAGGTGAAAGCGCTACAACAACAGCATGATTTAGCGTGCAGACACTATACTTTTACCGCGACCACTTGCTTCAGAAGCGGCCTCTACACCTTGCGCTGTGCGCTTAATTAAATGCACATCTCCAAAGCGGCGGGCATCTATGGTGTAGCCCATATCAGTTAATTCAGCCAATGTTGACTCATCAAACCCTGGGTGAACACGAATGGTATCTTTAGGCAGTAATTGATGGTGAAAACGAGGAGCATTAGCAGATTTTGTGGCATCAAAATCAAACAATAACGCGTTTAATAACGACTGTGCTACCGATGAAATAATCGTAGTGCCACCAGGCGAACCGGTTGCTAAAACCACATCACCGCCTTGTGTTACTAGGGTAGGTGTCATTGAGGATAGCATGCGCTTATAAGGCGAAATAGCATTCGCTTCACCGCCGACAGCACCAAAGAAATTGGGTACGCCAGGCTTAGCGCTAAAATCATCCATCTCATCATTAAGCAAGAACCCTGCACCCGTTACTACCACGCCGCTACCAAAGGTAAGGTTAATGGTGGTGGTGTTAGCAATAGCATTGCCCCATTTATCCATAATAGAAAAGTGAGTGGTATCTTCACTTTCTTTCAAGCCAGGTTTAACACTTGGCGTGTCTGAAATACCATTGGGTTGAATAAGGGCTGCGCGGGCTTTGATATAATCAGGGGCAACAAGCTTAGCTACAGGGACTTCGACAAAGTCAGGATCGCCTAAGTATTCTGCTCTATCTGCAAATACGCGTTTACCAATTTCAGACATAACATGCAGGTATTCGGCGCTGTTATGATCTGGCAGAGTATGATTGCTGCCGTAGCTTTCTAGCATGCCAATCCACTGCGCCACAGCCACGCCGCCTGAGCTTGGTGGTGGTGCTGTTACTAGGGTGTAGCCTTGCCAATTCAGTTCAAGAGGTTTACGCCATACCGCTTTATAAGCCGCAAGGTCGCTGTGGTTAATTAGCCCACCGTTTTCTTGCATAAAAGAAACAATTTTCTCAGCAACCTCGCCTTGGTAAAACCCATCTTGGCCATGCTGTTGAATTGCTTTTAACGTAGTGACGAGTTCAGGTTGCTTGAATATTGTATTGGCTTTAGCTTGTTCAAAGTAACTAGCAAAGTTGCTGTTTAATCCTTGTTCGCGGGTACGAGCTAAATATCGAGTGATGTTGCTAGCAAGTTTTTCAGGCACTAAAAAGCCATTTTCAGCAAGTTCAACCGCAGGTGCTACTAAGCGACTCCACGGCAAACTGCCGTATTTCTGATGGGCAGCCCACATACCGGCAACCGTACCTGGAATACCTGATGCTTTCGCGCCAAAAAGTGACTCGTAGGGTTTTACATCTCCTTCGTCATCTAAGTACATATCTCGATGTGCCTCAGAGGGGGCCATTTCGCGGTAATCGAGAAAATCAGTGTTGCCCTCAAACGCAATGGTCATAAAGCCACCGCCGCCTACATTACCCGCTTCAGGTAGGGTTACTGCCAGAACAAATTGCGCAGTAATGGCAGCATCTACCGCATTTCCACCCTCTTCTAGTACCGCATAAGCGGCGTCGGCGCTAAAGGTATCGGGCATCGCTACGGCTTGTTGTTGAGTTGGCGTTGAATCACCGCCTGTTTGACTACATGCTGTCAGAAATACAAATGAGAATAGAAAAAACGTTTTCTTCAACACTGCCTAACTCCTTAAAATTAAAAAACTTAGATAAAACTTATTATCAGAATTGTGAAAAATAGACCTAGCACAAGCTTGTCGTAACTCGCGCTAGCCAATCATAATAATGCTAGCAATAAGATAACCCACCAAGGTTAACCCGCCCGCCACAAGCGCGTAAGGAAACTGGGTTTTTACATGGGTTAATACATCACAGCCTGCGGCTAGTGACGACACGGCAGTGGTATCGGAAATAGGCGAACAATGGTCACCAAAAATTCCGCCACCTAGAATGGCCGCAACAACCAAAGAAGGGGGTAATCCAAGGGTTTGAATTAATGGTACGCCGATGGGAATAAGAATAGCGAAGGTACCCCATGAGGTGCCTGTGGTAAAAGACATCACCGCCCCTGCAATAAATAACATAGGTACGATGAAAACAAGGGGAAGGTATTCACCTACCACGCCTGCCACAAATACACCTGTGCCTAAGTCTTTTAAGCTATTGCCCAAGGTAAGAGAAAGCAAAACAATGGTGACCAGTGGTAGTAATTCGCCCATACCTTTAAAGCCAATTTCTACGGCTTCTTTGTGAGTGAATCGTTTGTGCCAAAGTAAAAGGCCATAAGCGATAGCAGTGGCAAGTGCCGTGGCATAAAGCACAGATTTACTGCCGCTGCCTTCAGACAAGGTGCCGTTGCCGGTCCAAAACATAAAGCCCACCATGCTGAATACCATCGTTAACAATGGCACTAACATATAACGCGCTTTAGTGGCGGTTTCAGTTTGTTGGGGAATGTCTGTTTTCGATAGGGTTTTCTCTTCTAAAGCCAATGGCCCGTGCACTTTGTCTGCGGCTATGGTGTAAGCCACAATTAGTAAGGTAAAAATAGCGTAGAAATTAAAAAACACGCTGCCCCATAATATTGAGGCTGAAGATGCTGGTAGCTCGTAGGTGTCGAGCAAGCTTAATATGAACGCTCCCCAACCATTAAGTAAAATGAGTATGCATACTGGTGCGCTGGTAGAATCGATAATATAGGCTAAGCGAGCCCGGCTCATGCCGAAGCGGTCGAATAAACCTCGTGCAAAGATCCCTGCCGTTAACACACTTAAATTCGATTCAATAAATACTGCGATACCAGTAAACATTGTCAGGCTGCCAACCTGTTTCTTGTTCTTGGCCACCCCTTTGCCCACTAAGTAATTAACCGTAGCGGTTACACCGCCGGAGTCGCGAATGAACGCCAGCAGGGCGCCAACTAAAACAGAAAATAAAATGACTCGGGTATTACCTGGGCTTGAAGCGGTATCGACAACGCGCTCTATAGCATTGATTGGCGCAAGAAAGCTGGTGGCGGGGCTTGCAGTTAACAAAATAAGTGCTTCAGAGCACAGCACCGCTAATAGCAATGCCAAGATAACTTCTTTTTTCCAGAATACGACAATGATCGCAACCAATGGGGGGATAATTGATACCCAATCCATACTACTTTCCATACTTTATTATTGTGAAATACTGCCATTCGCTTAAAGAGCGAATATCTGAGCTTGTACGTTGATACTAAATCGAAACGTCGATGTTCGAGAATGTGAAACCATCGACTTGCTAGTAAACTGCACATCTATTAGCCATTCATATGCATTAATGTGAGCAATAGCGACTAGCGTACCGCAGAGCACACGGTTAATTCCACAGAATGACACGTATTTATTCTGTATGCATTGGTTTTTGATACTATGGCAATTATTATGCGTATCAAAGCTTAACTTATCGTTATAAGTACACCGTTAACTGTTAAAAAATCTATAATTACCTAGGATCTTATTTGCGCCTTATTCCCTCGTTAGCAACCGTTTTATCTCGCGTTTTTTTATTTAGTCTATGCATTTTACTGTTGCCTAGTACTTATGCGAACCAATCAAACCAGCATGAACAGATAAAAAAATCTCTTGGCCAAAAAATCATTCTAGATTTTCGATTCTACTGCGATGATGGCACTAGCTCGAAAGCATGTAAAAAGCCGGTAACCACGCTACCAAATGCGCTTAAAGACTTACTCATCACCCACAACATTGGTGGCGTTATCTTATTTTCTGAAAATATTAAAACCAACAAGCAGCTAATAGCGTTGAACTACGCCATGCAACAGGCCATGGCAAAAGCGAAGCTGCCACCGCTATTTATTGCTGTAGACCAAGAAGGGGGAAGAGTGGCTCGCTTACCTTCTTCTATGCTCACGCCTTTTCCCGGAAATTTGGCAATAGGGGCAAGCTACTATCAGCACGGCACGGCTTTTTCCGAAAACGTAGCGAAGGGCATTGGTAGTAGTTTGAGCTCCTTAGGGATAAATACAAATTTCGCCCCGTCCGTAGACATTAACAGTGAGCCTAAAAACCCAGTCATTAATGTACGTAGTTTTGGCGAAACACCTAGCGATGTTGCGGTACTAGGGCAATCATTTGTAGATGGCTTGCAATCAAGTGGTGTAATAAGTGCTATTAAACATTTTCCTGGTCATGGCGATACACAAACAGATAGCCACACCGGCCTGCCCAACGTCAAGCATTCAAAAGCGCAAGCGCTAAAAGGTGACCTATTACCTTTTAGCCGAATTATCAGCGGTGGAAACCCGCCAGGTATGTTGATGAGTGCGCATATCCAATACCCATCATTAGATAGCACTACCGTCAAAGACAAACAGGGAAGGGAGATGACCATTCCCGCAACTTTGTCACGAAAGATTCTCCACGATGTATTGCGAAACGAGCTGGGTTACCAAGGCGTGGTTGTTACCGATGCATTAGATATGGCGGGCATTGCTAAATACTTCTCACCAGAAGATGCCATGATAAAAGCCTATCAAGCGGGTGCCGACATTGCCTTAATGCCGTTCACCATTAGAACGCCACAAGATATCAACATGTTTGCTGCATTAATGGGCAAGGTAAGTAAGCGAATAAGCAGTGGTGAAGTGCCCTCAACACAGCTTGCAACTTCCGTACAACGCATTGCGTTGCTTAAAGCTAAATTTAGCCTGAATAGGTACGCTGAGAAAGCGCTTTCCTGGCGGGTTTCAGACGTACAGAATAATGTTAAAAAAACACGTAATATTCAAATTGAGAAAGCGCTTTCTAGGGCGGCGATCACATCACTTTATGGCGCCGAAAAACTCCCTGTTACTCAGAAAACCTGGCTGGCGTTAATGCCTGATGCGCTTAGGTGTTTAGCGCTTGAAAAAAGTTTGACTAGTATTGCGCCCACGCTGGGAATGGCTTGCCTGCCGCTTACTAAGCTGCCAAACAAAGCCACCTTCGAATATGCATTGAAGCAAGCTGACCTGTTAATCGTGGGGGATATCTCACCGCAACATGCCGTTTATGAGATGAAAGGCTTCGATAATGAAGAAGCGATGGCTTCAAGGGCACCGCTAGATGATGTGCATAGATTTACTAAATCAGCCTTGCAACAAGCTAAAAAACAAGGGCTTACCACGGTTTTAGTGCCGCTTCGTATGCCCTATATAGCTAAAGAAATGCAGCCGCACACCGATATCGCTATTGCTACATTCAGTTACAACGTAGATAGTGAGATATATAGCCCTATTTTTGATGCTCTAATAGAAACCATATTAGGCCTGAACAGACCCAACGACTATGTGCCTGTTCAGTGGAGCGGCGCATCTGAGTAGTGTTAGTGTTAGTGTTAGTGTTAGTGTTATAGCGCCGGCCAGTTAGTAGAAATTCAAATAATCGATGTTGCGTGTAAATTATTGATAATAAATAATTAAGTTTAGTGGTTTACAGTGATTCGTGCTAATAAACTAAAAACAAAGTAACGTAAAAATACGACGCCATACGGCGAAACACTAAGTTAAGTGTGACTTGGCAATAAGAATAAAATGGAGTTTCAGTGTGGATACAGTGGTGGCTTTTCTCATGCCTTTTATTCCGCTAGTACTAGCAATTGTACTGGTGGTATTGGGGCTAGGTGCACTTCATTACGTGCTACTTGCGCGACAATCTCACTTAACCAGTGAAGAAAAATTGCCACGCCAAGTTACTTTGTTAGTACTTACTATTGTAGGTTTGGTCGTCATCTCCATGGCACTTCCGGTGAACGAAAGTACGCGCAATCAGGTGATCGCCTTAATTGGCGTTTTGTTATCCGGTGTCATCGCGTTTTCATCTACCACCATGGTGGGAAATTTGATGGCGGGTTTGGTATTACGGGTAAATAAACCGTTCAAAGTGGGAGACTTTATTCGCGTAGAAGATTACAGCGGAAGGGTAGCTGAGATGGGCTTACTAGATACGGAAATTCAAACCGAAACTCGTGAGTTAATTGCTTTTTCAAACACCCTAATGGTGAACACACCGGTGAGAGTAACACGTGCCTCAGGTGCGATTGTCTCGGTTGATTTAAGTTTAGGATACGATATTCACCATTCAGAGGTTGAGAAGCACTTACTAACTGCAGCGGCCAATGCTGAATTAGAAGACCCTTTCGTTCAAGTGATCTCCTTAGGAGATTTCTCGGTAAGCTACCGAGTTGCAGGCTTGCTTAAAGAAGTGAAAAGCATGCTAAGTGCGCGCTCGCGATTACACAAATCGGTGCTTGATGCATTGCATAACACGGGCATTGAAATTGTCTCACCGACCTTCATGAATCAGCGGCCTCAAGTAGACGGTGTGCAAATGATTCCTCGGCAACCTGGCTCATCAAAAGAGGCAGCTGCTTCTCAGGAAGATGAGGAAACTAATCCCGAGGCCATCATTTTTGATAAAGCGGAAGAGGCTGAGCAGCACGAGAAAAATCGAGAAGGATTAGCCGAGCAAATTGTGGCTATCAGCAAGCAACTTGAGACCGCAGAGGGTGACGAAAAAGAACAGTTGAAAACACACAAAGCGACGTTAGAAAAGCGGCTGGCTGACCTCGTCGAGCAGCACCGCGATGTGTGAATAAATCACCCCACTGTGCAGGCTTAAACCAATCGCGCAGGTTGCGCTATTCGATACCCCTCTATAACAATCTTCAGGCACCTGACTGGCAAGCGGTGCCAGTGCACTTTGGTTCAAACCCGGATTAGTGAAGCCCTTAGTACCCGCAAAGCCGCAACAGGTGATGTCAGTAGGAACAATAACGTTTGAAGTACAAAGGTTCGTCAACGCGTTAATAGCAACCCCTGAATCTAGCTTAGTACTTGAACATCCAATATGAAGCATTGTAGGGGCATCTGTTTTAACCACCTTTACCCGAGGTGAAATGTACTGAAGTAAATACTTGCTAACTTCCAATATCTCTATTTTGTTGAAGTCTGAGTTGTTGGTGTTTTTTGAAGTTACGTTATAAGCACAAGCGCTGTTGTCAATGATGACAGGCCAGCGTCCTTGTTCTGAAAGTGTGTAAACTTCTTGTGTCCACGCCGCGAGTTTATCTCTCGCGGTGATTGCTTCACCTTCACTATCCCAAGGCTGGCCACAACAATGGTCTTTTGCGCTAGAGAACACCACTTCCACGTTGGCTTTTTCACACAAAGAGACCACAGCCTGAATAACACTTTTTTCATTAGCGTTGCCACCGAAAACTTTGCTTGGGCAACTTACCATGTAAACTACTTTTGAAACCGTCTGAGAAAGCGCCTCAGAAAGCGCTTTCCTAGCCATTTTCTCAGTCACTTTCCCAGCGGTATTCTCAGAACAGTTTTGCTGCCCTAAATGGGTAGGTAACTCGGCGATGTACCCAGCTTCTTTTTCAGTCGCTTTATGTGCTTCAGAAGCTGTTTCATTAGCGTGAGTAGTAGCGTTAAAATCTGGTTCGTTTTTATACTGCGAAGTATTTTTGTTATATTGCGAAGCTTGGGGAACAGCACTATGAAGCTGGGGTAAATGTAGTGCACCTGTAATAGAATTAAATGCCTTTTCGCCAATTACCCCTTTTACTTTATGGCCGATGTTTAGTGAAAAACGTGCAATTGATAACGCCTTATCGGTATGTTTAGCGGCAAGATCACTGACTAATTTGGTCGCAGAACCTCTAGTACGCTGGCCACGTATTTGTTTTATCCACTGCCCAGTATCAATGCCTACCGGACAAGCGCTAGCGCATAGCCCCGTTGCTGCACAGCTATCTACGGCTAGGTGTGAAAACGCTTCGTTAATTTCATTAACAGCCGCAGGTTCTGTCAAAGACGTTTGTCGGCGCTTTAATGCAATACGTTGACGGGGCGACAACGTATAATTAAGCGAGGGGCACTGAGGCTCACAAAAGCCGCACTCAATACAGGCATCTACCGTGTCTTGTACTGCAGGCATCGGCTTAAGGTGAGTAATATGCGCTTGAGGGTCGTCATTTAAAATAACCCCTGGGTTTAAAATACCCTTAGGATCGATAATGTCTTTTAGCGCGCGCATTAACGCCACACCTTCATCACCCCATTGTGCAGTAAGAAACGGCGCCATATTACGCCCCGTTCCATGCTCGGCCTTTAAGCTCCCCGCAAAGCGCTGTGTCACTAGCACGCTTATATCGGCCATAAAGGCCTGATAGCGGTTGATTTCATTTGGGGTATTGAAACCTTGGCTAAACACAAAGTGCACATTGCCATCGAGTGCATGACCAAAAATAATGCCGTCGTGGTAATCGTGTTTTTCGAATAAGGCGACTAACGCATTTAACCCATCGGCCAAACTTTCTAATGGAAAGGCCACGTCTTCAATAATGACCGTGGTACCAGTGGGCCTTACTGCGCCTACTGCGGGAAATAGCCCTTTTCGAATGCTCCACAAGTTTTCGATGATGTTGGGCTCTGCGGTAAAATCTTGCAGAGGCTGGCCTTGCTTCTGCTCTTGCTTATGCTCTTGTTTAGGTGGGTGCTCATATTCTTTACTTATACCCACTGTTGGCTGGGTTAAAATTTTGCGCACCGTCTTAAGCGTACTATCTAGTTCAGCCTGTGACGGGGCACCCACGTCAATAAGTAGGGCAACAGCATCTGGATTGCTAATATTGCGTTTGCTAACCACCACCTTGTCTAGCAACGGCGCAACGGCGCGCAATGCTCTGGCGTCCATCAACTCTACAGCATCTACATCACAGGCTTTTAGCGCAGGAATAACTGCACAAGCGTCTTTGAAGTTTTCAAATAAATACAACCCGGTTTCTCGCGCCCGAGGCAAAGGTACGGTGTTGTAGGTAATGTTAGCAATGAAGCCCAATGTACCTTCTGAACCAATCATTAGGTGTGTAAAAATATCTAGCGGGTTGTCATAATCAAGTAAGGCGTTGAGGCCATACCCCATAGTATTTTTAAGGCGATATTGATAGCGTACTTTTTCAGTCAATGCTGTATTCGCTAGTAGCGAGTTGCGAAGCGCAGCAAGAGAGGCTAACAATACACTATGGCTTTGCTCAAACGCGGAAATGCTTTGTGCATCAGCGGTATTGACTTCACTGCCGTCGGGCAACAATACGTGAATGTGACGCAGAGTGTGATACGAGTTGTTTTTCACCCCACAGCACATGCCCGATGCATTATTCGCTGCAATGCCGCCCACTTTACAGGCGTTAATCGAAGCCGGATCTGGCCCAATTTTTCGGCCATAGCCTGCCAATATTCGATTCGCTTTTGCGCCAATAACCCCTGGCGCTAATGATATTGCTTCGCCGTTATCTATTACCTCATACTGTTGCCAATCTGGGGTTAGCATGACCAATACCGAGTCTGTAATTGCTTGACCAGATAAACTGGTGCCCGCCGCTCGAAATGTCAGGGCAATATTTAAGCGATTTGCCATTGCTAATACGCGGCACATAACGTGAATACTCGGCACTTTTATGACTAACTTAGGAATTTTGGTGTAAAAGCTGGCGTCAGTAGCAAGGGCAATTAGCCTAGGTTTATCGCCAATAATATTTTCAGGCGCTAACCATTCACTAATGCCCGTTAAAAAGGCATGAAAGTTATCAGTTGCGTGATCCACTGCTATCTCGGTTTGAGCTTTTTCCGGCGTATTGTGGCTATTCATTTGGCGTCATCGCTTTGAAATTTACGGTTTACAACGCTGCCTTTTCCTTCGCTAGGTAATTCAGAAGCCGTTGCCGGATATAGCAAATAGGGAGCGCGAAGCTGTTTAAATGTAGCCAAGCCTTCAGCCCAGCTTGCTTGTATTTGGTTGCTGGTTTTCCCCGCGATAATGGCCTGTCGGAGTGAATCCGTTCCGGCTAACTTATCGAAAAAATCTGGGCGAGTGAAAAAGGTAATGCCTTCTTCTTTAAACTGAGCATAAGCGCTAAGTAGGATCTCAACATCTATTCCTGAAAAGGGGGCATCTACGAATAACGAAGTCTTCAGGGCAGTGTTATTGTGTTTAGGGGATGGGGCTGCTTGGTTAGCAGCTACGTCTATACTTTCATCGCCAAGCGCTACCACAGGGTGGCCGATAAGTTGAAAAGGAAGCGGTGTACCTCTTCCTACACTTACGTCCGTGCCTTCAAAAAAGCAAAGGGTGGGGTATAAGGCAATGGCAGCATCAGTAGGTAGATTCGGGCTGGGGGCAACAGGCAGAGAGTAAGGCATTTGTTTATGATAATTTGCCACGGGAATAACCGTTAACAGCGCCTGCTGCTTGGTTTGATGCGCCAGCGACTTAGATTGCTGCTGCGCTGGCTGTTTCGCATCAATGGCATCGGTCGCAATCCACTGTTCACCCACTATCATTAATGCGAGCTCGCCTAACGTCATGCCGTGCAATACAGGAATGGCGTGCATGCCTACAAACGATACATAATCAGGCTGTAAAATAGGGCCATCAGTAAAGGTGCCATTAGGGTTGGGCCTATCTAATACTATGACAGGAATATGCGCCTGAGCAGCGGCCTCCAGCACGTAATGTAAGGTACTTAAATACGTATAAAAACGCACCCCTACATCTTGAATGTCGAACACCAAAATATCGGTATTGGCTAACATGTCGTCCGTTGGCTTTTTCGTTTTACCGTAAAGGGAGTGAATAGGAAGACCCGTTTTAGCATCAACATCGTTATCTATTTTTTCACCCGCTCCCGCCTTGCCGCGAAAGCCATGTTCGGGCGACATAATACTCACCACATTGATATCACGACTTAGCAACGCGTCGACTAAGTGAATAGGCTCCAACGAACTGTTTTTTACACCCGAGCTTTTTATCGTTGAGTTTTTTATAATCGAGCTTTGGTTAACTACCAGTGTGACTCGTTTGCCTTCAAGTAAAGGCAAGTATTCTTCAAATTGCGCTGCGCCCACTTGTAACCTACGTTCGGCAACGTCAGCCTCCTCATGAACTTTGGCATAGCCTGGCGTACTAAAAGTAATAGCAGCGCTTAATAGCAAAACGAATGTAAGTAGCGACTTGATAGGCATTTATGAAGGTGGCCTTTTAAAGCGGTTGTTTTACAGCGTGACGCAAATAGCCATTGCTGGCCACCAATTGTTTAGCCGCGTCGTCGGCATTAGCCCCCGTTAGCACCATTAAGATAGCCAGCTTTGCATTGTTGTTCGATGCTTTTAGCGCGGTAGCGGCGTCGTGTTCATTACATTCAGTGGCTTGCATCACAATGCGTAGGGCGCGGGCTTTTAGCTTTTCGTTAGTTGCGTTGACATCCACCATTAAGTTTTCAAAGGTTTTGCCCAGCTTGATCATGGTAGCGGTACTTATCATGTTAAGTACCAGCTTTTGCGCAGTGCCAGATTTCATTCTTGTTGAACCGGTAAGTGCCTCGGGGCCCACCACTGGGCAAATGGCAATATCGGCATGTTCAAATATGGCCGAGTTTGGGCTACAGGCTATAGCCGCAGTAGCCGCGCCAATAGATTGCGCATACGCAAGGGCGCCTGAAACATAAGGCGTGCGCCCACTTGCTGACAACCCAACCAGTGTGTCGTGTTGACTAAGCGTAATATTAATAACATCTTGCTTGCCGGCTTCTCGATTATCTTCTGCCCCTTCAACTGCGTGTAAAACCGCTCGTTCGCCGCCAGCAATAATGCCGATTACAACCCCATCTGGCACACTGAAGGTTGGCCGACATTCAGCTGCATCTAAAATACCTAGCCTGCCACTGGTGCCCGCGCCTATATAAATGAGTCGCCCGCCTTTTGCGATGCTTTGTGCAGCGGCGTTTACCACTTTGGCGATGGCAGGAATTTCGGTTGCCACACTTGGGGCAACTTTGGCGTCTTCATGATTAATTCGCGCCAGCATTCCTTCTGTGGAAAGGGTATCAATATCTACAGTATTGGGGTTTCGCCCTTCAGACACTACCCGTTCTAAATCTTTAGCGAGGTGGTGAATACTGCGTGATGAGTCGGTGGGCTGCATGGTGATACCTTACGAAAGACAATGGGAGTTAATTTGCTATACATTCATGCTGGAGGTCTTGGCTAGCATACTGAATTTGCATATATGTGTAAGAGCAAATTAACCATATTTACAACGCATTATAATGTGGCGAACCTGTAGCGTAAACCAGAGAGGCGCAAACCAACAAGGCGTGCTCCATAGGGCAAAAGATAACAGAAGCATAGTTCGTACGTGCGTTCATAAATTTGTGTACCGAGAATTCGATTTCATTCAACTCGTGATACACTCTGCCCCTATGCAAATACAAAGGATTATCTGTTTACTGTGAGCCGTCAAACCCAAGCCATTATTCACGCTGATGCTATTTTAAGTAACTTTAAACTATTAGCAGAATTAGCCCCTACAAGCCGTTCTATGGCGGTGGTAAAAGCAGATGCTTATGGGCATGGTGCAGTTAACGTTTCACGTATTCTACAACATGTATCCCCTCGGTTTGCAGTGGCAATTATTGAAGAAGCTATTGCACTTAGAGAGGCAGGGATAACAGCGCCTATCGTAGTGTTAGAAGGTGCACACCAAGCTAAAGAGTGCGCTATGGCTGCATCACATGGCTGTATTCTAGTAATGCACAATCAAGCGCAATTAGAATGGATGTTAGCCTGCCCTGAAGACCGTCGGCCTACTATTTGGCTAAAAGCCGACAGTGGTATGCATCGGTTGGGTTTCGTGCTGAACACGCTACCGAGTATTGTTAAGCAATATGCGTCGCTTATTACGCAAGATACCGTGCTAGTTACTCATTTAGCCTGTGCAGACGACACCAGTAACGACTTCACGCAGAAGCAACTTAGTGCGTTTTTACAGATAGCTACACAGTTAGCGCTTCCTGTCAGTATCGCTAATTCTCCGGCCACCATTGAATGGCCACAAAGCCGTGGCGATTGGAACCGCCTAGGCATTGCGGTTTACGGCGGCCAGCCAAATACGGCCAATGTGGCATTAGCCCCTACCATGACGTTACGTTCTAGTATTATTGCCCTTCGCGATGTGCCAAAAGGCGAGTCGGTTGGTTACGGTCAAAACTGGGTGGCGCAAAAAGATAGCCGCATTGCTACGGTAGGTATTGGTTATGCTGATGGTTACCCAAGACATTGCCCTAACGGTACGCCTGTTGCCGTAAACGGCGAGCGCGTTGGCCTAGCAGGGCGTGTGTCTATGGACATGATCACCATCGACGTTACCCATATTTCGAACGTTAACATTGGCGATAGGGTAGAACTTTGGGGTGAGAATGTACCTATTAACGAGGTGGCAGAAGCTGCCGGTAGCATAGATTACGAATTGTTAACCCGAGTATCAGCCCGTGTACCTCGCATAGTGAAATATCGCTAGTACTTACAGTAGTTTACATTCTTGTAAATGCGCTGATGAATGACCATTCACCGAAACAATGGGGTGTTTTTCACTCGCTTGTGCCTATACTAACGTCCCACTTTCAGTATTGAGATGAATATTTCATCTTCGACTGTTGTGGGTATATCACGTAAGTGAGGTTTGTATGCGTACTTCGTTTTCTCGCCCTAGGGTGAATCGAGGACTAGTAAGTCGACCGTTTAAGCCTGTGCAGAAAAAAGCAGTAGGGTAGCGACAAGGATACAAAGCGTTACGTTAGGAATAATATAAAAACCCGGCATTGATATGGCCGGGTTTTTTACGTTTAGCGCAGGTGAAAAATTAACAGACTAGTTGTTTTGAGCGTGTAGATTAGTGTTTACTGTTGCACACGACTGCACGCTAGGCCCCTTTTTTTCAGGCGACTTTTCACTCTCTTTATTCGCAGGTATATAACGTTCTGGGCGATGGTTTAACGAAATGACCATATTTAAGCAGAACGCGGCTAGAATCGAAATAAGCACTAAATGCCATGGAATAAAGAAAAGCCCGCAAAGCAGAATAACGCTGTCTACCGTAAGTTGAAATGTACCTGCGCGCACATTAAATCGAGACTGCAGGTAAAACGCTAAAATACCCAAGCCGCCTAAACTAGAGCTATGTCTGAACATAATCAGCATGCCCACGCCTATAAGCAAGCCACCAAAAATGGCAGCAAAAATAGGATCAATGCTAGAAATGTCGACGAAGGCTGGGATCTGCTCAGTTAAGACCGATACCGTGGTCACAGAAATAAACGTATTCAATGTGAAGCGCTTGCTGATGCGAGTCCAAGCAAGGGTATAAAAGGGCAAGTTAATTAGGAAAAATAGAACACCAAAGTCCATATCAATTGCGTAAGTCCCCAGCAATGCGATACCCGCAGCGCCACCCACCATCAAATCTTGAGACTGGAATAGAAATACACCAAATGCCACGAATAACCCGGCACTAACTAATGCAAAGATATCTTCGATAACACTGTGATTGGAGTTTTGCATAAGTGGCGATTCTTAGTTGATAAGACACGCTGTAATTATACGTTTACGCTGATAGGGTATACAGGGCTGTGGTTAGATAACATGCTTAGCTTAAAATCTATTGGTACGCACAGCTTTACGACTTTTAACCGCAGAGTAAACGGTAAGTTGCTGACTTGTAAATATTGCACTATTTCTGAGCGAAAAATGGGTTATTCCACCACTGAAAACACCACAATGTCTTGTCTGTTGAATTCAACACGGCAGTGCATGTAGCCGAAGTTTAGCGGGCTATAGGCCACTATTCGGCTACCAACCGCTAAAAATTCGGTATCCCATACCAGTAAATTGGTGGTATTTAATTGTCGTTCAACACTATTTTTCGATACCCCTGGCGTAAAGTTATCACATAAATAGATAACTTCTTTTCTGGCTTCAAGCCCATAAAACGCCGTTGCAATGAGTATCGCAATGGCTAATATAGCCACAATGTCGGTAATGATTGAACGCTTCATGGGGGACAAAACAAATCTCCAGAGGGTGTAGTTACACCTAATTAAGGTTGGCAGGCGCAGGCTGAAGTAAATCCCACTTATTGCCAAAACAATCTTTAAAAATAGCTACTGTACCGTAAGCTTCTTCTCGCGGCGTTTCTAAAAATTCAACGCCTTTATCACACATTGATTGATGATCGCGCCAAAAGTCATCGGTATGTAAAATCATAAAAACTTTACCCCCAGCTTGCTTTCCAATCATCGCTTTATCTTCGTCCGATTTAGCTTTAGCTAACAAGAGTGACGTCGCACTGCCTTTCGGTGTGACTAATACAAAGCGCGATCCTTCCCCTTTATCTCTGTCTTCGGTAAGTGAAAAATTAAGGGTTTGGGTGAAATAGGCAATAGCACTGTCGTAATTGTCTACAAGGAAGGTAATAGCTGAAATGTGATGCTGCATAGAATCTTGTTTTACGTAAATTTTGTGAAATATTACCGACTATTTAACGCAAATGAAATGTACTTCATCGACAAATGCGCTTTACATATTTCGTGTACGACAATGATCTTTTTGTAAGGTTCACTCTATATAATTTGTACTGAAGGAATATATATCACAGTAATGGTTTCCATGATGGAGTGCATCACATTGTGAGTAAATTGACATTAGGACAAGGAATGAACAGACAACTTCCACTACTTTCCTTAGCTGTACTTCTTGGTTGCAATACGCAAACAGTGAAGGCGGACGAACTGCCCTTTACCTTAAGCGGCCACGTGCGGGTTAACTATGGTCATCAAGACTGGCAGCTACCTGAGATAAGAGATGGATTCGAATTTGAATCTATTAAGTTAGGTGTCGCTGGCGAGTCAGATCAGTTTAGCTATAAAGCAGAATACCGATGGTACGAGAATACCGATTTCGACACTATTCGCTTTGCCGAACTTACCTACCATTGGGACGAATCGACCGACATTACCGCAGGTATCACCCAAACTCCTTTCGGCTTACAGCCCTTTGGTTCAAACAACTTCTGGTTTTCGGTAAATTACTACTTAGGCTTTGAAGATGACTATGAAGCCGGTATTAAGATAAATCATGATTACGGTAATTGGGACTTTCAAGCTGCTTACTTCATGAATGATGAATATAACGATGCCGCTGAATTTGGCCGTTACTCATTCGATGTGGCCGATGATGGTGAGTTTCGTAACCAAGAAGATGGGCAATACAACTTACGTGCAAACTATACCGCGAAGCTGCTGCCTAGGAGTACTACCGACATTGGTGTGTCTTACCAATATGGCGATATATTAAATTTAGATACACTAGAAGAGGGTGACATGACGGCTTACGCCGTTCACGTTCGTCATCAGCAAGGTGATTTTAAAGTAGAACTACAATACATTGATTACGAGTACGACTTAGCTGCACCGGAAGGCCAAGCGACCGATAGAATTTCGCTTTCTGCATTTACCTTTCCATTCTTAGCGGCTGCCGATGGGTCGACATATTCGGCGAATTTGGTGTATTCCGTACCTTATAAATTCACCCGTATTAACTCACTTACGTGTTATACCGAGTACAGTGTGGCGCAGGGTGACGAAGCGTCAGGCCGAGATTCATCGCAGTGGATAAATGGCTGTAGTTTTGGCTGGGACAAATTGTTTGTTTATGTAGATAGTATTCAAGGGAAAAATATGTGGTTTTCTGGCGGTCCAGGCGTGGGCTTAGACCTAGGTGGTCGACAAGAAACAACACACAGATTGAATATTAATTTAGGTATCTATTTCTAAGGGAAGATTATGCGTTTATTAGCTATTTTCACACTACTTTTGGCGTTAGTCCCACTGCAAAGCTGGGGGCATGCCTGGCTAAAAATTAAAATTGCTACCACTGAATATGCACCTTACACCTCTTCAGAGATGGAGCACAACGGCTATATTAACCACATTATTTCACAGGCTTTTTTAGAAACCGGAGTGGTGGTTGAATTTGTCTCAATGCCGTGGGATGAAGCGGTAGAAGCCACATTGAATGGCGAATTTGATGCACTGTCTTACGGTAATTTTGTGCGCGCTAGAGGCGAGAAATTCTGGCACAGCGACCCTATCACTGCCGAAAGCTTAGTCTTTTATGTAAATGCTAAGTCTGACATAGCGTCATGGTCGAGTTTTGACGAACTTAAAGACAAAAAAATGGGGGTGACAGAAGGCTATTTGTACAATAACGAGCTAGCGACTTATATTAAAAATACCCCAACAGTAACGACTTACGCTACAGACAAAGAGAATTTAGAGGCATTAGTAAGCGGTGAAATAGATTTATTTCCAATAGATGATCTTACTGGTTGGTACTTGCTTCAACGAGACTTTACAGCAGAGCAGCGCCAAGCGGTAATGACTATCGACCCGTTTATCTCTACCGTCACCACGCATTTACTGGTAGCAAAGGGGAGAAATGACGACAGGCTTCTTATTGAGCTTTTCAACAAAGGCTTAGAAGAACTGACATTAGAAGGGAAACTAACTCGCTTTAAACGGTTGTTAAAAGACGGTTTTTACCAAGATCCTAAAAAGCCGGTTAACTTCGACAGGCGCTAACGGTTTAGTACTTGCGACAATGCGATAACCGGTAAAGGCTATACCAGAGTTTTATTAAAAAAGAGAGCTTGCTCTCTTTTTTTGTGAGCTCAAAGTAAGGTAAAACATATATTTACTCTCTGTGTATACCAAAGATATAAGGAAAACTTTCAATGCACATATTTACTTCAGGCGTTGAGAATATGCTCAATGATTAGTCTGCCAATTGGTATTTTAACCAAGCTATAAGCATTGCCAAAGCGGCGGAAAACCAGCGAGAGAGCAGTAAATGTATACATGCAGTAGTATAAATGGGTGGCTAAACCCAGTTAAGAATGTTGCGTTTTATCTTTTTTTACCCTGCACTGTTGTGGCTGCCGCATTCGCGTTTTCCGCCAATGCCAATGCCAGCGCAGAGCCCATTCCAGAAGTAAGTGTTACGTCTAGCCCAAATATCAGCTCTGCTGACAGTTTGAAAATCAAAACATTGAAACCTCAGACCTTGAAAGCCCAGGCCCCCAGATTTGATATTAGTGGCTCTTATAGACTTAAATACGAACACCTCAATAACCCTATTTTTCCTTCATCCAGTGAAGATAGAGCCCAAGTAAATCGACGAGTTTCATCTCGCCTGTTAGTGAAAGCACAGGCTAATTGGGATGTGTTCAATGTAACTCTTGAGTTAGCCGACTCCCGCGTATGGCTAGATGATAATGACCCCACGTTAAAATCAGCGCAGGTGAATACGCTAGAGCCCTTACAGTTTTTCGCTCGTTATACGCCCCAAGACAGTCAATATTTAAAAGGTATTACGGCGGGACGAGTGACCTTTGATCATGGCAGTCGAAGGCTGATAGGACAAGGCGTGTACCGCAATACCAAAAATGCATTCGATGGGGTACTGGTAGATTATCAAGTTAGCGATTGGAACATCCGTGGTTTTTACTTGCTGCCAGTCAGTCGATTACCCAGCGACAGCGGGGCAGTGGCCGACGCAGAACGGGCTTTTGATAAAAGCTACAGTGAGCGTGAGTTCTTTGGTTTATATGTCACTTCACCAGATAAAAACGTGAAGCTTCACAGTTACTGGTTAAAAGAGGAAGACTCTGAAAAACTTGCCACGAAAAATCGTGACATATATACACTTGCCGTTGAGTACACCAAACCGTTTGCAGAGTTATGGAAAGCCAATATTGAAGTGATTGGGCAAACCGGCACGTCACACCAAACCGCAAGTGCAAGTGATACTACTGAGCTAGATGTAGAAAGCTGGATGGTGCACGCTAATTTGGGTAAAAAAATCACTGACTTTACCTTTCTAAGGGCGGAAATAGACGCGATTAGCGGCGACAATGATAGCGCAGATAATACCATTACCGACTTTGATAGCCTTTATGGTGTAAGACGTTTCGATTTTGGCCCAACAGATGTTTATCAGGCTATGCCCCGAAAAAACTTATACACAGTGGGCGCGAGAAGTGTGACCAAACCTTCGAAAGAACATAATATCATGGTGAGCTATAAGGCCATGTGGTATCAAAAAGCCCCAGAGTCTGTAGATAACTTCATTGGGCAACAGTTAGAAGCAAGATGGCGTTGGGAGGTAAAACCTTCACTTAGGCTAGCTATTGGTGCGGCTTATCTGCTGAAAGGCGACGGCTTCGAGCGAGGGGATTACCCTGATGATAGCCAATTTGTATTTACCGGCGCGCTATATACGTTTTAAATAAGTACTAATTCTTACTCATTTTAATCTAATACTGTTGGAAGCTCGCAATTTTGTGACGGGAATAGGTATACTCCGTAACCGCTTCTAGCAGTTTGCGATTAAGGGAAAAGATTGAGCGACAGTACTTCACTCACACATTATCAACGCTTCATGCGCATGGTGCAGTTACTTGGCCCAGGCGTTCTAATGGCCACTGCCGCCGTTGGCGGAAGCCATCTTGTTGCCTCCACCCAAGCTGGTGCGAAATTCGGTTGGCAGTTGGTGGTACTTATTCTGGCGGTTAACGTTTTAAAGTACCCTTTTTTCCGTGCAGGCGTTAGCTATACCATCAGTACTAGGCAAACCTTGCAGTTCGGTTACCATAAGATGGGTAAGGGTTATTTAATTGTGGCATTGTGCCTAAATGCCTTGGCTTCAGTGGTGAATGCCGCCGCACTTTTGTTATTTGCTGCAAGTTTGTTGTCTTATTTTTTGCCTTTCAATGTCTCTATTGCCATCGCGTCGGCCGCTATTTTAGGGGCTATACTGTTTATATTGCTAGCAGGGCATTTTGAAGCCCTTGAAGGGGTGGCAAAAGCCATCATGGGGGTGCTGGTGTTGGCTACCGTCGCTGCCTTTTGCGCCGCAGTGGTGAATTTAGAGCCTAGGCCACCTAGCTTTGAATCACCATCACCCTGGACGCTCGCGACCGTAGGGTTTTTAGTGGTCACTATGGGGTGGATGCCCGCACCAATAGAGATATCTAGCATCACGTCGTTATGGTTAAGGCGCCAGTGCCAAAACCAACCAGTAACGCCAAAAAATGCCTTGTTCGACTTTAACCTAGGTTATGCGGTGACCACCATTCTAGCCTTACTTTTTTTAGGCTTAGGCGCATTGGTATTACACGGAAGTGGCGAAACACTTGCAACAGGCGGTATAGGCTTTTCCCAGCAATTAGTTAGCCTTTACGCCAATACCATTGGCGATTGGGCACACTGGCTTATTGCCGTGGTAGCCTTTCTTTGTATATTCGGGTCGGCATTAACCGTTTATGATGGCTATGCCCGCGTGATTGCCGAAGCCATTTCGTTGGTATTACCAAAGAAAATGGCGCGTGACGCAGTATTCGTTCCCGTGCTACTGGCTATGGCAGCCATTAGTTTTAGTATCGTACTGTTTTTCAAATCTGCGCTGCTGGCCATGTTAGGCTTTGCTATGACACTGGCCTTTGTTACCACGCCCATGTTTGCATGGCTAAATCATCGTTTGGTAAAAAGTGCTTCGCTGCATGAAGATGCAAAAGCCAGCTGGTGGGTAACATTGCTTAGCTATGTAGGCTTGGTGTATTTGTTTGGCTTTTTACTGCTGTTTGTTTGGTGGAAGTGGGGCTAGGCTGGAACTTAGGTTTGGCTAAGACTGAGCTAGGCGCGGCAAGTTACGATGGCGTGCGTTTTGTGAAGGCAAGTGCAACTATCTTGTACAGTACGTAAAAGCCTACAGCAATGAAACTGCTGCAATAAATGGGCTTAACAAGAGCCAGCACAACACGTAAAGAACAAGCCCTTTCACCCCTATTTCAGACGCCCTAGCAAGTAAGTCTATAGCGCCTAATATAAGTGCCGTGGCGCAAATTAGGCCAACTACCACGGTGGTTATAATTAAAAGTGCGTTTTCCACGTTTAGGCTATCCTAGCTTCTTTTGCCAAAATAGCGCGTGGCCTTCACCTTCCGCCAGTTCATAGCTGGTAAAGCCAAACTTTTCATAGGCCGATTTTGCCACTGTGTTATTACTTAATACTTCTAAGGTAATCTTGCAGCAGCCTTTCTCTAGCGCTATTTCCTCTACTTTATCTAACATTTTTTGGCTAAGCCCTAAACCACGGAACGCTGGCAACACAGCGATATCGTGAGTATTAATAAGTGGTTTGCAGGCAAAAGTAGAAAATGCTTCAAAGCAATTTATTAGCCCAGCGGGTTTGCCGTCAACATAAGCAAGAATACTAAAGGCATGGGGTAGTGTAGAGAGTTTATCGACTAAGTTGTCGTAGGTATGTTTAGAAAGTGCCTCAGCGCCGCCCATAGGATCTTTCGCATATTCGTTTAGCAAATAAGGAATAGCTTGCTTATGTGCGTCGTCAAAATAATCTGCTTTTATGATTTCTATATTCATACATACCTTCACTTCTTTATATGACCCCAGCTTGATATAGATCCCACTTAAAATGAGAACCAATGCTGGAGGGTTTGCACTACCACTATTTTCTTTGTATCGGATTTACTTTGTTTCGGGTTTATCTTCTGCTTTCTTAACGCGGATATTCGCATCGCCTAACGCATGATTGTTTAACGACTTAATGGCCGCTTTAGCTTCACCTGGCTTAGGCATTTCTACAAATCCAAAGCCTTTAGAGGCACCGCTCTTTTCATCAACCACAATGGTGCAAGACTGCACAGAACCGAAAGCTTCGAATAAACTCGCAAGCTCTTCTTGTGTAGTTTGTCTGTCTAAATTACGTATTAATATTTTCATTTTGTTTCCTGTGCGCTCGACAAGGTAAGAAGAGGCTTGTTATACAGCAAAGCTAAAGCGATGTAGATAGGTTTCGTCATACTTACCGGCAGTAACTCAAATTAAAAGCACGTCAACGTGCGGGTTGGGTAGTTTGCCCCGATTGCCCTCTTTAATTTAGAAGGCATTGCGCTTTTTACCTTAGGGCGCATTACGCTCTGACGGTGCTGTTTTAAAATTTTGAATCACCTCATGAGGGTTAACATCTTCACTATGGCGCTTGGCTGCTTCTGCCCACCACATCAATTGATTCAAAGTACGAGTGAAGTAATCAAACCACGAAGACTGGTCTTCCCCTGAACACATCTCACCATTCTCTTCGAATACTTGTTGCGCCTTGGGAATATGAATCATAGCCGACACTGGCAAGCAGCCTAACTCAGACAAAAAAGTACGCATGCCTACCGCTGCCCGCATACCACCCCATTGCCCAGCTGAATAAGTGACAATAGCACTAGGCTTGTAAGCAAATAACGAGCTACCGAAGTGATTAAGCAAATTAGCAAGGGCAGGGCTCATAGAGTGATTGTACTCGGGGCTAACCATGACATAACCATCGCAATTGGCAATTTTCTCTGCCAATGTATTTAATTCTGCAGGCGCCTTACCTTTGGCATAGGCAAAATGGGGCTTAAAGATAGCGTCTAAGGGATAATCTAATGGGTCTATTAACTCCACTTCATGCTCGTCATAGCGAAGCTGCAAACAGGCCATTACCGCTTTTGCCACGCGCTCCCCAAGACGAGCGGGCCTAGGTGGCGTGCTATCCCGAACAGTGCCTAAAAAAATAAGAAACTTCATTGGTATGCTCCTTTTCCAAAACTATTCGATGTAGTTTACTAACACCGCTGGTGGAAACAATACTGATGTACTGAAGCGAAAATCGCAAATCATCGCAGCGAATATCCATTTTTGATTATCTTCTAAATCTTAATTCTGTTTCCAGAATAGCCGCATTTATTAACTAAATCAGGTGTAATAGATTATAGGCATAGGTTTGGGGCCCGGTTTGAAATACAACGCCTGGCCCCCATTTTGCCATTGGAGATAATTTATTATGACATTTACTCAATTACAGCAAGCACGTGCTTTAGATTTACCAAGCCGCGAGGCTATGCTTCATCGTGCGCCATCCGTGCAACAGTTTTGGAGTTCAAATAACGAGTTGCTTAGCAACGCGTGGAGCGAGTGGGAAGCCAGTGAAAAAGACAACCTATTCACCCTTGATGATTCTTTACTAGATGCCAAATTACGCAGCGCAGTCACGCAAGCGTGGGAAAATCCTGAAAAAGAAACAGAGGTGAAAGCGCTATTAGAAGAGGTATCACCTGACGTGTATCAATTCCAATTCTTCGACCCTGAAAGGCTGGTTGAGTTACGCGCCTATCTTGAAAAAGTGTGGGATGCCAAAATTGCACTAAGACCGCCGTACGGCATAGTATTAAATCGCCGTGGTGCCATGCTAGATAAGCGTTCAGAAGGTTATTTGGCTGCGCCAAGTTTCCAAGCGTTTTATCGCACTATGCTAGACACATATATGCGCCCTATCGCTCGATTGTTGTTTCCAGAAATTATGGGATACGACGCGCAAACCTTTGGCTTTTCAATTCATTATCAGCCAAATACCGATACGTCGATAAGACCGCATACCGACGCGTCAGCAGTAACGTTAAATATTAATCTAAACGTTCCGGGTGAAACATTTACGGGTTCGACAGTGGATTTTTATGATGTAAAAGCAGGGAAAGTAAACCCACTAACGTTTACGCCTGGCAGCGCTATGCTTCACCGTGGAAACGTACCGCATGCGGCACAGCCTATCACCAGTGGCGAAAGAACCAACTTCGTACTCTGGTTGTATGGTAATCGCGGTCAGATGCCACCACAAAGTGTAAAAAGCGTTGATGTTGATGCCCTTGAAAGGTGGACAGTACCATCTCAACCGCAAGATAAATTTGCGCCTTTTTAAGTGCGGTATCTATCAATAAGTAGCAGTAATAACGGGGGAGGGAGCCTCCGTTAATCTTGTTTCGAATTTAGCTTCTTTGCCGCCATCAACCCGACAATAAAAATGATAAAAATAACAAACCCAACTGAAATTAAAATATTGAGTAAAAAGTCCACAATAGCACCTTAATTTTTAAGTTATTGGCGAGCACACCGGCGCTCGCAGTGACAATATTTCTATTTATACCATCACTACGTGTGATTAGCCCATGTTGTTATCATATTGTTACTTGAACGAAGGCTGAGATATATGCTCGCTAGGGATGTATTAAAAGAAGTGTTTTATTTCCCTACAGCTTTTATGGTTTTACCTGAGAAGCGCTCTTTAACTATACATAGCGTTAAAAAGTCAGTAATGAATCTAGTTCAATTTCGCGAAAACATGCTTGTCGTAAAAACCTCCATTTTTATAAATGGCTTTTTTCAGTATAGCTTCTTCGCTAAAGCCTGATTTCAAAAGCAACTGCATAGAGGCGTGGTTACCCGCAAACACAGCGCCAAACAGTCTCACGATATTGGTATGGGTAAATACAAAGTCAGATATTTGCCGAATAGCCTCGGCTGTTATGCCCTTACGCCAATAGCGCTTATCAAGCCAATAGCCAACCTCACCAGAACGCTCGTATTCAAACTGCCCTCGATTAACGCCAATGCAACCAACTAAAACATCGTCGTAAGAAATGGCTTTAATGATGCCAGATTGACTGCCCTCATTAACCCACCAAGCCGCATCCTCTTTTGTATAAGGATTAGGGATTTTAGTAGAAAGAAACTTGGTGACCGCCTCATCATTTAAGATGTGCACTAACCTATCAATATCGTTTTGATTGAAGTCTCTCAGGGTAACCATTCTAATCCTTTCTATATTTCAATAACTCACCTAAGCAAAATTATCACTCTTTTTTAGCCCGATAGACGCCGAAGTGTAAGGCGTATTGACGTGTGCTCAAATGGTTTGCTCATGTGGTCATGTAAAACGTTGAGCGCGATGCTATACGGCTACTCACTAGCTGCATGTTTGGGAGGCATGAGATTCATAACACCAAGATAAATCCAACTACCTATCCATGTGAACAGGCCAAGAAAAAAAGTGACCAGACCCGCAATCCACATTGAGCGCTTTTGTTTTCGAGCTAGAAAAACAGACAGGATGGTTGGAGCGATGGAGAAAACTATTAAAACGATATAAATGAAATTTACACTAATATTCATGGAACATCCTTGCGTGAATATACAAAATAGCTATCTCAGTATAGAAATAACGTAAAAACCACGTACAACAATAAGAGCAATGCAGGAAATAGTACAATACCTTTTAGAATTGAAGCTCTCTTTTGTTGTTTCCAAAAGTATTGCTGCTTCCGCTTTTCAAAATCAGTTAACCAATAATGACAGTGTGGGCATTGGTTTTTGAGGTGCATTATCAATGCGCATTGAGGACATTTAGCTGAAGGCTTGTATGAACCATTCCCCCAAATTGTTGGTTTTTCAATACTCATAACTACCTTAGTGAGTATGAATGCAGGTGCATGTTATGACTTTCATTGCCCATTTTGAAAACCTTATTAGCAGTACTTTACTTACAATCTGTTTTAGAATACCCGTGTTAAACCCACTGAATTTTATATCCATGCTGTTTATAAAGTGGCATGTTACACACCCACGTTCTTTACCCGACCTTCCAATTTTTTAACGCAACGTACAAAAACAGAAACAGAAGTGACCCCAGCACAAATGATTCCGATTTGGGGAATGGATAGTTCAATAGCCCCTAATATGAATAGCCTCCCAATCGTTGAACCAACTACAAATACAGCAGCCAAAAACACTACGATAGCAGTAACTAACATTAACCACGTCGCAGTCTTTCCCCATTCAGGCATATTCTCTACTTCCTTAAAATTTACTTTACTACATAGACACAATGACTCCCT
>NZ_PYHU01000016.1:0-8697 GCF_003989595.1 Alteromonas sp. KS69 | reverse complement strand
GGGCCTTGGTGAACGGTTACGGCGTCAGCACCGCACTGACGCGGCCTTGTGCTTCAGAGATAGCACCGCGACTGAACGATAAACCAAAGTTTTGCTCGAGCTGTTGCTGGATTTTACTGATACTCTGGTGAAACTGACCCGACTGCATCGCCACATACGCCAGCAGGTTATTGCCCATCTGCCCTTGATTCACGTTGTCGGGTAGTGTGGCTTTTACCGTTTTACTGCACTGACAACACTGGCCCTGATGCAACTGATGTTCGACTACAGAGAATGCTTGGCTGGGAATATCAAATACCTGATGCCGACGATAAGGGGAATCATTGATAGCAATGTCACCACCGCAAGCACAAGTATCGTCGGGATAATAGGTGCGCGTCTCATCAACGGTATCGGCCAGCATCCGCTTACTACCTTTATGGCCGGATTGCGCACCGCGCTTACGGCCTGTCGGCTTTTTAGCTGGCGCAGAAGAGGACGCCCCCGGCCCATTAGACGATGGCGGGCGCGATGAATTACGACTGTTTTGATTCAGTCGGTCTTCGAGGTCATTTAGCCTGTCCCAGAGTGTACTAATGAGCTCATTGGCATCATCGAGATTAGTAGCGACGGGTGGCTTTGTGGGCTGCTTTTTACGTGGCATAAAACCACTCTGACAGACTGGCGGGATCAATCAATAGGATCCCCACGATCATTGAAAATAAATATTACTAACTGTCAATAGGGCCCTGGTGAACGGTTACGATTTTTTATGTTGGTAAGATCAGAAAGTTTACTCCTGATTTTTTCTATACCATCTGCAACACTATCATTTTCGCCAAACAAACTCTCCTGACCTTGTCTGAATATAAGGTAGTCTTTCGCAAATTTCTTATCTTCACTCATGACATCAACTCCCTTTAATTAATTTTTACTCATCGCGATTCCTGAATGAGAAACTGAATCCGGTAACTCGATAAGATACTTTTTTCTATATTTAGTATGATATTAGGTGGTATTACGAATAAAAATACAAGACCTATATTTAATCAAATGAACAGACAAAACTTATTCAAGCTCATCAACTTAATCCAATACATTCAAACCACTTCAATTTCCGTCAATCAATAGCCTTTAAGCTTCTATACTCTTCAAACGCAAACCGATCCGTCATACCACTAATGTAATCGATTAATAATCGAGATCTGTAATACAACTCTAAAATTTTATCTTCATCAGAAACGGTTTCTTGTTCGTGTATGCTTTTCACGC
Organism: Alteromonas sp. KS69; assembly: GCF_003989595.1. NCBI lineage: Bacteria > Pseudomonadati > Pseudomonadota > Gammaproteobacteria > Alteromonadales > Alteromonadaceae > Alteromonas > Alteromonas sp. KS69. The sequence goes on along the minus strand of NZ_PYHU01000016.1, from coordinate 7,446 downwards.
TGTCGCTGTAATGGCGTTTATGTTTGTTGGACAAATCATGATACAACCTAGTCTCAATAGGACATGGTTTCAAAAACTCGGTTTTGGAAAGGGACTTAAATTTTTCATAATCTAACTTAAGAAGTGGCATATAAGCATCAAGTAATCCTGATATTATCGCGTGACCTTGTAACTCTAAACGCTCTACTTCTTTAGCAGAAAAAACATATTTAGAAGCAACATCTTTCAAAACTTCTGTTGCTAAGTGAAATTCATCATTGCCATCTAACAAAGACTCATCAAGCGTCCCATCGAACACAGCTTCATGGTTTTCAATATATCTGTAAGATGCATAATTAGCTAATTCATTAACCAAGATAGTTCTTAACGTAAGAATGTATGAATGGTTCTTATTGTGAGACTCTGACTCATATCTCTTGTAAGCCTTTTTAGCAAGATTTGGTAAATATCTTTTTTTGACTACTTCATTATCAACTTTTTCATCATCTAAATAAGAATCCCATATATCGTTTATAGCTTTATGAAGCTGATCTACATTTAAAATGCCTTTATCTAACGCATCATCAAGATCTGCAATACAGTAAGAAATATCATCAGCAGCTTCCATAATGTATGTCAGCGGGAATCTATTGCCAGATTCAATATTTAAGTTACTTTGAAGCGTTTTAACATACTCTTCTTCAGAGTAGTAATAACCGGGCTTTTTCTTTCGATAGTAATAAAGATCACTTTTATCAGTAGGCTTTGGTTCGTAAGCAGGTCGGGTATATTTGATTAGACAGGCTACTTGTGAAAAAGATAGGTTTAAGTCTTGCAAACTATGTAGAAGTCTAATGGCTTGCGCGTTACCTTCAAAACAAAGTAGGTCTTTTACTAGTATATTATCCTTAACCTCATCACCGAATTTTTCAGTGAAAACATTCAACAGTGACGTTTCAGACCACATGTTTATGGCTTCTTCTCCGAAATGACCGAAAGCTGGATTTCCAACATCGTGCAGCAAACATGCGATTTCAATAGCACTGGTAAAGCCATCTTTTTTATCGTCTAACCCTAAAGCTTTTAACTTGTCAGCTTCGTTTAATTTTTTTAAAACCAGTTTTGCGATATATCTACCAACTTGTTGAACTTCTAAAGAATGAGTTAAACGACTTCTAACCGCAGCATTGGACTCTAGAGGGAATACTTGAGTTTTTTGTTGCAACCTTCTAACAGCAGCAGAATTAATTGAACGCCCCCGATCTGACTCCATTTCTTCATCAAATGTTTCTTTAGGAGCCGTTGATGCTCGAAAGCGTTCATGCTTTAACTTTTCGTTATAATCCATACTGAAATTTCCCTTAATATTGTTATTATTCAAAATAAAAATTTTACAATTCCCACAAACATTATGAATGTTTGTTCAATATCTATATCTGTTGAGGCAAGTGTCGTTACTTTAAACCAAGTTTTCGTTTTATATCTAGAGGTATGTCATTCAACAATCTTCCATACAGCTCTTCACAAGTATTCTGAAGTAATTTTTTGTTTTCATTCGTTAGTTTTATAGTACTGTTTTTTAACTCTTCTTTAGTCTTGTGCTGATACCCTTTGTTAGGCTTGTTTATTCGGCTTTCTTTCGCTACATGAAGTTTTTCGTTTATATCATTAAAATATTTTTTTAATCCTACCGAGTAATTATTGCTATTGAACATTGGCTGAGACCCTTTTCCAACTCTTCTAGCGACTTCTGCTTTTGAAATAGTCCAATACTTTTTATATTTATAACTATCTTTATCTGGATGCCCCCTGATGTAGCGTAACTTTTCCTCTTTAAGATTATTTATCGCTTTGTAAGCTTCTTCAGCAGTGGGATGAAGCTTGATCCATTCTAACTTCTTATCTACTTCTGTACTCTCAGGCTCTTGGCTTCTTTCTTCTTTCAATAAGAAATCATCGTAATAATTATTACTCATTTGGGAGCCTCCTCAGAGCTGACAACCATTTCGATTGTTTCATTTAAGAAATCAATATATTTTTGATAAGGTGATACATCGTGATTTTTACCCAGTTCTTTTATACGTTTGAGTGCCAGCCTAACAGTCACTAAATGCGCCATTTTGATAAACAGAGGGAGGTTTGGGTTTCTACAAGCTTCGACATCTGGTTTGATATATACAACAATGCCGTTGAAGTTTCCCTCTTCGATATCACCGTTGATACAGCCCAAGCAAAGGCTAGGTTCAGCTTTGTGCCGCTGAGGTGTACCATCTTCTGAGCACTTAGCGTGGACAAATGTACCCTTTCGTAATACACACGTATTCCAAGGATTAACTTTAATATCGATTATTCTGTCATTCGAAACTTTGTTTGTTAGTTTTTCATACTCTCCGTGTGTTTTAACATGAGTAATAGCAACAGCTTTATTTATGAACCGATCAAACAGACCAGAATAATGCCTTCTTTCATCATTAAGACTCTTGATTCTATTTCTTACAATATGATTTATTGTTGTTCTCTTGGCGACCTGCATTAAAGCTTTAGCTTCTTTCCCCTTCAAATATGCCATGAAAAAACGTTCATCGATATGTTTGAAATTTGCTCGAATAAACTTGCCTATGTCGCCTTTATATCGCCTCAAGACAGCTTCGGCCCATACATGCCTTAATGCGTGAGGAGTTGCGTTAAATATTCCAATTCTAAGTTCATCTATTATGGCTCTTATATCTGAATCGCTGATATTTTCACGAGTTACTCTTATGTATTCCAAAGTTTCTTGAGATAAGCGATTTTCGAGTATTTCAATTGCAATCTCATCAAGTTCATCATTGATATAACGTCTGATGGTTTCTGCAAAACGTAAGTGTTTCTGATCAACCGTATAACTTCGAGATATTAATTCTAGGACTTGGTTATCATTTCTCAGCTTATCTCTTAGTTCTTGTAGATTCTGAATTATTGCACTATTCAAATCGTATTTAGCAGACAAATACTGCTTTCTTTTAAATTCTACTAAATCACAATGAGTATCCTTAACCATTAGTAGTTCAAGTTCATCAAGTTCTAAAAACGTTACGTATTTTTCAGGAAAACTCTGCCAATGTCTTGCTACCATTCTACTGACATGACTCTCAATTAGCGTAGCTTCTCCAAATGTGGCAGAAGTCAACGCAAAACCGTTGTCATTTGTTGCTGTAAAGGCAGACAATTGCTTAATTAGAATTGCAGTTGATAACGTTATTTCTCTTTCTAGTAATGTCTCGCCATTTGTCTTTGGTGAAATCCACTTAATATAAAAACTGAACGGTGAATATACAGCATCTGAAATTTCTTTATTAACAGCAGAATTTAACGATGATTCAGGAAAGCCATATTCACTCGCTCTCCAACCAGTATAAGCAACCATAGCCGTTACACCAGCAGCTTCGACATCCCTGAAAAAACTCCCCATTTTGACATTAGTTCTATCACGAAATAGATCTAAGTATTCGTCCAAAAGTGCAACTGCTTTCTCTAAATCTAAAGTTTGTTCGCTTAAAACTTTGTCACAATGCTCATCGAATTCTTGTAATGAAAAGTCGATCTTAAAGCCTGTGTTATCACTATTAATACTCGCAGCATATTCTGACAGTATATATTCTCTTTTTTTTAGCTGACTATCATAAAAGCGAGAAAACATCAGTGCTCTCACAAACTCATGTGAATCAAAACGAGTTTCATCTAATTTTAACTCTAATATTATTTTATTAAGCTTATCTATATTAAACGCATGATACTTCAAAACTATTTCGTTAAATTTAGTGGTAATTAAATTGCAGAGCTGCTCTTTATTTTCATTAAATAACGCATCCCATTTAGATTGATTTCCTTTCTCTTCTAAATCAAACCCTAGTTCAAAAACAGAACAACGAAGAGCTGTAGCAAAAACAATATGTTGCTCAAAGAAGCTTGCACAATAATCAACATAATGTTTACCCACATCCAAAGTTAAAAAATCAAATGTTCCTCCATTTTTGTAATCTGCCAAAGTCATACCCATTTGTGATAGACATGCTGAATTAAACGCCTTATTTAAATCCTCCTCATGGATATTAGTAACAACACTTTCTACACTATGAAGGCGTAAAGTTCTTGTAATACTTGATAAATTAAACATTTTAAATCGAGAGCCATAAGCGGGAGATGACAGGCGTCTAACAAAAGCTTTGTCTACAAAATCGTGAGTTAGAGTTAAACTAAAGAAGTCCTCCAGCTTGGATTCATCAAGTAATTTAATATTATTTTCTCGAAGATACGCAAAAAGCATTCTTAGCATTTCCAAATGCCAAACACTTCTATAGTCCAACGAGTTATTGTGCCTTTGCTGTAAAAAGAGCCACTTGGCAAAGTCTATGATCGTTAAATTAATAAACTCTCCGACTTCAAATTCAATTCTAATACTTGATTTAAATTTTAAAATTTCATTATTGAAGTCGCTAAAATCTAACGTTGCATACAAATTTTCTGCTCTGGCAGTGGTTGAAGAAAAAGGAATTACCCATTTATCACTTATAAAGGAAGCGTGTCCTTTAGGGTCAATTAAACGCAACATGTCATTACAATGCTCTACGAACCTAGATTTAGAGTTGTTGATATTGCTGACCGAACTAACCAAACTATTCACTTAGTAACCCCCTGTAAATGCGGTAAAAATAGGTGGCAGATCTTTCTTATACTTCTTATAAAGCTTCTGACCTTCAATGACCGTTTTTTTACTAAACAATCTGTTTGATAAAACCGTCTCTATCCATTCTGCCGTGGGTAACGCCTCTAGAAACAAATATTCTGGTGCGCGTTGAAAGATTTTTTGATGGCTGCGTTCTAATTCGCCTAAATAGTGTAAAAGCTTAAGAACAGTTTCAGGTGAATCAACAAGATAAATATTGTCAGGCAGACTACTTTCACTGCCTTCATTAGATACCAAGAAGCCAAGGCCGTTGACCTTGCCATTACTTTTGCCAGTAACTACTTTTAATAGCGCCAAGGTATTATCTGCTCTTAGTTTAATCGCTTGTAAGGCACTTTCTATTGTTGTGTTATATTCAGAAACTTCTGACATACTGGGCCTTAAGACATTCAAAGAAATGTCATTCATAACAGTGCGAGTGATTTTTCCACAGTTATCTATCCAAGTTTGATTGTCTTCAGTACGATAGTTAGTACGTTCTGTCTCATTTGTATGAGAGTTGTAATTAGTAATTCGACTTGGGTCAAAGTTATCTGATTGAGAGTGTACTCTTGAGTTCTTTACTGCTTCAGAGCTAAAAATACGAGTCACCGTTGGTGTTTCGCAATTTAAAAGCCAGTTAGTATTTTTTCTCTCATAATTCTCTTTTCGAATACCTTTTTCGCATATACCTACAACGCACTCGATGAATACGGGTGAAACCTTTTCTTTTGATAAATGGGTATTTATCACGTCACGAATACAAGATTTTCCCAAGAACTTGAAGAACAGTGAGATGCTTGCTGTTCTTCCCATCTTGGACTGTAATGAACCATCATTATCGATTAACTTACAATCAACTTTAAGTCTATCTGTTCGGTCATTTAGAAACGCAAGAATAGAAGTGCCTAATAACGAATTTCCTTCAACCGTTTCAAGATCATGGTAGCTTTTTGAGCGAGACTTAAAATAGTCTGATTCTATTTGAGTAACTTCCCCTGTTTGTCTTTTTGAAAATCTTAAATCACTCAATTTTATTTTAAATAAATCATTATATGGAACCGTTTGGTATGACATTAATAAAGCAAATAAGTAATTTTCCCCTTTAGAAATAGGGATCTTTTTATGTCTTTCAGATGAGTATTCTACTAGCTCTTGAATAAAGTCAGGATTAAATAAAAGTGAATAATCCGTGACCTGACGAAAAACTGTGACTCTTTTATTCGATATCTTTGTTGTTTGGGCTGCTATTTTTCCACCATCCCAAAATTCATCTTTCGCAAACTGATGTGCCTCTTCTACACATTGAGAAAAAATTAAAGACTCTAAAGCAGTATTAATAATGCTATCTGCTGTGATTCCAGTAAGGAGATTTCTCAGTTTCTCAAAAAATTCTCTTTGATTATTTAAAGTAGTATTTTTAAATGCCGCTTCATCTACACGAAACTGTTTACTTTTGCGACCTCCGCTATAATTATCTAGATGAGGGCGAATTAACTTCGCAGGAAAGTAGTTTGGTTTAACCTTTTTCTTGTGAAATAAATCAATAAGCGCGTGTTTTGCTTTATTAATTTCAATTAATGCGCTGCTTATTGTAATTTGGAATGACCGCATCAATAATTTTGGTGATCCAGCTCTTTGATATAGCTGTGACCCAACACCGATATCGTCTCTTCTTAACCAAGAGTGAAATCCAAAGTAATCAGTAAGTGTAGTTTGAACACTATCATCACTAGCTGCGGGTTTATTTTTTGATAGAAGATCTAGGTATTTATAATCATCTGATGCAAATAATTCATTACCAAATGGTACATAATTAAGCGCTTTATTTATCAGTCGTATTAATTCAATCATTCCAGTGCTTTGAGTCTTCACTCCATCGTTTTTAACCCGGTAAGATTCAAAACACTTTAAAATGTTTACGCGATTTAATTGATCTACCTTAAGTGCATTCAAGTAACTCATGAATTTAGGGACGGTATAAGACAATGCTTGACGATTACCACTAGTCCCCTCATCAAGAACAAAAGTTATATAATTGGCAGCGTATAAAGCCGAAAATATTAATCGCTTCTCGTGTGATTCGAAATCTTCAAGAGTTACGATTTGCGACTTTGCACCCTCATATTCGGGAACAATAAATTTATCAGTCTCAAATGGCTCAAATTCAACAGCTCTAACCGTTTGTTTACTTGAAAACTCTGCCAGCATTTCAGCTTGTTGTTTTAATAAGCTCGCTTCTACACTATCCATTTGAGCACTCCAAGTATGATTTTTCTTGATCAAGCTTTTCTTTTACAGACCTAATGTATTTTCTCGTTGTTGTCGGAGCATCTTTGCCTTGAGTTTCATGACCTAATAATTCTGCAACTAGTAAATATGGTCTAGATAAGTGCGTAACATTTTCAAGCTCAAGTCCATCCTCTTCAACCGCATCATGAAACTTATCAGTACCGTAAGAATGTCTAAGGATGTGGTATGTATGTTTTTCGTCTAACAAATGAAGGTATGTTGGTAATAATCCTTCCTTTTGTTTGTCAATTACCAAAGCACGTGTATCTTTAAAATCTCTAGATCCTTGGTATTCCTTTATTCCATGTACAGTACGACTTGCAGGATCAGTCAAGAACAAACTATCTTCACCACAATCGGGTCTTTCTGTCTCGTAATAAAGTTTAAAACGCAACATGACGTCACGTGGAATATAAATCCATCTAGAAATGCCGCCAACACCACCTCTGCGGTAACCGTTCAGCAGGGCC
>NZ_PYHU01000015.1:0-139517 GCF_003989595.1 Alteromonas sp. KS69 | reverse complement strand
TCCGTGAAGGTGGCCGTACTGTAGGTGCTGGTGTTGTAGTAAATATTCTTTAATCTAAGCAAACCAAAGCATAAAAGAAAGGCGCTCATTTGAGCGCCTTTTTTGTGTCTGTAGGTTTAGTCGCCAGTAGAAGCCCATGTGAAACACGGCGTGAATCCATCCATGGAGCCTCCGCAGCAGCATCCATGCTGCTGAGGGTTTCACATGGGCTTCTACTGCCGCCTCTGACAACACAGCAGGCTGTTTATGGTAGGGTAAGGAAACTGCGTAAACCCATTCATGGGGCCTTCGCTACAGCATCCATGCTGTAGAGAGTTTCCGAGGCGCACAAAGCTCTCAAAACTCTATTTCACAATGAGAAGTTTGATATGAAGCCTAAGGTGTAGTCAAAAGCTGACTCATTTTAGTTATATCACTCTGAACCCATCCCTTATCTCTAGGTCTATTGCCATGTGATTTCACCAACAAAAGTAAATTTTGTTGTACTTTTCTTTAAATATCATCGACCGGTTTAACTGCAATGGGTTACTAGGGTAGCTATCTTCTATAAAAACATCGGTAATTGTCATAGAGAAAAGGTAACAAACGTTATAATGTAACAATAGTGTGTAATGATAGATGCAGGCAGTATTTGGTTTAATCGGGTACACGTAAATCAGGTGCGTAAGTATTAGTACAAAGAGTGATAATAATGATTAATAGAAGGCAGTTTTTTAAAGGGGCGGGTACCTTGGCATTTGCTGGGTTGGCATCAAGTGCGTTGGGTAAAGCGAATGCGGGTGTGTTAACGCCAACCACCAAAGGCTATGGGCCGCTTGTGCCTGATCCTAAGAAACTTCTCGATTTACCTCAGGGTTTTAGTTACCAGGTTATCTCTGAACTGGGTGATGCCATGAGCGATGGATTAAATGTGCCCGATAGAGCTGACGGCATGGGATGTTTCTCGCTAGGTAACAATAAGGTTGCCTTAGTACGTAATCACGAGTTACAGGCCGCTCACCTATCTATCCAGCCTGAATCTATTCAAACTCATACTACTGAGCTTGCTTATGATCATTTTGAAAATGGTGTCGCGCTGCCAGGAGGCACCACCACGCTGGTTTATAATCTCGATACCAAGGTTGTTGAAAAAGAGTTTGTTAGCTTAGTCGGTACTATTCGCAACTGTGCTGGCGGTATTACGCCTTGGGGAACGTGGTTAACATGCGAAGAATCGGTCGATAAACCTAACGGTGTTATTTCGAAAGAGCATGGCTATATCTTTGAAGTACCTGCTGATGCTGAGACGTTAGTAGAGGCTAAACCGCTTAAGGCTATGGGGCGGTTTAATCATGAAGCGGCTTGTGTCGACCCAGAAACGGGTATTGTTTATTTAACGGAAGACAGAGGCGATAGTTTGTTTTATCGCTTTATTCCTAGTGTTAAAGGCCAGCTGGATAAAGGCGGTAAGTTACAGGCTTTACGCATAAAAGGTGTGCCTCAGTTCGACTCTCGTAACTGGGATAAGGCGCGTATGAATCTAGGGGAATGGTTAAATGTAGATTGGGTCGATTTACATACGCCAGAAAGCCCTAATGATGACTTGCGTGTTCAAGGTTATAAGGCGGGCGCAACGTTGTTTGCTCGAGGTGAAGGGCTGCATTGGGGCAACAACGAGCTGTATTTTTGTTGCACCAATGGCGGAGCTAAGCAATTAGGTCAGATAATGCGTTATCAGCCACAAGGCGCTAAAGCCGACTCTGCTTCAAACTCTCAGGCTTCAGGTGGCAGATTACAATTATTCGTTGAAAGTGATGACGCTAACTTATTTAACTTCGGCGATAACCTGACTGTTAGCCCTAATGGCCATTTGATTGTATGCGAAGATCAGTACACTGAAATTGTAGATAATCACCTTCGCGGGGTTACACCAGAGGGGGATATTTATAACGTTGCCAAACTACACGCGCAAACCGAACTTGCTGGCGCGTGCTTCACTAACGACGGTAGTGTATTGTTCGTGAATATGTACTCTCCCAGTAAGACCTTGGCCATTACAGGCCCCTGGATGGCGCTTTAACTAGCCCCATGTTCAAGTAACTGATTATCGGTAATGTGCTTTATGTATGTGAAGTACATTACCTTTCTGTCTATCTTCCTACCTTTGCTTCTGCCTTAAACCCCTTTGTGTATTCTCTTATCTCCCATCGTTGTCACTCTGAAATAAGTATCAAAGATACTAACCTATTGGTGTTGAGTTAAAAATTGACTTGTTGATTAAACTATCGAACAAATCGCAAATTTTCCCAAGATCACCCAGTCTAAAATGCCAATCGAAAACCTCAATCATTTTTCTATTCTTTAGTCACATCTATAAATTCAATTAACTTAATCAGTTTATGTCATTTTAATAGTTTTCGTAGAACGGTAATAATCCTCGCATCTAACAAGGAGAGCTGTTGTGAGCACAATTCTAAGAAAACTTACACCGCACAAACTCGTTGCTAAACCAGCACAATCGGTTTGCAACTATGCAAATAACTATTATGGCGACCAAGTTTGTGTCGCTCAGAAAACCCCGACCAATAAAACTCGTTTTTCAGGAGCAGCATAAAATGAAGCGATTGTTTACCCGAAGTATAATAAGTTGTGTAACCGTAGGTATGTTAAGCATGGGCTTAAGTGCTCAAGCGGATACCCTTACTCGTCAAAATGGCGCACCAGTTGGAGACAACCAAAACTCGCAAACTGCTGGTCCTTGGGGCCCTGTGCTTTTACAAGATTCTCACTTAATTGAAAAGCTAGCGGCTTTCGACCGTGAGCGTATTCCAGAGCGAGTAGTTCACGCCCGTGGTGTTGGTATCCATGGTTACTATGAAAACTACGAAGACTTATCTGAAGATACAGTTGCTGCACCTTTCCAAGGTGAAGGTAAAAAGACCGAAGTATTCGTGCGCTTTTCATCAGTAGTACACGGACACCTTTCGCCTGAAACACTTCGTGATCCTCGTGGTTTCGCTGTGAAGTTTTACACTGAGCAAGGAAACTGGGATTTAGTCGGTAACAACTTCCCTGTGTTCTTTATCCGTGATGCAATTAAATTCCCAGATATGGTTCACGCATTTAAACCGTCTCCGGTAACTAACAAGCAAGATGCTAAGCGTGTATTCGACTTCTTCTCGCATGTTCCAGAGTCTACGCACACTCTAACCATGCTGTTTTCTGACTATGGTACGCCAGCAAGCTACCTAAATATGGATGGTTCAGGTGTTCACGCTTTCAAATTTGTTGATGATGAAGGCAACGTTAAATACGTGAAATTTACGTGGAAAGCGAACCAACCTATTAAGAACTTCACTGCTGAAGAAGCAATGAAACAGCAAGGTATGGATTTCCAGCCACACACCACTGACGTTTACACTCGCATTGGTGAGAAAGGCGAAACCGCTTCATGGGATTTGTATTTGCAAGAACTTGAGCCAGAGCAGTTAGATGATTTTGACTTCAACCCGTTAGATACCACAAAGATCTGGCCTGAGAAGTTAGTTGCTTCACGCAAAATTGGTCGCATGGTGTTAAACCGTGTACCTGACAACTTTTTTGAAGAAACTGAGCAAGCTGCATTTGCACCAAGTAATCTAATTCCAGGTATCGAGCCATCAGAAGACAGAATGCTACAAGGTCGTTTGTTCTCTTATGCTGATACCCAGCGCTACCGTTTAGGTGTTAACGCTTACCGTATTCCGGTAAACGCGCCTAAAAATGTTGAGATTAACAACCACGAGCAACATGGCCAGCTTCGTACTACATCAACTAACCGTGATGTTAACTATCAGCCTAGCCGTCGCTTAGATTTGAATGAAGATCCAGCATACCGTTACTCAAGCAAGCCGCTTGCAGGTATGACACAGCAAATTCCTTTCTACAAGGAACAGAACTTCAAACAAGCGGGTGAGTTCTACCGCAACCTTGATAAACAAGGTCGTAAGAACTTAATCAACAACATGGGTGGTGCATTAGCATCGGTACCTGAAGAAGAGATTCGCGTTATCATCAGTGCATTCATGTACAACGCTGATAAAGAATACGGTACCGGCGTTGCTAAGCTAGCTAAGGTTTCTATCTCGCAAGTACGTGCAGAAGCAAAAGCACTAATGGACGAGCAAGCAGCCCGCGCTGCTAAAGCGAAGAAAGTAGCGGAAAGCTTAACTGCCCTTATGCAATAAGTAACACCACTATCAACTCGCCCTACCTATTTAGGTAGGGCAGTTATAGTTATCAAAGACTTCGTTTGAACCACCTGTTTTACCTTGTAGCTTTTTTCATATCAACTACTCATATTTATCATTATTAAAGACGACATAGGAGACCCACAATGCACATCGTTAAACGCACACTTTTGGTTTTTACTTTAATGCTTAGCGTGAGTCTATGTCATGCGCAATCCAGTATTGATGAGCTGAAAGCGCACTATTTTGATGCCGCGCGTGAGGGCAACGTTGAATTGCTTCAAGCCTTTTATCAGGCCGGTCTTGATGGAAACGTAGCTGATGAAAAAGGTTATACCGCACTTATTCTAGCGGCTTACCATGGTCACAACGATGCGGTTAATTATTTACTTGGCAAGGAAAATATCAATGCCTGCCAGGAAGATAACAAAGGTAACACCGCACTAATGGGGGCTATTTTCAAAGGGCATTTGAGTGTGGCTAGAAAACTGATGTTTGCACAATGCAATATCGATGAAACTAACTCTCAAGGTCAAACGGCACTTATGTTCGCTAGTTTGTTCGATAGGCAGTCTTTAGTGAATGAGTTAATTGAGCAAGGCGCTAACCCGCAGCACAAAGACTTGGCAGGTAACTCAGTGGCCGATATTGCCTTATCGCAAGGCAATTATAAATTGGCGAAAACGCTGAACGAGTCAAACGTTAATCGGTGATACCTCTCGGTTTACATTATCAATGATAGAAATGGGGCGCTCGCCCCTTTTTCCATTAACACCTCAAAAACGTTTAGCTAAAATATTGAGTCTCCACTATAGATTGTCATTTTATTTAATTACTCTTATGCCTATTGAGCTAGATAGAGTGAATTGGTCTATCTTCAAGTAGTATGTCTAGTTCCCAGCGCGCAGTGTAAATGAAATACCTAAGGGGATCTCATGAATGAAGTTTGACTCTATAAAATCTAGGCTTGTACTAATGACACTGATTTGTGTTGTTGGAATGGGCATGCTGGTGGTCAGTCAGCATTATTTTACGCAGCGGCTCATTGAATTGAATCAGCAAAGGAATTTGTTGCTTCGCATGGGGCAAGATTTATTGCAAATGCGGCGCCACGAGAAAGACTTTTTGATGCGCCATCAGCAGGAGTACTTTCAGTTATTTATCGAGCGTTCTGAGAGTTTTAGCACTCGGCTTAATCAGCTTACGCCTTTAATTAGCGATTATGATATGCCCATGTCGCAGTTAGGGAATTTAGCCGAAGGCTTGGATGAATACCAACAACTTTTCCAGCAAGTCGTTGCGCTACAAACCAAGATAGGGCTTACCCCAACATCTGGCTTGCTAGGGCAAATGATTAATACTGAGGGGGAATTGCTCAGTCAGTCGTATTTTGATGTTGGGTCTAATACGCTCATTCAACTTGACGGCGCAAGGCTGGCCATTCGCGATTTTCAACTAACCCACAATAACTATTTCGCCACTCTTGCGGTTCAAAGTATAGAGCTACTGGCACAAGCGCGGAACGCGGGTAAATCTGAACAGGTAGACGAACTACTTAGCGTGTATAAAGAAGCCGTGGGGGCGCTTGCTATAGCCAATCAAACACTAGGTCTTACTCATAATGAGGGTTTGATCGGGCGTTTTCGGCGACAAGCTCACAATGTGGAACAACAGCTCACATTAATTGACAACGCTTTACAGCCTATTATTGAAAACCAAGAGCAAAAAGTAAAAATATACAGTATTAGTATTGCGGTGCTCACCTCAGTGCTTTTAATTTTAATTCTAGTAAAGAGCTTTGCCACGTTTCACCGGGCCTTCTCTAATTTCGTTATGTTCTTCTATCGGTGTAAGCGCCAATATCAGCGGATGGATCCGAGGAAACTCGGTTTTGCTGAGTTCAAATCGTTGGCTGAACTTGCCAATGAAATGGTAGAGTCTCGTCAAGCAATTGAAGAACGACTCGCTGTTGTGGAAGCAGAATTAGCACAAAAGCAGAGAAAACCAGAGACAAGTTGAAGGTAGGTGAACGTAGATATGCAATTTAACAAATTAGGCGGTAGCGACTTATCGGTATCGGATATTTGCCTTGGCACCATGACATGGGGCATTCAAAATACTCAGCAAGACGCCGATGAGCAACTCGCCATGGCAATTGAGCATGGTGTGAACTTCATCGATACCGCCGAAATGTACCCTGTACCGCCGAACGATAAAACTTATGGCGATACCGAACGGATTTTAGGTAACTGGCTGGCAAGAAATCAATCATCACGTGACTCGCTTGTTATAATGACAAAAGTTGCCGGAAGTGGCTTGAGTTATATAAGAGAAGGCGGGCCTATTACCGCCAGCGCCGTTGAGACGGCACTGAATGACTCGCTTAGCCGTTTAAATACCGACTACGTTGATGTCTACCAGTTACATTGGCCAAACCGCGTTACCCCGCATTTTGGAAAGCATTGGCCTGATCGCACAAACCCTACAAAAATCGATAAACAGCAAGAAATCGATGGCATGCGAGATATTTTAACCGGTATCAAAAAAGCGCTCGATGCTGGAAAAATTCGCCATTGGGGGCTATCTGATGACACCCCTTGGGGTATCCACACGTTTTTGACGCTGTGCAAAGAAATGAATATTCCTTTACCGGTCTCCATTCAAAACGAATTCAGTTTGCTGCATTTAAAAGATTGGCCGTACCTTATTGAAATGTGCGCGCTTGAGAACATTGCCTATCTACCGTGGTCGCCGCTTGCTACAGGTATGCTAAGTGGTAAGTACATGAACGGAGATAGACCCAAAGATTCTAGATGGACACTGGTTCAGCGCCAAGGGTTATTCAGAGACAAAGAGCCCGCTCGTGAAGCCACTGCTCGTTATGTTGAAATTGCCAAGCGAGCAAAGATTACTCCGTCGCAATTGGCTTTAGCATGGTGTAAACAAGTGCCAGGTGTTACTTCTACCATTATTGGCGCTACTACCACCAATCAGTTAGCTGAAAACTTATCTGCGTTTTCACTTAACCTTGATGAAAGCACACTGAAGCAAATAGGCGAGGTGGTTCGCCGTCACCCGTTAGGATATTAGGTATTAGCTATAAAAGGTGCAAACGTTAGAGCAAGAGTTTTTGATGTTGAGGGCCAAGTCATAACGACTTGGTGCCAACCTTAAACACAGACTGTCTTGCCCGAGAATTGCAGTAAGGTTTTAAATTGCGGTGATTTTATACTCTAGACTTTGGTCATTTATCTGTCACAACTTCGTCATAGTATGAATCCACTGTTATTTATTGACTGTCATTTTCTATGTCTCTATCAGATTCGCCTCTTGTTTGTGAAACCGAAACCCAGCATGGTAACTGGCGCCGTTGGCTACTGCTTATCGGCCTAGTGTATTTAATGTTGTTGGCCGTTAGCATGATAGGAAGCGGCTTCAAACTTGCCGCAGGCGATCAAGCTAAAACGCTGTTCACTTTTGCTAGTAACCCCATTATGGGGTTAATTATTGGCATGGTAGCTACCGCGCTCATTCAATCTTCAAGTACGGTGACTTCCATTATTGTTGGTATGGTAGCGGGTGGTTTACCTATCACCATTGCCGTGCCCATGATGATGGGAGCTAACATTGGCACCAGTATCACGAATACACTAGTTAGCCTTGGGCATGTCGCCAGAAAAGATGAATTTCAACGAGCATTTAACGCCGCCACTATTCACGATTTCTTTAACGTGATGTCAGTGTTTATATTCCTGCCTCTTGAAATGGCGTTTGGCATTCTAGAGCATACCAGCGCCTTTGTAGTGTCTATGCTAAATGCAGGTGGCACGATGGGGGTTGATGGTTTTAACCCTATTAAGGCGCTAACCCAACCTGCGCTTAATATCGTAACAGGCATGGTAAGCGGTTTACCTTCGGTATATCCGGGTATCGCCAAAATCATCCTTGGTATTGGACTTATTGTTACTTCAATTACTTACATGGGGAAAATTATGAAATCTCTCATGGTGGGTAAGGCAAAAGATATTTTGCACAAAAGTATCGGGAAGGGCCCTATTTCGGGAATTTCATCAGGTGCGCTAATGACAGTGTTAGTGCAGTCTTCCTCTACCACCACCTCGCTGGTGGTTCCTTTAGTAGGTAGTGGAATTTTAAAGGCAAAAGATATCTATCCGTTTACCCTTGGCGCGAATATTGGCACTTGTATTACTGCGCTAATCGCAGCACTGGGTGTGGTGGGGGTGAATGCAGGGGTTGCGTTACAAATTGCCATGGTACACCTACTGTATAACGTTTTTAGTGTGGTGCTAATTTACGGTACGCCTATGTTACGCGACATTCCGTTAGATTTGTCTTACAAGCTGTCGGTCATTGTGGCCGAGAAAAAGTTTTACGGGGTCGCTTATATTGGCGGGTTATTTTTCTGTATGCCGCTAGGTATTATTTTTATATCAGTGTAGGTATTTCCACCGCTGTTATAGCAGTAAGCTAAGGCAGGTACTTACTTTGCACCTGCCTTATGTCGTTTTAAAGTTTATAGCCTCAAAATGTGGAGTGCTAGAACGTTGTTATGTCGGCGCTACTTTGCCCAAATACAAACATATTGCGCTTCCCACATTGCGCCATATGGTTGCTAGAGGCATAAGGCGTACCGGACTGTGTTACGTCACTTTCCCATCCTTGTCCATTTTTAATATACGCTTTTAGTTCGAACCAACCGTTTACGGTTTTACTGCAATCCATTTGAACATCTAGCATCCAATAATGGTCTCCCCAAACGTTCAACGGGGTCTCTCCAAAGCCATCATTAGCCACGGTTTTCAAGTCGCCCCACGTTGCGGGCCAATTATTTGTAGTCCAATCAAGTGCGCTGCCTTGTGCTTCACTACTCTGGCTAGCTTCAACGCCGTACCAATCAAGGTAATTGTCGTTGGCTTTCCACGGTGCCGTTGTGGTATTGCGCATATTATTGTGGATGATGGGAATGGCACACGCGTAGTTACTCGTTGTACAAGAGCGTCCTAAATTAGATGCCGCATAAGCGTGATCTATTCCGCCTCGAATAAACATGTCTTGCCCACTTTCGGTGCTGGCTTGGACGAAAATAATAGTGCGCTGCCAATCTGCATCGGTTTCATCTGTAGTTAGCATTGCCCCTTGATGAATGGCAATGGCTTCCCATGAAGCAATGTTTACGGCAACAGATCCATTGGCCTCAACAGAAACTACATCTCCGCTACATTGGGTTTTGGCGGCATTAATGTTACCTGTTAATACATTGCAATATTGGCCTGGTGCCATGGAGGTGGTTAGCGTGGTACTCATGACATAGCTTTCTTTATTGATTGCTACAAACCCACTGTTAGCTCGACCGAAGGCGATTTGGTTGCCGCCATTGCTCCACCAGTCGGTTACAGCGAAATTATCTGAAGTGTGGTCTCTAAAATCAACGCCGCCTGAAATATACGACCAACGATGTTCACATTTCCAGTTATCACCAAAACATTCAAGTGTTCCATTGTTGTGCACGGACACTGAAGGGGCGCCTGCATCGGTGTCGCCGTGGAAGTCGTAACTTGACATAACTTTGGGGTAACCATATGGCCATGCCAGCATGAAGACATTCGCTAGGTCATACAAACGTCCATCTTCAAAGGTGATTACATTGCCGCCTCCACCATGGCCTCGTTGATTATCATGGTTATCAACAAAAACAACGGCTTTATAGCTAGGCATAAAACCCCAAGCTTCCCCGAAGTTACTTAGCCAAGCAAGTGAGCCATTACGAAATACGTTGCCAATTTCAACTGAGTATTTAAATTCTGTGACTAGGCCATTTGAGAAATATTCATCAGCGCCAATGGCCTCACCGCCTTGATCTATAACTTCTTGAAACACAAGTGGGGAGCCGTTGACCTGATTGATTATGCTGGATATATCTAGCGCTGGCATATGTTTGGAGGCATCTAGTCTAAAACCTGCTACCCCAATATTTACCAGATCATTAAGGTAGTTTGCTAGGGTACTTTGTACGTAACTAGACTCGGTTTTCAAATCGGCTAAACCGACTAGTTCACAGTTTTGAACTTGCCATCGGTCACCATAATCATCAACCGAGCAAGTGTCATGGAAATCTTGCGGCGAATATATTGGATAATTTTTATTCCCAAAAGTACTCCCGTTTGTACCCGTGCCTGACCCAGCGGCCATATGGTTAATTACTGCATCTACGTAGATACCTACACCCACAGCGTTGCAACGCTGCACCATATTGATAAAGTCTGCACGAGATCCACCGCGACTTTCTAAATCGTAGCTAACAGGCTGGTAGCGTGCCCACCACTGAGGAACAGTAATATGCTCATTTGGCGGAGAAACCTGCACGGCGGCAAAACCATTTTGGCTTAAATAGGTTTCACATTCAGTTGCTATATCCTGCCAATCCCATTCGAATAAGTGCACAAATGTGGAGGGCTGCGAATGCGCAATGGGGGAGGCTATACCACAGCCTAGTAGGGTGGCGACTGCACTGGAAGCCAACAATTTACGGTTAATCATTATAGTGTCCTAGTGGTGTTATTTAACGACATGGAGAAAACTTATTAGACACTAGGATGTAAATTAAATGTAAACAATGTGAATACGTATGCAGGTAGATAAGAATAAAAAGGGCGCCGAAAAAGGCGCCCGTAGTCATTACTGCTAAGTGGCAGATTAGAAAGCGTATTTCGCAGAAACCTGTAGACGGTTCATATCACCTTCCAAACCTTCTTCAATTTCGCGATGTGCAAACGCGTACTCTGCACCAAAGGTAAGGGCTTTGGTAGGCGAATACAGTAAGTTAGCACGTGCGCTGTAGCTGCTTTCTGTCACGCTAAGGCCGGTAAGAGTAGTGTCGTTATCAATATCTAATGCTGAAAACATGAAGCTGCTTCGCATTCTGTCGTTCCAAAGGTGACGATAGGCAATAGCGTAACCCGTTGAATCGATAGCCTCTAAATCGCCATCGGCGGTGATGACTGCGCCATTTGCGGCATTCAATGCGGAATATCTACCCATCCCTTGACCTGTATTCACCATAAAGCGAATATCATCGCCGCTCGACAACTTGTATTTTCCTGACAAGGCGACACCATAACTGGTTTCATCGGCGTCAATACCACTGCCATCATCATATGAAAGTTGACGTACCAGACCTGCTATTTTCACGTAGCCCCAGTCTTGTTTAGCGGTGTAGGCGGCGACAAAGTCAGGAACGGCGTTATCGTCAGCCACAATTCGGCTACCACCACCGTTGGGTGTTACCGTAGTTTCAGGATTCTCTAACGCCAATTGTAAACCGCCGTTGGTGTATCGCACCATGACTTGTCTACCGAATGTAATGCCGTCTGTCGTACCAATGAAATCAAGAGATTCTGGTAGGGAACCCACATCCATAAATGTGGTCCATGTTTGACCCACTAACCATTCTTTATACTGAATGTAGGCGTGGCGAACACGGGGTGTATAAGAGTTACTAATACGTTCATCACCACCGCTAGTGACGATAAAATCTAGTTCTAATACTCCTTTGATTTCGTCACCTTCCGCTGTTGGCGTGTTGGTGCTAAATCTAAAACGAGATTGACGAATATGTGCATCAAATTGGGTGCCTTCATCGCCGCCTGAAACCGGCGTTAGCGAGGGAATGTAAAAATCTCGACCAATACTACCGGAACCTAGCGTGCCCTCAGAGTAGTTGCTCACCATCGCGTCGGCTTTTATGTAGCCGGTGAATTTAACGCTGGTATCGCCTAAGTCAGCGGCGCTAACGAGTGTTACGTTAGACGCTGCAAGTGCTAACGATACGGCTAGCACTGAGTTTTTTATTATGGCTTTCATTATATTTGCCCTAAAGTGTGGTTAAATAAATGTAAATTCAAAGTTAACTTCTATAGATTTGCCGACCTTGGTGCAAATTGAAATAAGCTAATGGTCGCATACGACTATAGTCGTAATTGGTGAGTAGTCGAATTCCTAGGACTAAAGTCCCTAAACCGTAAGACCAAAGTCGCATTTTTACTTTATAGTCTAATCATTACAGTGTTTAGTATATGAAAGCATTTCACATTATTGATATTGGAGGCAATTTTTTATGACTGCCAGTAAGATTTTTTCTGTTCCTGACGCGATTAAAAGTAACACCCATTTAACGGATGCTCAGTACGCTGAGATGTATGCTAATTCTGTAGCACACCCTGAAGCATTTTGGGCTGAACATGCAAACTTACTTGAATGGTTTAAAAAGCCGACCAAAGTGAAAAACACCCATTTTGGTGACAATGATGTTTCCATAAAATGGTTTGAAGACGGCGAATTAAATGCCAGTTACAACTGTATCGACCGCCACCTAGCAGACAACGCAGATAAAGTGGCTATTCACTGGGAAGGTGACTCCCCTGAAGACAGTCAAGATATTACTTTTCAAGAAGTGCACGACGAAGTCTGTAAATTGGCTAACGCACTTAAATCCCTTGGCGTAACTAAAGGCGACAGAGTCGCTATCTATATGCCTATGGTCCCCGATGCTGCATACGCTATGTTGGCGTGCGCCCGTATTGGTGCTATTCACTCTGTTATTTTTGGGGGCTTCTCGCCGAACGCGATTGCCGATCGTATTAATGATAGCGATGCCAAGGTGGTTATTACGGCAGATGAAGGCCGCCGAGCGGGTCGCTCTGTACCTCTAAAAGCCAATGTAGATAAGGCCTTGTCAAAAGGTGCTTGCCCATCCATTACTCATGTCATCGTTAAGAAAGTAACAGGTGAAGATGAAGCGTGGAACGAAAGTCACGATGTATGGTGGGATGAGCTGGTGGCTGAGTGCGCCACAACGTGTGAGCCTGAAGTGATGAACGCGGAAGACCCGCTGTTTATTCTGTATACATCGGGTTCAACTGGCACGCCTAAGGGCGTAGTGCATACTACCGGTGGTTACTTGCTTTATACCGCCATGACCTTTAAATACGCCTTTGACTATCAAGAAAATGATATTTACTGGTGTACTGCCGATGTAGGCTGGATCACAGGGCACAGCTATATGGTATACGGCCCTATGATCAATGGCGCTTCTCAGGTGTTTTTTGAGGGCGTACCTACTTATCCTGATGTGCGTCGTATCGCGCAAGTAGTAGAGAAATACAAAGTAAACAGCCTTTACACGGCACCAACGGCTATTCGTGCATTGATGGCGCATGGTGATAAGCCAGCAGAAGGTTGCGACTTATCTTCGTTACGTTTACTCGGTACAGTTGGTGAACCGATTAATCCTGAAGCGTGGGAATGGTACCACCGTGTAATTGGCCAAAGCCGTTGTCCTATCATGGATACATGGTGGCAGACTGAAACTGGCGGCCATATGATAACGCCATTACCTGGTGCCACAGCACTTAAGCCTGGTTCTGCCACGCGGCCATTCTTTGGTATTCAGCCTGCGCTTTTCGATGCTGAAGGCAACGAACTTGAAGGCGCAGCCGAAGGTAACCTTGTGATTAAGGATAGCTGGCCAAGCCAAGCTAGAACTGTATATGGCGACCATCAGCGCTTTATCAGTACCTACTTTAGTGCTTACAAAGGTGTATACTTTACCGGTGATGGCGCAAGACGTGATGAAGATGGTTATTACTGGATTACTGGGCGCGTCGATGACGTGTTAAATGTATCCGGTCACCGTTTAGGTACTGCTGAAATTGAGAGCGCACTAGTGGCGCATCCAAAAGTAGCTGAAGCGGCTGTTGTGGGCTTCCCTCATGATATTAAAGGGCAGGGCATTTACGTCTATGTTACTCCAATTGACGGTGTTGCCGTTGATGATGCGCTAACCACAGAGCTTAAAAACTGGGTGAGACAAGAGCTTAGCCCCATTGCGACACCTGATAAAATACAGTGGTCGGCTGGCTTACCTAAAACCCGTTCAGGTAAAATTATGCGTCGTATTTTGCGTAAAATTGCTGCGAACGAACATGAGCAACTTGGTGATATATCTACATTGGCGGATCCGTCAGTTGTTGATACACTCATTGAGGAGCGATTAAATAAATCATAAAGGATAATGCAATGACAACCCTGTTAATTGCCGATGATCATCCGTTGTATCGGGATGCCTTAAGAGGCGCTTTGTCATTGTCTTTACCAGCGCTGACGCTATCAGAAGCTGGTGATTTAACATCGACAGTCGATATTCTCAATCGCGAGGATATCGACCTGTTGCTGCTTGATTTACATATGCCGGGCAGCAACGACCTTTTCGGGTTAATTCACATTCGTAAACTGTTTCCTGACGTACCTGTAGCTGTAGTGTCTGGCACGGAAGATACCCAACTTATATCAAAAATCATGAGTGCCGGGGCGCTGGGATTTATCCCTAAAACTGCCAGCTCTGGTGATATTGCTAATGCGGTACAAGCTATTTTAGATGGGGATGTATGGCTACCACCTAATTTAAGCGATAGTGTCGATGAGATTGATGAGGAGTTTTCTGAGCTTGCAGATAATGTAGCCTCACTAACACCGTCTCAATACAAAGTACTGTGCTTTATGCGAGATGGGTTACTTAACAAGCAAATTGGTTATAATTTGGATATTGCCGAAGCTACGGTAAAAGCCCACGTTACTGCTATTTTTAAAAAGCTTGGCATAAATAATCGTACTCAAGCGGTATTAATTGCATCTCAACTAGAGCTAGAGCCGCCCGCTACAAGTGATCATTAGTCTTTTCTAGCGGCACTTCAATCGGTTCAATAAGCAAATCGGATTCATAATAAGTAAGGTAATGCTTAAGCGCAGCCTTACTTTGTTCGCTTAACAAAGGGTTCTCAATTTCAATCTCAGTACGTCCACGCATCAGCGTCATGCTGTCCTGATAAACAGGCTGCGCCTTTAAGAATGCCTGAAATTCTCCAGATTCCAGCAAGACAGTAAGCCCTTCACTGATTCGGTTAGCCAAGGCCTCCTGATCTGATGCAACAAAGTAAAACAGAGGACTCTCATAAGACACCACCAGGTGTGGCTCAATTTTCAATGTGCTCTCAGGTTGCTTGTCCAATTCATGTTGTATTTCCATTACACTGCGCGGAAACATATCGGCAAAACCTTCAGCCACAATTCGAAAAGAGGCTTGATAAGTAGTTTCAAGCACGGGAATTTCATTGTAACGAAAAATACGGGTGTCAGGCCAGTCGTAGCCTTGCACCGCCCGCATTGATTTAAGGCTCTGAAGTGTTAATGGGTTATCGAAGCGATTATCATCGGCGCGAATAAGCATAATACGCTTGCCAAAAAATCCGCCCATGATAGGAATACGTATTGCTCGATGTTGTTTTTCTCTGTCGATAGAAGACACGCTCCACGTTACATCTAACATGTCGTGTTCTAAACTTCTTAATTGGCGCTCTTGCGCAATTTCCTGTTTACTGACGTGCAACTCAAAGGTGCCATACTTATCTTCTGTCACTTCCAGTGCTTTTGAAAGTAGGGTTTTGGCGTATGCGTAAACGGGATCTCGACCAGGATGAACATTAGGAAGGCGCAGTATTCTATGAGGCAATGCTGCTTTAGTGTTCTTTTCTAGGCTAGGTGAGTCAGTGACCTCGCCAGCTAAACCTAGTGAAGTGAATAAGCCACTTAGTAGTATAAAAGCTGACGAGAGTAATATTCGACTGATCATATGTCCTATCATTGTATCGACTATCAATCCTTCCCTGTAAGTAAAAAGTCGTGCTCAGGATCAACCAAAAAATGGCCGCTCATGGCCTCTCTGCCAAGTAACATAAGATACGTCATTTCAGAGCGGTCGGTTAGGGTTAATTGAATATCCCATTGCACACTATCCATTATTATAGGCGTTACTATCACATAACGCTTCTCTCTTGTGGCCGTTGAGCTTTTGACACGCTTTTTTGCTTCAACTTTTACTTCTCTTCTAACCACTCTATCAACATTATGAATATCAGGATGAATATCGAAGCGAATCCATAATTCATCGTCTACCTCAAACTCTTCAATATTATCTACATGCAATGAAGAGGTTGCTGCGCCGGTATCAACCCGAACATTTAAATCAGTGATGGTAAATGCGGGAAGGTCACATAATTCCACCGCACCCACTATTTTTTTATTTTTCATGTGTTCGCCTTCAATCAAGTATTATCCGTTTCACCTGGTAGCAGGTTGTCTTGCAATAACTCTACATGCTCTGCCACTGTATCGGGTTGTGAGAAATAGGCAATGTGATAGACCGCTTCTCCTTCTTGCGTCAGAGGTATGTTTTGTTTACCTACCACTACCCCCTCAGCGGGGCTTTCAATACTGGCCAAATATCCACCGAACGGATCAGCTATGGTCGCCAGTTTATCCCCTTTGTTCACGTGATCGCCCAACTGGGCTAAATGAGTAACAAAGCCACTTTCTGTAGCGCGTATCCAGCCACTCTGACGGGCAATAAATCGCTCAATACTGTGCCCCTTACTACGACTCTTATTCAACATACCCAAATGACGCATGGTATTAATAATACCGCGAAGTCCAGCGCGAATAGAGAACTCATCGTATCGCAAGGCTTGCCCTGCTTCATAGAGCAAAATTTTAACGCCACTCTCGCTGGCGGTTTCACGTAACGAACCTTCCCGCAGCTCAGCGTTTAATAATACGGGAACGCCAAACGCCTTTGCCATCTCTAGTACTTCAGGGTCGTCTAAGTCGGCGCGAATTTGCGGCAAATTACTACGGTGGATTGCGCCAGTGTGAAGGTCTATGCCTACATCGCACTTTTGCACAATTTCCTTTAAGAACAAGTTGGCTAGTCGGCCTGCAAGCGAACCTTTCTTACTGCCAGGAAAACTGCGATTTAGATCGCGGCGGTCAGGCAAATAGCGAGACTGGTTTAACACCCCGTACACGTTCACCATCGGCACCGCGATTAGGGTACCTCTTAACCGTTCAATGGCTCGTGAGCGAATGAGTCTGCCTACAATTTCGATACCATTGAGTTCATCACCATGGATAGCGGCGCTAACAAACATCGTCGGGCCAGGGCGTTTACCACGGGTAACATACACGGGAATGCTCATGTTTGTCGCGGTGTATAACGGGGGCATCTCCAGCTCAATTTTCACTGATTCGCCTGGCGCGATACTCTGCCCACCAATGACTAAATTATCCACTGCCACTTAGCCTTTACCTCGTGTTTTGGTTTTGTGCGGCTCTGCACTTTTTTCAATAAATTCAATGATCATACCGGCCACATCTTTATTAGTGGCTTTTTCAATGCCTTCTAAGCCTGGTGAAGAGTTTACTTCCATCACTACAGGCCCATTATTTGAACGCAAAATATCTACGCCACAGCAGTTCAAACCCATCGTTTTAGCAGCGTCTACGGCAGTTTTGCGTTCAGCTGGGCTTAGTCTTACTAAGCTGGCTTGACCGCCTCTATGAAGGTTAGAGCGAAACTCACCCGGTGCCGCTTGTCGTTTCATTGCGGCAACCACTTTACCGCCTACTACGAAGCATCGAATATCAGAGCCACCCGCTTCTTTAATAAACTCTTGCACTAGGATACTGGCATTTAACCCCATGAAGGCTTCAATAATTGATTCAGCCGCTTTATGGGTATCAGCCAATACCACACCAATACCTTGAGTCCCTTCAAGTAGTTTAATGACCACTGGCGCACCGCCCACGGTTTTTATCACGTCTTCTATCTTATCTGGGTGGTGGGCAAAGCCAGTTCGTGGCATGCCAATGCCTTTACGTGATAACAGTTGTAGAGAACGTAACTTGTCTCTAGAGCGGCTTATCGCCACAGACTCATTAACACTGTAAGTGCCCATCATTTCGAATTGGCGTACAACCGAAGTACCGTAAAAGGTAACAGAAGCGCCAATGCGAGGAATAACCGCATCGTAATAAGGAAGTCTTTTACCTTTGTAACGCACCGATGGACGAGAACTGGTGATATCCATATAGCAATGCATGGTATCGATAACATCTACTTCGTGACCGCGAGCACGTCCAG
The DNA here is from genome assembly GCF_003989595.1 of Alteromonas sp. KS69. Classification (NCBI taxonomy): domain Bacteria; kingdom Pseudomonadati; phylum Pseudomonadota; class Gammaproteobacteria; order Alteromonadales; family Alteromonadaceae; genus Alteromonas; species Alteromonas sp. KS69. The sequence goes on along the minus strand of NZ_PYHU01000015.1, from coordinate 121,259 downwards.
CCTCTACTAAGCGAGAAGTTGAATAGAGACGAGGGTTCCGGGATAAAATCGCTATGCGCATTGTAAATTGCCTGTGGTTATAAATTTTAAAAAAAGTGCTGCTTAATCATTAGCACCTTTTTGGGTGCATAGCCAGATTAGTCGGACTGCAGCGAATTGGCGCGCATCATAAAGCACCTTTTATTAATGGTCTTACGAATTATTATTGTGGTGGCGACAGTAATATCTGGATGAACTCAAAAACGTTACGCGATAGCATGGGGTAACATGAGGATATAATGAGTTTTTTACTATGGTGCAGTGGTGGCAAGAGGTATTGGTTTGGCTTACGAGCTACCAATCAAACCTTATTTGGAGTGGGTTGGTTTTACTGTTTTATTTGGCGGCTTCACGAAAAATTCTTCCCAAACTTGAAACCAATATTGAGAAAACCAAATTAAAGTCTACCAGCGCAATTAAGGGGTTATTTGCCGCACGAGTTATTGTGGCGACCGTATCGTTAGCCTTGCTGCTTCTAGCGTGGGGAATCGACTTCTCAGGTCTATTGGTATTATCAACCTCTATTATCACGGTAACAGGGGTAGCGCTTTTCGCCAGTTGGTCACTGATAAGCAATATTACCGCTTATTTCATACTGTTGACGAACGTTGCGTATCGCCGAGGAAATTTTATTCGTATCCTCGATGGCGATAATTTTATAGAGGGCTATATTGCCGACTTAGGGCCATTTAGTACTCGGCTGGTTACTTCTGAGCGCGAAACCCTCATGTACCCCAATAACCTAATTTTAACTCGTCCTGTGCTTATAAATCCTAAATCAGCGTGGGGCACCATGGGTAAAGTAACCCCAACAACCGCAGCGACTAAAACGGAAGAACAATCCGATAAACCGACGAAAAAGAGCCAGGTGAAAAGCGCCCCCCAAATTTAGTCGCTATCGGTATAGTGTGACTCGCGAATATGGCGAGTCATACTTTGTAATAGTGCCCTAAGTTTTGCGGGTTTTAGCGGCTTAGATAAATAGTTAACCCCTTGATCCTTACACTTAACCACTAAATCTTCATCCGGCGTGGCTGTGATAAGCGCAGCGGGTAATATGGCATCAAGCTGGTATCTAATTTTATCTATTAAGGCTAAGCCGTTTTGCGTTTCATCGTGGCTTAATTGATAGTCCATCAATAATATCTGAGGTGATGTTTGCTCAATCAGGGCAAGCGCTTCATCCCAAGACCCCGCCAACATCACCTTAACGCCCCAGCGTGCTAGCAGCGTTTGCATGGCATCTAGGTTCTCCCTTTGATCATCTACGCAAAGTACCTGTAAACCAGTAAAGGTGGTGTTTTTATGCTTAGTTGTCGTACTTATCGAAGAACCTGGCTGGGCTTTTGGCAGGGTGAAGGTAAAGCAGCTCCCTTTTTGCAGTGTTGACGATACGGTTATATCGCTACCCAACTGCTGGCTCAACCTACGCACCACGCCTAGCCCCAAGCCGATACCATGTTCAGCACTTTGATTAATGCGATAGAAATCACTAAAGATGTTATCTTTTTTATCTTCCGAAATGCCGATACCCGTGTCGTAAACACGAAAAGAAACGACTGACCCTACGGGTTTTATAACCAATACAACTTTGCCGCTTTGGGTGTATTTCACTGCATTTGACAGCAGGTTTTGCATAATTCGATATAAGTAAGTCTTGTCGGCCATTACCCAAAGTGGTTTAATCCATACCCGCAGTGAAAGGCCTTTTTCCCGTGCCCGCATTCTTATATCGTCAATAAGCGGGCTGAGAAGAGCCTGCACATCCACGGGCTCAATGTCTGGTTTCATTTCACCTTGGTCAAGGCGTGAAATATCTAAAAGCGTACCGATAAGGGCTTCACTTGAGGTCACGGAGTGATGCAGCTTTTGAATGATTTCATGCACACCATTCGATAGTTCTTGTTCCTCTAGTGCCGAGATATATAACTTGGCGGCATTAAGAGGCTGAAGTACATCATGGCTGGCAAGTGCCAGGAAGCGAGTTTTACTGGCATTCGCATCTTCAGCCGCCTTTCTAGCCCGTATAAGTTCAGTTTCTGCACCAGAGCGCCGCTCTATTTCAAGGCGTAGCTCGGCGTTAATAGTATGCACCTCTTCGGTTCGCCGCTTAATTCTGGCTTCTAAGTCGATGTTTGATTCTTCAAGAGCTTGTTGAATTTCAATATGATCGGTGATGTCATTAAAACTGGTTACAAAGCCTCCGCCAGGTAGGGGATTGCCTACCATTTCTATTACGCGGCCATCTTTTCGCTGCCGTTTAAATCGGTGCGGGGTACCAGAGCGCAAGTGTTCTAGGCGCTTTTCTACTTCCGCTTCTACGTCCAGTTTGCCAAATTCTCCTTGTGAAGCATTGAAGCGGATAAGTTTCTCTATGGGTATGCCTACAGCAAGAAAATCTTCAGGGTAGGTGTATAGCGCTGCGTATCGCTTATTCCAAGCCACTAAATTTAAATGTTTATCGACTACGCTAATGCCTTGATCCATGTTCTCCAGCGAGGTCAAAAGCGCAGTCATATTAAATTGCATAGCTTGCGTGGTGTCATCGAAAAAGTTAATCACTTCCGTGAAGTCCATTTTCTTGCCACGCAGTGCGCTGTCTAATAACACTTTGGCGCTGGATGCACCTATAACACCGCCTAGCGCACGCTCACAAAACGCAAGAAAGTCTTCATCGGGAGAAGCTTGGTGGTTCAGCGTGCAACTATTGTGATGCTGATATTGCTCAATAAGCTGTTCGCATCGACCTGTACCCATGAAGGTTGATAGTAGCGTGGTGAGGTCAGATACCGTCACATTGCTATTAGGACCTTTAATCACACTATTTTTAACCACAGCAGGAGACACAAAGGCCTCGGCTTGAATTCTGTCGATGAGCCGGTGCGGGGCGAACCAAGAGAAAATAATATACATCACGGTATTAGCGCCAAGGCTTATCATCGCGCCTTGGCTGATAAGTTCGTTGTTGGCAAATTGCGAGGTTTGTTTTCCTACGAGCGGAAATACCAACCACAGTACCCAAAGTATTATTCCCACTAACAAGCCTGCGTAAACACCATGGGCATGGGCACGTTTCCAATATAATCCACCGAGGATCGCCGGCATCAACTGGATGACTAATGAAAACGCAATAAGCCCAATTGAGTGTAGCGAGCGGCTACTGGTCATTTGTTGATGATATAAAAATGCCATAAGTAAAATGAAAGCAATAACAACGCGTCGGATAAGGCGTATCTGCGCAGAGAAATCTCTTTTTTGCGCAGAATTTCCTCGAAATGCTAAATAGCGGGGCAATATCACGTCATTGGTTAGCATGGTGCTTAAGGTTAGGGTTGCCACAATTATCATTGCAGTAGCAGCAGATAATCCGCCCACAAATACAATAACTTGTAGCAAGGCCGAGCCCGAGAACATGGCGAGTGACAGTACATAGGAGTCTGGCTCAACGCTGGCGCCGGCAAAAATAGCTTTACCCGCAATAGCTATAATGGGAATAACCGCAGAAATTATCGCGAGATAAAGTGGGAACAACCAACGGGCCGTTTTTAAGTGTGAAAGGCTCAGGTTATCAATGACCGCCACATGAAATTGGCGAGGTAGACATACAATGGCAGCCGCGGCCATGATGGTTTGAGCGATAAAGTTGAACGAGCTAAATTGAGAGAGTGCGGCTGTATTCACAAAGGTTTCAAGAAAAGGGCCTGTTTCGGTTTGTCGCCACGCGCTGTAGCCCACAAAAGCCACTAACACCAACGCCAGTAACTTAATCGTAGATTCAAAGGCGATAGCGAGCATTAACCCTCGGCGGTACTCAGTTACATCGGCATGTTTAGTGCCAAAATAGATCGCAAATACAGCAATAAACGTGGTGGCAGCAATCACGATAAAATTACTATTAGGCTGCTGGGTTAACAACTGAAAAGTAGAGCCAATCGCTTTTAACTGCAACGCAATATAGGGAATGGTAGCCAACAGTGCGATAACGGTCACTAGCAGAGCGACGGTTTGACGCTTCCCATAACGCGACGCGATAAAGTCAGAAATTGTGGTGATATGTTGCTTTTTACTCACCAGAGTTAGCTTATAAATAAATCGATACCCAAGCACATAGACCAATATTGGCCCTAACATAATGGGTAGGTAAATCCATGTGTCGCGACTGGCTTGTCCCACCATGCCGAAAAATGTCCACGCCGTGCAATATATGGCCAGTGCCAGCGAGTAGATGGCTGGATGCGAGGTTAACGCGCGGGCACGGGGCGAGTTCTTATCGCCCCAACTCGCCAAAGAAAAAAGCAAAAATAGATACAGTACCGCAAGCGTAACCCAACCGAACGTCATGAATTCCCTTTAACGTAAAGTTAACAAGTCTGTGTGCATTATAATCATTTCGACCATGGTCTACCTACGACCATGGTCTCATTTTGAATTTGAATAGTGAGGTCTAGAGTATACATCGTGCTCCTAAGTGCTTGACTTTTGCCGCTCTGAGGCCTGTTCGGTCTAAATGAAAAAGCTTGGCAATAATGTTAGCAAAGCTGGGCGTTAGGAAAATGTAAAAATAAAACAATTGATTAACCTGACATGAGGACGGAACAATGGCATTTAGAAATGATGACGACAAAAAAGCATATTGGAAGGAGAACTTGTCTCTCCTTGCCAAGCTTTTAATCGTTTGGTTTGCGGTGTCGTTTGGCGCCGGCATTTTGTTTGTCGATGTGCTAGACAATATCCACTTTTTTGGATTTAAACTGGGTTTCTGGTTTGCGCAACAAGGTTCCATTTATGTATTCGTCGCTCTAATTTTTGTTTATATGTCAAAGATGAAGGCGATGGATAAACGTTATGGCGTAAACGAGGAGTAATACCATGGACGTTCAACTACTAACATTTATTATTGTAGGCGCAACATTTGCGCTATATATCGCCATAGCTGTATGGGCTAGAGCGGGTTCTACTAACGACTTCTACGTTGCTGGTGGCGGTGTGCCTCCCGTGCTAAACGGTATGGCTACCGCTGCAGACTGGATGTCGGCAGCATCATTTATTTCAATGGCCGGCCTTATTTCCTTTATGGGATACGACGGCGCAGTTTACCTAATGGGATGGACTGGAGGCTATGTATTGCTTGCCTTGTGTCTAGCACCCTACCTACGTAAATTCGGTAAATTTACTGTACCGGATTTTATTGGCGACCGCTACTACTCCCAAACCGCGAGAACCGTTGCAGTTTTCTGTGCGATCTTTGTTTGCTTTACCTATGTGGCAGGGCAAATGCGAGGCGTAGGCGTAGTATTTAGTCGTTTCTTAGAAGTCGATATCGTGACGGGTGTAGTTATTGGCATGGTTATCGTGTTTTTCTACACGGTACTTGGTGGCATGAAAGGCATTACCTATACTCAAGTTGCGCAGTTTTGCGTAATGATTTTTGCTTATATTGTGCCTGCGGTATTTATCTCTATCATGGTAACTGGCCACATTCTTCCACAAACGGGGTTCGGCGCCACGCTCGCAGATGGGTCGGGGATGCATATACTGCAGAAACTCGACAGTCTGTCGGTGGAGCTCGGATTTCATGAATATACCTCCGGCTCGAAGAGTACCATCGATGTGTTCTTTATTACTTTTGCATTGATGGTAGGTACAGCTGGATTGCCTCACGTTATCGTTCGCTTCTTCACTGTACCGAAAGTACATGATGCGCGTAAGTCGGCAGGTTATGCATTAGCATTTATTGCTATTCTTTACACTACGGCACCGTCTCTTGCAGCTTTTGCTCGCGTAAATATGATTGAAACCATTAACGGGCCTGAACTAACTGGTACAAGTTACGAGCAAGCACCGTCGTGGATTAAAAACTGGGAGCAAACTGGGCTTATCGAGTTCAACGATAAGAACGGTGATGGGGTGATGTTTTACTCTGGTGATGAGCGCAACGAAATGAAAGTTGACCGTGACATCATGGTATTAGCTAACCCTGAGATAGCAAATTTACCAGCATGGGTCATTGCATTAGTGGCCGCTGGTGGCGTAGCTGCAGCACTGTCTACTTCCGCAGGCTTACTGCTTGTTATCTCTACATCGGTGTCTCATGATTTGTTGAAGCGTAACTTTGCGCCCAATATAACCGATAAGTCTGAGCTCTTTTATGCGCGACTGGCCGCAGGGGTAGCCATTGTTATTGCAGGTTACTTTGGGATTAATCCACCGGGCTTTGTGGCGCAGGTGGTCGCCTTCGCGTTCGGTCTGGCGGCATCCAGTTTCTTCCCTGCCATTATTATGGGTATCTTTAGCAAACGTATGAATGATAAAGGCGCTATTGCAGGCATGATTGCAGGTATTGCGTTCACTGCTGCCTATATCATTTACTTCAAGTTTGTTAATCCTGCGGCAAATGTACCTGAAAACTGGTGGTTTGGTATTTCGCCAGAGGGCATAGGTACGTTAGGTATGATAGTTAACTTCCTTGTTGCTTTTATCGTGTTTAAGTTTACCGATGAGGCGCCGGAAGAAATTCAAGAGTTAGTAGAAAGCATTCGCTATCCGAAAGGGGCGGGAGAGGCATCTGCACACTAACGGCTAGAAGTTAATTGTTAAAACCAAAAGCTGACGCTCAGTAATTAACTGAGCCTTTATTAAGCCAACCCGTTCAAAGAGGAAACTCTAAAAGCGGGTTGGTTTTTATCGTTTCAGGAGCATTGTGTATGACAGCTATTGCCCAGCAAGTCGCAGATTTTGTTGCTGCATCTGCGCCCTTTGATACGCTTGATGTGGATTCATTAACTGATTTACTTACCTCGGCAGAATTGCTTTACGTAACAAAAGAAAACCTAAAGACCTTAGTTGGACAATCTCGCCGAATTTATCTCATTCAAAGCGGCCAGTTTTCGGTAAGTACCGAGCAAGACGCCCCCCGTTATGTTAGTGAAGGGGACTACTTTGGCTTCCAGCGTGTTTTGGATGGTAGAGACTATCCAATGTCGGTGACGGTAGAGAGCCCAGGTCTAGTGTACAGCTTTGATGAAGCACCATTTAAAGCGCTTCTTCGTTTCGATAGCATTAATACTTTTTTTAATGGATTGCGACATGATGCACTACAAAATCAGGCTATAACAGAGTCAAAATCTATGTGGTTGTACAAACCACTTTGTGATTTAACAGAAAAAGCACCCATTGGCACCGATGTAAATACGCCCATTCAACAAGCGGCTCAACTGATGACCGATAACCGTGTGTCGTCTCTTCTCATTACTGAAGCAGGGCAGCTAGTGGGTATCGTTACCGATAGAGATTTACGTTCCCGAGTGGTTGCCGCCGGTGTTGCGCTGACGAACCCTGTTAGCAGTGTTATGACCTCGTCGCCAGCGAATGTTGCCAGTAACCTAACGTTATTTGACGCCATGGCGTTAATGACCGAAAAAAACATTCATCATCTGCCTATTTTAGATAAAGACAGTCATGAACCCGTGGGTATGGTGACGGCCAGTGATATTGTTCGCCATCAACGAGGCAGCGTTCTATTTATTATTGGCGAACTGTCGAAAGCGAGCAATTTGTACGAATTAACGCGTTTAGCGTGGCAGCTTCCACACTACTTTTCTGCACATGCTAAACACGCAGGCGATTATGATATTGCAGGTAAAGTGCTATCTCAGGCCACTGATATTATGACGCGAAAACTCATTGGCTTCTTTCAGCAAGAACATGGTAAAGCCGGCATGATGTTTTCGTGGCTAGTCTATGGCTCACAAGCGAGAGAAGATCAGACAATGGGATCGGATCAAGACAACGCGTTGCTATTAGCTAAATTGCCCACGCAAGCACAAGCCGATTACTTTGCCGCCATGGCTGACTATGTCTGCAAGGGATTAGCAAAATGTGGTATTAAGCTATGCAGTGGCAATATTATGGCGAGTAATCCCGAGCTGAGGTTAACGTTAGAGCAAGCGGTTGAACAAGCGCGGAAATGGGTAAATGCGCCTACCAAAGATGCCATTATGCACTTTAATATCTTTCTTGATGCACGCTGCGCCGCGGGTGATGTGGGCTTGTTTAAAACGCTACAACGTCAAAGAATGCCCCTGCTTAAACAAAGTTTATTTCTTGCGGCATTGTCCCGTCATGCAAATGAAGTCTCTGTACCTCTTTCTATGTTTCAAAAATTTACTTATGAGAAGGGAGGGAAGCTGAAAGATACGATCGATTTAAAAGTACGTGCGGTGGCACTGATCAACAATATTGCGCGTATTTATGCCCTAGCAGGAGGGATATCAGTACCTGGCACTCTCGCAAGGCTATCTCTGTTGCCCGAAAATTCTGAGCTTTCTACCAAAGATGCAGCGAATTTGCGGGATATTTGGATATTTTTAAATCGATTACGCTGGCGGCACCAACTTCAGCATAACGTGGCAGATAATAGTGTGTCAGTGTCGTCTTTATCTTCTATAGAAAAGCATCAACTAAAGGCATCGTTTCAAGCTATCGAAAGAGCCCAAAAAGCAATTATTATGAATTTTTCCGGTGGCATGGCATAGGTATGTTGCAATGGCTAAGTAACTGGTTATCTGGGCGCGGTCCATCATCATTCGATAGGTTCAAAAACGCGACCTTACAAGACACTACCCTTATGTCGATTGATTTAGAGCTGACCTCCTTAAACGCCAATGAGTCAGAAATTACCTCTTTTGGCTGGGTATGTGGGCGTAATAGTAGCATTGCTCTAGAAACTAGCGCTTATAGCGTTGTGAAAACCAAGGCGTCTTTAGGGCAAAGCCCCGTTATCCATGGACTTATTCAGGACAATATTGCAAAGGGCGAGAAAATAGAAGATGTGCTGACTAAATTTACCGCACAGTTACCCTCGAAGGTTTTAGTTATCCATAATGCGAATTTAGATTTGGCGGTGCTAGATGCGGTATTTAGGCGATTAAATTTACCGGCACAAGAGGTTTATTACATCGACACTTTACAACTTGCTTTGTATGAATTGAAAAAAGAGCACGAAGTCGTTCCCTCAAATAGTGCATCCCTAGGTGCATGCTTACTACGAGCTGGTTTACCGGCGGTGCCTCAACATAATGCCTTAGAAGATGCCATGGCAGCGCTACTCCTATGTTATGCACAGTTAGCGTCATTAGGGCTAACACAACAAAGTTGCTTGGCAGACTTATCACATACTAAAGCGCTTGGTAAGAAAACACTTGGGGTGGTTAAGCCTTAATAAATTACCCTAAACTAAGCATTACCATACCACTTAAATTTCCGGCTCCATAACATTGTGAGCCTTTTCCACGCTACTTACGACACAGTTTCTACCTTGCCCTTTTGCAGCATAGAGGCTTTTATCAGCTTGCAGCATAGTGAAGTCGATGGTTTTGTTGTCGTCTGGATTTTTAGTTGCTACCCCAGCGCTAATTGTCACTCTTGCAAGGTTTGAATCAGCGTGGGGAATGTTTAAATTAAACACAGTTTCCAAAAGTCGATTGGCGACTAATTTTGCGCCTTTTTTATCAGTGCTAGGTAGAATAACTAAAAACTCTTCACCGCCCACACGAACTAATTTGTCCATAGGACGCAACAAGCTATCGTTAATTGCCTTGCTAAGCCTCCATAAGCAGCTATCGCCTTCCATATGCCCATATCGGTCGTTGAACCGCTTAAAGTAATCAACATCGAAAAGTACAAGAGAAAGAGGGTTATGACTCCGCTTGCCATCTTTCATCAAGCGCGGAAGGTAGTCTTCTAAATAATGTCTATTATAGGCGCCTGTTAGCCTATCGATATAAATGAGATTTTCTAACAGATCATTTTTGAGCTTATGATTGAGGTGCGCTTTCACGCGATTTTGTAACGTGCATGCATTAATAGGTTTGGTCACAAAATCAACACAGCCAGAATTCCAGCATTTTGATTGGGCTTCGTCAGATGTTGTTGCGGTAACGAAGATAATTGGAATATCAGACTTGCTCGGGTTTTCACGCAAGGCTTTTGCAACTTGATGGCCATCCATGTCTGGCATATAAACATCCATCAAGATAAGATCAGGCGTATTTTCTTCACAGTAAGCAAGCGCTGCTGCACCGGAAGAAACAGATGTACAACTAACAAACTCATCAAGAAGCCCTTCTAAAATTATTCGAGAGCTTGCTTGATCATCTACAATTAATAAATGGCAGTCTGATAATGTTCGTTTATTTACTTGCTCAATAAACATGTTAGTCCTTTACCTACAATGCAGCTGTTTCCAACTATTTGTAAACCTTATACTCAGAGTAACGCGGCGAGTGAAAAAAATGCATTAAACATAAGTTTAATAATTAACATTTTCACTCATTTAGATTAACGATATAAAAAGAAGCACGTACAGTATTAGGTTAGTTACCAGCCCTATCATATAAAAATAGGTTCTCGGACTTGGATTACGCTCAGTCGCCATCGCATAATATAATGCCATATGAACAATTCTACATAAGCCATACACCCAAACTAAGATAGCCAGATAGAGAGGGGTAACACCAACAAACATACAAAGTATGGCTGGAATAATAAACTGGTTTACGTTCTCAAGTGAGTTGTGAAACGTTCTATGGCTTCTAAATACAAAACTGTCATGACTTAAGTCTTCTGCGACTTTTCCTGGTACATAAGAGGATTGTTTGCGATGCGCTACTGCTGCAACGATATTTTGAACTAATACCGTAAAAATGATTACCGCAAGCCCTGCGATAGCGTAGGTGTAAACAGTGAACATATCTTCTTCCTTGTAAGCTGATTAATGGGTATACGCGCTACAAGAAGGTAATGGATTATAAAAAAAGTTAGTGCTAATGATTTTTGACGGGGTGACATACATGGAAGGGGGGAAGTAGCGGAAACCCGCTACTTACTATGAATGGACTATAACGCTTTTTTAACTTCAGCAGGAAGCAGTACAGTATCGATAACGTGAATCACACCATTTGATGTTTTTACATCAGCTTTCGTTACTGTTGCATCATCAATCATCACTTTGCCCATGGCGGTAACCACCTTCACATCACTGCCTTCAACAGTAGTTGCACTGGTCAGTGACATAACATCTTCCGCCATGACTTTGCCGGATACTACATGGTAAGTAAGGACTTGTGTTAATAGCGCCTTATTTTCAGGCTTCAATAACATCTCTACGGTACCTTCAGGTAATTTAGAGAAGGCTTTGTTGGTAGGAGCGAATACCGTGAAAGGACCGTCACCTTTTAGTGTGTCTACTAGGTCGGCGGCTTTTACAGCAGTCACCAACGTTGAGAATGTTTCTTGACTAGCAGCAGTATCAACAATATCAGTTTTCTCGGACTCCATATGATGGCCAGCAAAAGCAGAAAGACTCATCAAACTCATCATTACCAATGGGATTAACTTACGCATAAAATTTTTCCTTAAATTGAGATAGAAAATTAATTGATGTTGCGCAGGTTGTTACGCTACCACCTCAATTTGGATGATTAAGTTTACGTAATGGGAAAAGTAGGAAGATATGAATATGTAAAAATAATGTTAAATTATTGGGTGCTGCGCTATACTTCGCCAAGGTGTTAATAGGGGAGGGCTGCATTATGTTACTTCGACATCTTATTACTGCACTACTCGTTTTTATCGGTTCAGCTATGCTAGGTTGTGCTAGCACTACGCCCGTTGTTGCCAAGAATCCTTATCCTGCATTACACGACCATCTATTTCCAAGTTATGCGTCTTTTCCAATTGAAACGGAAGAGGAGGTATTTGCACTAGAAGAAGATGCTCAGTTATTTGTCGATGAGGCTGTTTTTGAGTCGGGAGGAAAAACAACCAACGTAAAAGGTCTGATCTCGTCAATCTTTGACCATTCTGAAATGGGACTATTGTACCGTAGCAATGCGAACTCGGTTGCCAGTGAGACGTTTTATAATCGTTCTGCCAACTGCCTTTCTTTGTCTATCATGACTTACGCTATGGCTCAGCACGCAGGCTACGATGCCACATTCTATGAAGTAGATATACCCGAGTATTGGACAAGGCGTGACGGCTTCAGCTTTTTAAATGGTCACGTAAACTTAACTATTAATGTCCCGAAAGATCCATTAGTGACCAACATCGGACCAAGTAGTGCAGATGTTGATTTTGACCCACAAATGATCAGAACGCACTTTCCACGGGTGCCGGTTACCAAGCGCCTCGTGCTGTCTATGTTCTATAACAACAAAGGCGCCGATGCGCTAATTGCCAACAGTTATACGCGGGCATACAGCTACTTTAGGACTGCTGCAGTATTATCGCCAGAGTTACAACAAAGTTGGGTCAATTTAGGTGTGCTTTACCGTATGGTCGACGCATTTGAAGCCGCAGAGCAAAGTTATCAGTTTGCGTTAAATCTAGATGAGAACAATCTGACCGCGTGGGACAACTTGTCTATTTTGTATTACCACCAAGGGTTATTTGATAAATCAGCACAAATTAAAGCAAAGGTAGAAGCGCAACGAAAAGAAAATCCTTTTTATCATTTCATTCTTGGGGAGCAAGCTTTGGACGAAGGGGAGTTAGCAGATGCATTGGAACATTTCCAACGCGCGCTTCGCTTAGATAATACCAGACACGAAGTGTTTTTTGGGTTGGCTAAAGTGTATTACGAGATAGGAGATATCAGTAACGCTGAGCGTTACATCAAACGCGCAATTCAACTTGCACCCAATTCACAAGATGAGAACCGGTACATGAGTAAGCTTTCCACGATTGCTCTGAACTACTAATTAATAACGACTAACTACTTACAAAATGAGTAGTGACCACGTAAATGCGGCGAGCGTATCAATAAGTTACACCAACAAAAAAGCCACGTTAAAACGTGGCTTTTTTTAAGAGAATAGCGCTCTTTAGATAACACCTAGCTCTTTCAAACGCTCTTGCAGGTAAGTACCCGCAGTATGACGTTCTGAAAGCTTTACATCCGGACGAGGGTGTAAGAATAGTGGCAATGAAATACGCGACTTGGTCATGTCTGCGCCATCTGGATTCACAACACGGTGAGTCGTTGATGGGAAGTAGTGACCTGAAGCTTCTTGAAGCATATCGCCGATATTCACAATCAGGCTACCAAAATCGCAAGGTACGTCTAACCAACTGCCATCTTGCGCTTTTACTTGTAACCCTGGCTCGTTAGAAGCAGGAAGAATAGTAATAAGATTAATATCTTCGTGAGCCGCTGCGCGAATAGCATCTACTTCTTCTTCGCCACTTAATGGTGGATAGTGAAGTACACGTAGTAGCGTCTGATCTGAATCTTTGATCATGTCGCCTAACGGTTGGCTGTACTTATTGCTGACTTCTTCTGGAGAATGTTTCTCAATCCAGCCTAATAGTTCAGAAGCAAGCGTGTTAGCTTCTGAATAGTACTGCGACAGCAACGGACGAAGTTCGTCAGGACATTGTCCCCATGGGTAGTAATGGAAGTACTCTTTAATATCTTTTTTCGTGAAGCCTTTGGCTACCTCAGAAACGCTTTGAGGGAAGAATCCATCTTGCTTACCTTTGTTGTAAAGGTAGTCATTTTTTTCTTCGCTATCGAAAAATCCTTGCCAGCTATCGTATATGCCTTGCACGAGTGACTGTTGAATTGGGTGGTTTTTCAATACCCCAAAGCCCGTCTCTCGTAGTGACTTAACGAATTCTTCTTGGGCGTTTTCCGCCGTGTAATCAACAGCAACTAATTGCATAACATTATCCCGTTTATTTTGATTGCGGCATTATAAAGGTAGACGGGCCGCCAAAAAAGCTGTGGTAGTTGACTTAAATCAATCAACCTCATCTAAGATGCCTAATGTAATCAATGTAGACCATTTAGTCTACATTTGGGCGAAATCTTAGCCTAAAAATTAATCTAGTAATTAACCTTGTCGTTTAGCCAAGTGTTAAGTAAATGCCTGCGAGCGCTGCGCTCATCAAGTTTGATAACGTTGCTGCAATAACTGCTTTAAGGCCCAACTGAGCAATTTCTTTTCGGCGAGTAGGTGCCATAGCACCAATACCACCCATCAAAATAGCAATAGAGGACAAGTTCGCAAAACCGCAAAGTGCAAAAGTGACAATAGCTTGCGTTGATTCAGACAGGTTGGGTTGGTGCTCAAGGTAGTTAAGGTAAGCCACAAATTCGTTAACTACCATTTTCTGACCTATAAAGCTTCCTGCTATCTGTGCTTCTTCCCACGGAACACCAATTGCCCATGCTAAGGGTTGAAGTATGTAACCCATGATCCCTTCAAAGGTAACATTTTCATACCCTAATAACCCACCTGTCCAACCCACTAAGCCGTTGAACATGGCAATTAGGGCGATGAAGGCAAGTAGCATAGCGCCCACATTTAATGCGAGTGTCATCCCAGATGCTGCACCGCTAGCAGCCGCATCAAAGACGTTTGCGTAGCCAGTGTCTTCCGAATCTATTTCGCTTAAGCCGTCTTTAGGTTCTTCGGTTTCTGGCAAGATGATTTTTGCCATCAACATACCGCCAGGCGCTGCCATAAAGCTTGCTGCGAGTAAGTATTTTAAATCTACGCCCATACCCGCATAACCCGCCATGACTGAACCTGCAATAGAGGCTAGGCCACCTACCATCACGGCAAATAGCTCAGAACGCGTCATATGAGGTATGAAAGGGCGAACGACTAATGGGGCTTCGGTCTGCCCTACAAATATGTTTGCTGCCGCTGACATAGATTCAGGACGACTAGTTCTCAATACCTTTTGAAGGAAGCCACCAATCACTTTAATAATTAAGCCCATCACTTTTAAGTGATATAGCACAGCAATAAGTGATGAAAAGAAAACGATAACGGGCAACACATTAAAGGCGAATATAAATGCAATGGATTTATCGCCAATAGGACCAAAGAGAAAGTCAATTCCATCTTGACTGTAGGCAATGATGTTAGCAACAAACCCTGTTGCTGCTAACAGAACTTCTTTGCCTAGCTCAGAATACAGAACAAATGCGCCGATTAAAGCTTGCATAGCAAAGGCGCCACCGACAGTACGAAAACTAATGCTGCGTTTCGCCGACGAAAGCGCGAATGCAATACCTAAAAGGACTGCAATGCCCAGTAAACCCACCATAATATCAATCCTTTATAGAAGCGCTTGCTGTATGTGAGATTTGATCACATCTAGAGCAATTTGGTTTTTACCACCTTGTGTAACTACTACATCAGCAGTGAACCGGCTTGGCTCGATAAATTGGTGATACATCGGTTTTACAGTCTCTTCGTACTGTTTGGCAACTGACTCGATAGTGCGCCCACGCTCTTTAATATCTCGTATCATGCGGCGCATAAGACAAATATCGAGTGGGGTATCGACAAAGATTTTAACGTCATAAAGTGGCAGAAGATCTGCACGAGCAAGCAGCATAATTCCTTCAAGAATAATGACTGGCGCCGGGTTCAAACGTTCTGTGTCAGGCAGGCGAGTATGCGTTTTAAAGCAGTAATGAGGATAGTCAATAGGCTGACCTTCTCGCAGTGCCTGCAAATGCGCTTTAAGCAATTCATGCTCAAATGCATTGGGGTGGTCGTAGTTGTTTTTTTCTCGTGCTTCCATGGGCAAGTGGTCTTGAGCGCGATAATAGTGATCTTCGCGAAGCACTTGCACAGGCCTTCCTTGAGCAGAGAAGCCGTTAAACAAATTTTCGGTAAACAGTGACTTTCCAGAGCCTGAAGCTCCAGAAATGGCAATAATTAAAGGCGATTGCATAATTCTAGAAAGCTGATTTTATTGGAGCAAAGATACGCGTTTAGCCTCTACGAATCAATGTTATATTCATACCAGTTGGTCAAATGGATCGCTATTTGCTAGCCGAATCAATAACATTCGCTTAATTTGAGTGCGTTTTCATTCCTAAATTTATTTTCATGTCACTGTCATAATTGATTAAAAAGTAGCTAGTTTCCGATAATTTCTACATCGTCAGGGGATAAATGGGTAAGCGCATAAGAATGCTGTTTTGAACGAGAACCTTCACCCTGGGCACGTGGAGGGTAATAGCGTTCTTTTTCCTCAGGGTACAAGGTAAATACCTCATCAAGTGATGCTCTGATTTCGCTTAACGTTTTATCTAAGTTAGCGTTAAAGTCTGGCCTTTTACGTTTTGTGTGCCCTAATTCAATCAATCGTGCAAAGGCTTTATTCGCAAGCGCAATAAGTTCAATAGGAACATCTTTATGTGGGGGAAGAGGGTGTTCTGGGTTCTCTGTGCAATATTTAACGAGCGCTGTATAAAAGCAAAGAGGCTTGTTTTGCAATATAACAACGGTGTCATTTACGCTATTGCCCAACGTCTTATCGCGTAAATTAATAACAAGTTTGGGCTTAGGTGGGACAACTAATTCTTCACTGACAACGTGCTTAGCTTTTCGCTGTCTAGGGATAGCAAACGCAGGCGCAAGCAATACTGATATTACTAAAGCCCACCAACTAAACTTAAGGTTTTGATACATAGGGAGCGATTGCATGATTAGCGTAATTTTTTGCTCTGCGTTTTCGAATACAAAAGTATGGGATAAGCTATATTCAGGATAGGTTACATCAGCATTCACGCCTTGTATTGAGGCGACTCTAATCGGATAGTTGTCAGCGGCTAAATCTTCGTTAATAGTGTCGATATAGCGACCCACCGCGTAAGTATTTACGGGGGTATTTAGTGTTGCATTCCCAACATCAAGGAACGCACTGTCCAATATTATTCTTCTTTCTACGTTGTCTTTCGCATGATGACGAGCAAACTGAATACCTATAATCTGGCCAAACGTACTGATGATTTGAAGTGCCGCAAAGAGTATAAGTGCACAGATTAGGGTAAACGGGCGAACAGTTGACATCATATTACTCATCTTCACTACATCCATTCACGAGAACTAGGGTTTTGTAATAGGGACGTGCGTGAGAGTCGGCTATGTCTTTCACTACAGACTGCATGGCGCAGAGTAAATCGGTGTTTTGCATTTGCATCTTCAAAAACCATTGCATGCCGCTAACACTTTTTAGTAGAGGCGTTGCGTAGTTCTTAGACAAAATTTGCGCATCTTCTTCGGCCCAGTACGATGAAATAATATCGACTTCACCAGCAAGCAATGCTCTGCGCAGATCTTTGTGGGAATTGAAGTACACAATGTCCACGTTATTCTCAGTTAGCCCAAGGTTTTGAAGTATGGTTTTTGGAACTATATGTCCTGAGCGGCTGGAAGGGTAATCGAGCAGGCCAATTCGTTTGCCAAGCAAGTACTCTTTTTCAAGCAGGGGCTTTTCACGCTGAGATATAAAGAAAGCGCTGTAATTGGGGTGCGAGGCTATTAGGGTTAAACCATAAATTTGATCTGCACCGAAAGCATCGACTACATTACGTTTAATTAGCGCTAAATCGACCACTCCATGGTTTATATATCGAAAGGTATCATAGTCGCTTTGCCCGACGATGACCCTGACTTGGCCAAATTGTCTTTTAATGATTTTATTGTCGCATAAACGTTCTAACGCCATATTCGCGATAGACCCATCTGTGACATACACTGAAAAGGTATCTAAATTATTTTGTAACTCGGTTTGGCAGGTTAAAGTTCGACCAGTTTGAGGAGGTACCGGAATAAATTCTATTTTCTTTGAAAAATAGCCGGCACTACCGCAAACAAGTGCGGCAATAAGGAGTATGATCCACCTTCCGGTAGCAATAATTCTGACTATTGGCAAAAAAATAACCAAATGAGTTAGTGATTTATGTACTGATTTCATCAGCTAAGGTTATTTATTGCAATAGGTAAATTTATTTTAATTGGTTATGGCTATGAAAAATAAGCGTTTTTTACAAATCAGACTGAATTTTGTTAAACGCTGTTTATTAGTCCATGATATGTCATCAATATAAACCACAAGAACAAGTCAGACGACCTTGGTTTTGATAAGTAAAATAACTTGACCAAATGGTCAGGTGTGTGGTGCAAAAATTGCGATGAAATCACGTCACGGAATTGACGAAATATACAAAACTGTAATAAATATGACACGAAGGTCTATAACAATTTCATCCACTCAAAGAAGTCTTTTAGTCAATATCAGAGGTCGTAGAGGGGAATAAATTCCCTCTGCGCTAAAAAAAAAGAATTTTAAACAAAAAGGGAAACACACATGTACTCATCAGCTAAGCTCAGCCGCGTTGCTGCAGCAGTTGCACTAACAGTGGGTCTAACCACGACTGCAATGGCTCAAGTAACGTCTTCAGATATGAATGGCCAAATCGTCGGTCCAAACGGCAACCCTGCTGTTGGAACCGTAGTTAAAGTAACTCACGTACCAACTGGTGCGGTTAAATCAGTCACAGTAAATAGTGCTGGTACATTTAACCTTCGTGGTTTACGTGTAGGTGGTCCTTACACTGTTGAAATCGACTCAGATGAATTTGCAGATCAAACGATCAGCGATATTTACCTAGAGCTTGGTGAAGCGGCAACTATCCAAAGAACACTTGAATCTGCAGCTGATTACGAAAATATCGTAGTAACGGCTTCTCAAGTAGGTAGCTTGGCATTCGGTCAAACTGGCCCTTCAGCAAACTTTGATTTGGCAACACTTCAACAAGCGCCAGCGATTAACCGTGATATCACTGATATCGTTCGTATTGACCCTCGTATCTACGTAGATGAAGGCGGTAGCGGTGGTATCCAGTGTGTTGGTAAAAGCCCGCGTTTTAACAGTTTAACTGTTGATGGCGTTCGCATGAATGACCTTTTCGGTCTTAACTCGAACGGTTACCCTACAGAAAGAATGCCTTTCTCTTTTGACGCTATCGAAGGCGTATCAGTAGAAATTGCTCCTTTTGATGTAATCTACGGCGGTTTCTCTGCGTGTAACATCAGTGCGGTAAGTAAAACAGGTACAAACGAAGTTCACGGTTCAGCGTTCTACGACTATGGTAGCGACAGCCTACGTGGTGACTCTCTTGAAGGTGATGATATCAACCTTGGTAGTTACACTGAAAAACGTTACGGCTTCACAGTGGGTGCCCCACTAATCAAAGATAAGTTGTTTGTTTTTGCTGCTTACGAAAAACTAGAAGGCGCAAATACATTTGACCGTGGTGCTATCGGTTCTGGCGCAATTAATGAAGTAGCGCTTACACAAGCCCAGCTTGAACAAATTCAGTCTGTATCTCAGTCACTATATAACTTTGATGCCGGCACAACTCCTCTAAGCATGCCTAATGAAGATGAAAAGCTTCTTGTTAAGTTAGACTGGAACATCAACGAAAATCACCGTTTTGCGTTTACGTACAACTACAACGATGGTAACAACTTCTCAGAATCTGACGGCGACGCAGATGAGTTTGAACTATCTAGCCACATTTACGAGCGTGGCGCAGAGCTTCAATCGTTTGTTGGTGTACTTTACTCAGACTGGACAGACAAATTCTCGACTGAAATTCGTGTTTCTCGCACCGAGTTAGATAACCTACAGCGTTCTATGTACGGTGACGGCACTCCAGGCGGCAACGACTTTGGTGAAATCAAAATTGAGCTAGGTAATGACACAGATACTTCTGATGACGACCTAACCGTTTTCCTAGGTTCTGATGACAGCCGTCAAGCAAACGACCTAGATTGGGAAGCGCTTAGCCTAATGTTCCGTGGTAACTATTACTTCGACAACGGCCACGCGTTAACTTTCGGTTATGAGAGTGACAAACTAGATATCTACAACCTTTTCGTTCAGCATTCTGAAACCTCTATTACTTTTGAAAGCTTGGAAGATTTCACTAACGGAACAAATGCAGAAATCGAATACGGTTACGCTTATTCTGGTGAATTGTTAGACCGTGCTGCAGAGTGGGGTTACACGTCACACTCTACTTACGCACAAGATGAGTTCTACCTTACTGATGATTTGAAAGTGGTTGCTGGTTTACGTTATGACTGGATCACAACGTCAGACGAGCCTGTTGGAAACGCTGATTTCGTAGCTGGAAACGGTTATGACAACACAGCTAACCTAGACGGTCTTAGCTTACTACAACCACGTGTTGGCCTTAACTACACGGTAAGTGACTCAACTGAATTACGTGGTGGTGTTGGTTTATTCTCAGGTGGTAACCCGAACGTATGGATGACAAACAACTATCAAAATACTAACGTTATTGGTGGTGAAGTTGATGGTGAATACGCTGACTTATTCGACGGCAGCATTACATGGGTTAACACAGAAGACGGCGTAACAGCTGGCCCTGGTTACTCAGTACCTTCTGATTTAGACGAAGAAATGTCTTCTGGAGCAGGTAGTAACTTTGAAAGTAACAACCTAGATCCAGGCTTCGTAATGCCTCGCGAATGGAAAATCTCTGCGGGTATGACTCATATCAATGATGAAGACTACGTATTCAACTTAGATTTCCTTCTAAGCGTGACGCAGAAACAAGCCATGATTAAATATGTGGGTCTTGAGCGTGTAGGTACAACTGATGAAGGTTACCCTGATTATGATTCAGTAGGTTACGGTTCACTTGAACTGACCAACTCTGATGAAGATTCAGTGTCTTACTCACTAACAGCGACCATGAACAAGTCTTGGGACAACGGTTTTACTTTCACCGGTGGTTATAACTACAGCCACGCTGAAGATGTACAACCAATGACGAGTTCAGTCGCGTTCTCTAACTTCCAGTACAGAGCATTTACTGACATTAACGAAGAAGTATCTTCAGTGTCTGATTGGAATATCGAGCACCGTTTTACTGCTGACCTTCGTTACACAACTGAACTTATCGACGGTTACAGCACTATCTTCTCTGCTTATGCAGTAGCGCAGTCTGGTCGTCCGTTTAGTTACACCATCAGCGGTAACTCTGTATATGGCTACACGCCGTATCTTGAAGGTAACAACGTATTACCGATTGGCGCAGAGCGTAATGATGAAACTAGCCCTTGGTGGTTCAAAATGGATATCGCAGTTAGACAAAATATTCCTGCGTTCCGTGAAGATCACTCTGCTCAGGTTTACTTCGTTATGAATAACTTCACCAACTTCATCAACGATGAATGGGGTATTTTGGAAGAAGTTAACTTCAATACTGCTGCGCTAGGTACATCATCTCCTGAAAGTCGTCAGGGTGATGCATCACTTTGGGAAATGCGTGTAGGTATTGACTACCGCTTCTAAGCAACAGTTTAAAAACCAGTTGTAGTGTTAAATGCCACTTTCCAATTTTGGAAGTGGCATTTTTTTTATCTTGCAAATCAACTTCTCTTTATGTTTCTCATCGCATCGATTTTCTTTTTCTGATCTAACTATTGCCGCCATACGAACGAATAACTAAATGAATTGTTCACATGGAGAACTTATGTCTAAACATATATTAATGGTAATGACCTCACATGAATTGTTAGGTGATACAGGCAAGAAAACAGGAATGTGGCTGGAAGAGTTCGCTTCACCCTACTATGCGTTCAAAGATGCGGGGTATACCATCACCTTAGCTTCACCTATGGGCGGCCAAGTGCCAATCGACCCAAACAGCTTGGCAGATGATGCCATGACCGACGATGCTATCCGTTACACAAAAGATGAGGTTGCAAGAAGCGCAATGTCTTCAACTATTGTGTTGGAAGATGTTCGTGCAGATGAATTTGATGCCGTGTTCTATCCGGGCGGCCACGGTCCGTTATGGGACTTATCTGACAATACTCACTCCACAATGCTAATTGAAGATATGGTGAAAGCTCAGAAGCCTGTAGGCGCCGTTTGCCATGCTCCTATCGTACTTAAAGAAGTAAAACGCGCCGATGGTGAATTTTTTATTAACGGCAAAACCGTTACTGGCTTTTCAAATAGTGAAGAAGACGCAATGGGGTTAACCGACGTAGTGCCTTATTTAGTGGAAGACGCGCTTATCAGTAAGGGCGGTAAGTATGAAAGTACCGACGACTTTGGCGTTAAAGTGTGTGTTGACGGTCTGTTGGTAACCGGACAGAATCCAGCATCATCAGGCCCCGCGGCTGAAGCGCTTATTAAGGTACTTTCGTAGGGTACTTCAAGCACTTACACTACTCACTTAGCCCGTGTTGTCTAATTGACAGCTGGTATAACGGGTTTATAAAGCGTTAATGATTACGAAAGTAAGAAAACGCCGCTGACTGTGTTCTATCTCAAACAGATTAGAGATAGAACACAGGAAATGCGGCGTTTTTTATAAGTTAAATGTTAGAAGCTAGCTTGAACATTAAAACTCATTGTACGTCCTAGTGGATCATACAAAGAGTCATCATATCCGCGCCATTCCCCAGGTGCGTACTCTTCAAATTCATCGGTAATATTCGCAATTCCGGCAGAAACCTTCACATTATCGTTCACATGATATGAAACCGTCACATTATGTTTAAAATAATTGTCGGCGTAATCATAGTAATCGTAATAGGTTTCACCGTTGGCACCGATGAATAGCGTTCTCCAAGATGCCGTCCATTTATCGCCGTCGGTCCAATCTACCGTCAAGTTAGCGCGATTATCAGGATAGAACAATTCACCTGCCCACTCAGTACCTTCTTCTTCGTAACTAAATACATGGGAGTATTCAAGGTTGACACCAAAATCACCAATTTCAGTGGCCAGATCGTAGTTCGCGGTAATATCAAAACCGTTGGTCTTCACTTCTGAGTAGTTTGTGTAACCAGAGGTAATCGATGTAATTTTACCATCGCTATCACGAACGATACTGCTAGACGTACCATCTAAGTCAGCAGCAATTAGGTCATCTACGTCGATATCTTCGATTTTATTTTCGTAATCATATTGGTAGTAAGACACTTCGAGTGATAAATCATCAGTGACATCGTAAACCACACCAAGCGTAAGCGACTCAGAGTTTTCTGGGCTAAGGTCTGGGTTACCGCCGTAATAGGTTAGGTGTTGCTGACCTGATGAGCAGTAACTATCGTCGCTACCAGGGTTATCTAGTGTATCGCAGTAATAGGTATCGTATGCGCTTGGGAAGCCGTAAGAGATGGTCGCGAACATTTCACTCATTGTTGGTGTACGGAAAGCTTCTCCCCAGCTAGCACGAAGTAAAAGTGACTCAGTTGGGCGCCAGCTGATACCTAGCTTAGGTACGGTATCTGAGAACTCAGAGGTTGAAATACTTTCGCCTGTATCCCCTTCAAGCTCGTACCCGTCGTAACGAAGTGCAGCAGATACTTCCACTTCATGGGGTAGTTCGATAGCAAACTCAGTATAGTAAGACTGTCGCTCACGAGTCGCATACACGTCGTCACCGCCCGAACCGCCTGAAATAATACCCAAGCCCGATTCAGGGTCAGATATCTGCTCAAAATCAAGGTAAGAGTACTCAGCGCCGAAAACAGCACTCACTGTCATGAAGTTATTCGAGAAACTTCGCCAGAAATGCTGCCGTCAATAATGTCACGCATCTGTGTAGACTGGTAGGTGCCAGTGTGATCAGCGCTAGCCAATAGCTCAGCGTTATAAGCAGACCAGTCGTCGGTACTTAAACCTTGAACATTAAATAAATCCAACTGTTCAGTATCAATTAAATCTTGTACAACTGTGTCGTTAACTAAGTTGTAATTGAATACCTCTTCTTTTGCAGACGTGCGTTGGTAATAAACTTGCCAATCCCACTCATTGCCACCAATGTCGGTATAGCCTTCAAGGCCTGTCACCATTTCAAAGGTGGTTTTTTCTGTGGTGGTGTCTCGTGTTCCCAAACTAGACGTTCGGAAGTAAACAGAGCCATCTTGACCATAAGGGTTCATTGCGTTATCCGCATCGATGGTCAGCGAAGATGTAGATACTGGGGTAGCAGCATAACGAGTGTCTGTAGATGTCTGTAGTGCAGAGAAACGAGTAATAAGTTGCAAGTTCTCTGCTAACTCGTACTCGATTTTAGTCATTAAAGAGTTTTTCTCAGACGCGCCATAAAGCCAAGTGGTATTACCGTAGTAATAACCACAACGATCAGATTCAATCGATGTGTCAGCCACATCGCCACACAAATCTTCGTTATAAAGATACGAACTAGTATCTGTATCATAGAAATTGGCAACAGGGCTGTAGGTTGAATAGCTATCTAGTGCATTTTCGCCTGAAACCGCTACATCGCTGACTTCTTGAGTGTTTTCATGCTCCGCAATGAAAACGATACTACCTTTGTCATTGGTTACGCCGGCTGAAAAGTTATATTTGCTTGAGTTCCCGCCATCTGCTCCTGGATCTTCAAAGCTGTAGCCTACATTAACGCCATCGAACTGTTTCTTGGTAATAATATTAATTACGCCTGCAACGGCATCTGACCCGTAAATGGCCGATGCGCCATCGCGAAGAATTTCAATGCGCTCAACAATCGACATCGGGATCATCGACATATCAGAAGATGAACCACCATCGTATCCTAAACCTGGTAGACGACGACCGTCCATTAGTACCAAAGTAGCGCCAGCCCCCAGACCACGTAAATTTACTTCACTTGACGCAGATGCGCCGCTGCCGTAGCCAGATTGTCCGCGAAATGAACCGAAAGTGTTAATCGAAGAGTTACGTAATACTAGGGCAACCGATGTATCACCAGATAACGCGATAGATTCAGCAGTAATAACCGTAACGGGAGATACTGACTCTAAATCCACTCGTTTAATACGAGAGCCAGTAACTTGGATTTTTTCTACAGGTTCAGCTGAATTTTCGTCATCTGATTGTGCGAGGGCCATTGGTGCGGCAAACAGGCTAGCGGAACCCGCCAGTAATAGTCCGCGCTTCACCGCAGTGCTGAGTTTATTTGTGTCAAACATTTTAATTCCCCTTGTCGAAGGTGATTACAATTTGTAATTACATAGACGTTTATTAGTTTTTATTTTGAGCAGATGTTTTCTGTCGGGAGAATTAAGCACTTCGTCGTGCTATTTGGCAATTTACAAAGTGTATAATTTGTTCTATTTAGACCTAATTTACTTTATTTATACGCAGAGCGATGAAACCTTTACGGTTCTATACATTGGTAAAATAAATATTACTTTTTTCTCTCTTAATATTTATTTAAAGGTAACGCTGTATATTAATTAAAATAGAAATGAAGAAGTAATGTGAGGGGGTAAATAGTGTGTAGATATTGTGTATGAATTTTGTGGGTTTAGCGCAGAAAAGGCGCAGGTTTTGCGCAAATTCAGTATAGTTAAATCTGGCTTGAAGTAAAAGTGGGTGAGGGCGTTTCAGTACAGATTGAAAAGTGGAAGAAAGTTACTGTAATTACAATTAATGACAATGGTATTTTTGTGGGTTTTAGAATTTATACGTTGGTGAATAATAGGATGTTTTTAGTGGTGGTGATATTATTTAATTTTAAAGGTTGAGTTTAAATGTTGCTGTTTTTATCTAAGGATGGATTTTATAATTAATTTCTAGTTTTCAAATTCTTTACTTTTCTTTTCTTACTCTTTTCTGAGTCTGTGATAATTTAAATACACAGCTACCAAGTTGTTTTGTATCTCCCTGGTACAAATTCTTTACCGCCATCTTGTGATGGCGGTTTTTTTTGCTCAAAAATTAAGGCTGTGCCTTAGACATTCTCGAATAGGTCTTCCACACGTTGTCGTAACTCTTCAATAAGTGTCACGTCGGCAGGGGCGATAAAAATAGTGTCGTCGCCGGCTATGGTGCCAAGTACACCATCTTTTTTGCTTAATGAGTCAAGCAAGCGTGCAATGAGTTGCGCTGCACCTGGGCTGGTGCGAATAATCACCATCACATTATTATGCACAATGTCGAGAACAAGTTGCTTTAACGGGCTTTTAGCGGTAGGCATACCCAGTTCAGGCGGCAGGCAGTACACCATATCGCCACGGGCATTGCGGGTACGTACCGCGCCAAACTTACTTAGCATGCGGGAAATTTTAGATTGACTAATATTGTCATGACCTTGAGTTTTAAGGGCATCCACTATTTCACCCTGGGATCCATAGCTTTCCGCTTTTAAAATTTCTTTAAAGGCTTTAATCAGTTGCTCTTGTTTTGCGTTGGCCATAGCGTCCTGCACAGTAGTTAGCGGTAATAAGTTAAATGGTCATTAACGATTTATCATATATTGTGCCTTACAGGTGACCTTTGCGCAATTTAATTGCATAATCATGCATGATAGTGAATATCAACGTAAAAATGCCTTAAATGGCCGTATTAAGACCATCAGATGATTGAGTTTTCCCCCGCGTTGCATTAGTGTGACGTTCCGTTTAAATACGTGAGTAATCCCATAGGAGAAATGGTATGAAAGTAGCCGTGTTAGGTGCTGCCGGTGGTATTGGCCAAGCGCTGTCTTTGTTGTTAAAAACACAATTGCCAGCTGGTTCTGAGCTAGCGCTTTACGATGTAGCGCCAGTTGTTCCTGGTGTAGCTGTTGATTTGAGCCACATCCCAACTGCAGTAAAAGTAACCGGTCACGGTAAAGATGACCTAGCTGGTGCATTAACAGGTACAGACGTTGTTCTTATTCCTGCTGGTGTTCCGCGTAAGCCGGGCATGGATCGTTCAGACTTGTTCAACATTAATGCTGGTATTGTTAAGAACCTTATTGAAGGTGTTGCTGACAATTGTCCAGATGCTTGTGTTGGTATTATTACTAACCCAGTTAACACAACAGTGGCAATTGCTGCTGAAACGCTTAAAGCGAAAGGTGTTTATAACAAGAACAAATTGTTCGGTGTTACTACCCTTGACGTAATTCGCGCTGAGACTTTCGTTGCTGAGCTTAAAGACGTAGACGTTGCTTCTGTACACGTACCGGTAATCGGTGGTCACTCAGGCACAACTATCCTTCCTTTGCTTTCGCAAGTTGAAGGTGTTGAGTTCTCTGATGATGAAGTTTCAAGCCTAACGACTCGTATCCAAAATGCAGGTACTGAAGTTGTTGAAGCTAAAGCTGGCGGCGGTTCTGCAACCCTATCTATGGGTCAAGCAGCTGCACGTTTCTGCTTATCATTGGTTGCAGCAATGCAAGGTGAGAACGTGGTTGAATACACTTACGTTCAAACTGACGACAGCGACGATGCTGCATTCTTCGCTCACCCTGTTCGCCTTGGCGCAAACGGTGTTGAAGAAATCTTGCCATACGGCGAGCTAAGCGAATTTGAAGAAAAAGCGAAAAACGACATGCTTGAAGGCCTTCGTGGCGACATCAAGCTAGGCGTAGATTTCGTAACTGGCTAAGGATGTATTAGGCTCGGCATCCGATTTGAAATCAAATCGTAGCCACGCCGTAAATACATCCATGTAGGCTCCGCCACCGCATCCATGCGGTGGAGGGGCTACTATTTAATTTCAAACCGTATACCTACCAACACCTACTCATCGCACTCAGTAAAAAATTCTTTTTGTAAGACAGCATCCATGCTGCTGACAGTTTGTTACGACCTTACTAATCCTGCCTTTTTGTTTGTAGGCTCCGCTACTGCATCCTTGGCACGGGAGGGGCTACTATTTAATTCCAAACCGTATACCTACCAACACCTACTCATCGCACTCAGTAATAAATTCTTTTTGTAAGACAGCATCCATGCTGCTGACAGTTTGTTACGACCTTACTAATCCTGCCTTTTTGTTTGTAGGCTCCGCTACTGCATCCTTGGCACGGGAGGGGCTACTATTTAATTTCAAACCGTATACCTACCAACACCTACGCATCGCACGCAATAAAAAATCCTTTTTGTAAGACCGCATCCACGCTGCTGACAGTTTTTCACGACCTTACTAATCCTGCCGTTTTGTTTGTGGCCTCTGCAGAACAGCTCGGCCTAATAAATAGCTACTTCCTATAATAGCCATGCCGGATAACAACCAGCCGTAAATACTTCCCTGTAGGCTCCGCTACTGCATCCTTGGCAAGGGATGGGCTACAATCTAATTTCGAAACGAAATCGACACTGATTTCATACCCATGTGTACGCCGCTATTCTACTTGGGGCGCAGTATGGCGCTTAGTTGTGAATTCTATAGAGGGTAAACGTCATACTTTCTAGTGGTCTGTTTTTATAAACTGAATAAGCATAGCCGTTTAATACATTCGACGACCGAATGGTAAATAACAGTGAGTTGGCAAAAGTGGGATGTGATGTTTTAACGGTATAAACGCTTCCCTCTTTGAGAATATCTTCAGGGTTAAAGCTAGTCTGATTGGTATAGCTGCTACCATTTATAAATCGCACTAAGCGGCCTTCTTTGTTCGGGTAAATCTCAATACTTATGAGTTCATTTTTACCACTAATACGCATAATGCCTACCCACAAGCCAAATATATCGTCAGTAGCTGTGTTAGCTAACGCTTCTATTGAACCTCGGTACATATCGATAAAGTTGCGCACGGAAGATTGGTTCTTCTGCTTATCCAACTGATAGGTACTACTTAAGATAGGCTTATTGTTTTTATTGGTAGTCGATTCTAATACTTGGTAACCGGTGTCTATGTAGGGAGATAAAATTAAATGTTTAACATATCCATCTTCATAAGAAGGAAGTGTTATTTCGCAATTTAGCGTATTGCATTCAATATGGTCATTATCAAAGGGTAGGCGTCGGATATGGCGAAACGCATTGCCTATACCTGCTTCAAACAGGAAGTGTTCCCCGTTTTCATTTATCTGGAGTAATTTATAATTATAGTTAGACTCACTCACGCCTTCCCACAGCCCTGGGGGCAAAGTAAGCGGCTCTGATTGCGCTGTTACGGGCATTAGCGCAAAGTAAAAGGCAAGGAGCAAGCTTATAAATAGTCTGTACAAGTGAGACTTCCTTTCTTAGGGATTAACTCTAAATTCGATTGTTTATCCTACGATATGTCAGGAAAGTTTTACAAAAAAAAGAGACAAAAGTCCTAGAAAATTCATAATCATTGTCTACGCTTTCTTTAGTTAATTCTGCATGAGCGAGTTGACGGATAGATTTATAAGGCCTTGTTTTCTCAACGTAAGGTTTAATTTTTTCTAATCGTTAAACCTATTCGTCCACATCTAAAAAACTGACTGTCTTAACTACAACCGAATAATTAGAATAAAGCTATACCAATTAATAGTTTTAATTGATGAAATCCTTTGTCGAACACCGAAGAGGTACAGTAAATGAGTAATGCAAAGCTAGGCGATGTAAATGATTCAGAAAGAAAGTGTCCCGTTATGCACGGTGGCCTTACAGCGACCGGCAGCACTAATATGGATTGGTGGCCTGAAGCACTAAATCTAGATATTTTGCATCAGCACGATACCAAAACAAATCCGATGGGCGACGACTTTGATTATCGCGAAGCCGTAAAGTCACTTGATTTCGATGAATTGAAAAAAGACATGATAGCGCTGATGACTGACTCTCAGTCTTGGTGGCCGGCCGATTGGGGACACTATGGTGGCCTAATGATCAGAATGTCGTGGCACGCCGCAGGTTCTTATCGTATTGCAGATGGTCGTGGTGGAGCATCTACGGGTAACCAACGTTTTGCGCCGCTAAATTCATGGCCGGATAACGTTAACCTTGATAAAGCGCGCCGCTTATTGTGGCCAATCAAGAAGAAATATGGCAACAAGCTTAGCTGGGCTGATCTTCTAGTATTTGCTGGTACCGTTGCTTATGAAAGCATGGGGCTTAAGACTTACGGCTTTGCGTTTGGTCGGGAAGACATTTGGCATCCTGAAAAGGACACTTACTGGGGCGCTGAGAAAGAATGGCTAGCTCCTAGCGATGAGCGTTACGACGACGTTGAAACCCCAGACACAATGGAAAATCCATTAGCGGCAGTGCAAATGGGGCTTATATACGTTAACCCTGAAGGGGTGAATGGTAAACCTGATCCGCTTAAAACAGCGCTTCATGTAAGAGAAACTTTTGCCCGTATGGCCATGAACGACGAAGAAACCGTTGCGCTAGCTGCTGGTGGACACACTGTCGGAAAGTGCCATGGTAACGGCAGCGCAGAGCGTTTAGGGCCAGATCCTGAAGGTGCTGATATTGTTGAGCAAGGTCTAGGCTGGATGAACCACGAAACTCGTAGTATCGGCCGTGATACAGTTTCAAGCGGCATTGAAGGAGCGTGGACAACTCATCCAACACAATGGGATAACGGTTACTTCGAATTGCTACTTAACTACGACTGGGAATTGAAAAAATCACCAGCGGGCGCAGAGCAATGGGAACCTATCGACATTAAAGAGGAAGACAAGCCTGTTGATGTTGAAGACCCATCAAAACGTTATAACCCTATTATGTCTGATGCAGATATGGCCATGAAAATGGACCCAATCTACCGTGAGATTTCTGAGAAGTTTTACAACAACCCAGACTACTTCAGTGAAGTATTTGCTAAAGCGTGGTTTAAGTTAACCCACAGAGATTTAGGGCCTAAAGTTCGTTACATCGGGCCGGAAGTACCTGAAGAAACGTTAATTTGGCAAGATCCTGTACCTGCAGGTAGTACGTCCTACGATGTGGATGCATTGAAAGCCAGTATCGCTGCGTCGGACCTTACCGTAAGCGAAATGGTATCGACTGCATGGGACAGTGCTAGAACCTTCCGTGGTTCAGATTTACGTGGTGGTGCAAATGGTGCTCGCATTCAGTTAGCGCCTCAGAAAGACTGGGAAGCGAACGAACCGGAAAAACTAGCTAAGGTGTTGTCGGTATTAAAACCCCTTGCAGAGTCTGCCGGTGCTAGTCTAGCTGATACCATCGTATTGGCCGGTAATGTAGGTGTAGAAAAAGCGATTGAAGCAGCTGGTTTCAGTGTAGATGTTCCGTTCACTGCTGGACGCGGAGACGCTACAGACGAAATGACCGATGCTGATTCATTTGAACCACTAGAGCCTAAGGCAGATGGTTTTAGAAACTACTTGCCTAAAGATTATGTGGTTAAGCCTGAAGAGTTGCTGTTAGATAAGGCCCAGCTTTTAGGGTTGACGGCGGCAGAAATGACAGTGCTGGTAGGTGGTATGCGTGTCATAGGCACTAACTACGAAGGTACAAGTCACGGTGTTTTCACCGATAGTATAGGCTCACTTACAAACGATTTCTTTGTGAATATCACCGATATGAAGTACACATGGAAACCGACGAGTAGAAGTACTTACGGTATCGTAGACAGAGCTTCTGGCGAACAAGCGTTTTCGGCAACTCGTGTCGACTTGGTCTTCGGTTCGAACTCTATATTACGTTCTTACGCTGAGGTTTATGCGCAAGATGATAACAAAGAGAAGTTCGTTAAAGACTTTGTGAAAGCATGGACTAAAGTGATGAATGCCGATCGCTTTGAGTTGCAGGCTTAATAATCAGTTTGTAATGTAAACTCACTAAAAAGCCCGCTTTAAGCGGGCTTTTTTATTTTTGCTATTTGTTTGAATAGCATGATTATGTACCTATCAAGATAGGTATTAACCTGTATTACGCATGCCGGTTGCGATACCAGTAATAGTCACCATCATGGCACGCTCCAAATCATGATTATGTACATCATCGCCCGCTTTACGAATTCGATCTAGCAACTCGATTTGCAAATAATGAAGCGGCTGCAAATACGCAGCACGAATTTCCATTGATTCTTTCCCTAACGGATCAGCTTTCATGATGTCGTTTTCGCCAGTGAGTTCAAGCAATGAAGCAATACTCTCTTTTAGTTCCTCTCGAAGAGCTGCACCAAAATGCTTAAGCTCTTCTGGTACCAAGCGCTCATCGTAGGCTTCACTGATACGGGGGTCCGCTTTGTGAAATACCATGTCCAGCATAGATAGGCGTGAACGATAGAAAGGCCATTCAGCGAACATTTCGTTCACGACTTTTTCATTTTCGGCATTCTTCACGCTATCGATAGCGCGCATTACACCCAACCATGACGGCAAGACTAGACGAGTTTGCGCCCATGCAAATATCCAAGGGATTGCACGAAGACTTTCAATACCACCTTGTGGTTTACGCTTAGAAGGTCGGCTGCCTAGCGGTAACTTACCAAGCTCTTGTTCAGGTGTCGCCACGCGGAAGTAGGGTACAAAATCTTCGTCATGACGCACAGTAGCACGGTAGTTGTCACGACCTTGCCCAGCCATCGTGGTAATAAGTTCACGCCACTCTTCCTTTGGTGCTGGGGGTGGGAACAACATAGCTTCAATTATCGCGCTGGCATAAATACCTAAGCTACGTTTGGCCAGTTTAGGCATTCCAAACTTATAACGAATAGTTTCGCCTTGTTCAGTAACGCGGAATCCACCTTCCAATGAACCAGGAGGCTGCGAGTAAATCGCTGCGTGTGCAGGTAAACCACCTCGGCCAATAGTACCGCCACGACCGTGGAATAAAGTTAGCGAACAATTAAATTCTTCAGCAATAGCCACCAATGCTTCTTGAGATTGATACTGAGCCCAACCTGCCGCTAATGCGCCGGCATCTTTGGCTGAATCTGAATAACCAATCATCACGAACTGACGGCCTTTCACATAGCCACGATACCAGTCGATAGAAAGCAATTTGCGCATAACACTTGGCGAGTTGTTTAAATCGTCTAGCGTTTCAAATAAAGGTGCTACAGGCATCGGCCAATCAACACCGCTTTCTTTAAGCAGCAATTGAACCGCAAGTACGTCTGATGGCTCACTTGCCATCGAAATAATGTAAATACCAAAGCCGTGTTTACTATGTTTAGCAATGACTTTGCATGTCTCAAGTACTTCCTTCACATCGTCAGATGCGCCCCATTGTGCAGGGAATAGGGGGCGTTTCGAGCCAAGTTCACGTAGCAAGAAGGCTTGTTTATCTTCTTCGCTCCACTGAGAGTAATCACCCAGGCCAAGGTAGCGGGTCAGTTCGCTAAATACATCGGCGTGACGTTCTGAATCTTGGCGCACATCTAAGCGAAGTAAGTGGATACCGAACACATGTGCACGGCGAATGGAATCTAGCAATAAGCCTTTAGCGACTACGTCCATACCGCAGTCTATAAGTGACTGGTGGCAAAGCAATAGTGCTTCTAACAGTTCGTCGTTGCTTTCAATCCAGTTAGACGTATCTGGGTTTTTACCTGCTAAATAACTAGCAATACCATCTCGGGTAGCGATAAAACGGTCAAGCAAGGGGCGAAGTAGAGCGCGGTAAGGTTCGTTCGCATCACCTACTTTTTCGCGCAATGCGTCATTGCAGTCGTACATAGACAACTCAACTTGCAAGCGGTCTAAATCTAATGCGAAAAGTTTCGCGGCACGTTTACGCGCTAACAATAGTACTTGCTCGGTAACTTTTGAGGTTACAAATGGGTTACCGTCGCGGTCACCGCCCATCCAAGAACTAAATTGTACCGGCGAAGCATCTAGCGGAAGCGACACACTGTAATCTTCCTGTAGGCGGCCATCTAGCTCGCGCAAGAAATCAGGAACGGCTTCCCACAGTGAGTTTTCAATAACTGAAAATCCCCAGCGAGCTTCATCTACAGGGGTAGGGCGTACAGAGCGAATTTCTTCTGTATGCCAAGCCTGACTAATTAAATCAGCAACGCGGGTTTCAACTTTACTTCTGTCTGCGCCAGTTAGCGATTCTTGATGAACCTCTTGTAAGCAGTCAGCTAGTTCTTTGTGTTTATGGATAAGAGTACGACGGGTTACTTCAGTCGGGTGGGCCGTTAACACTAAATCGATGTTTAGCTTGCCCACAGCTTCTTGCACTTTATCAGCCGTGAGTTCGGCTTTATCTAGATGCTTAAACAGTGCATCAATAGACGCGTCAACGTTCATTGCGCTGTTATATTCTTGCTCTGCAATATTTCCAAGATTTAGAAACTGTGCGAAAGCACGACCTACCGTCAGCAAGTCGCTGTCGGTCATCGTTTTGAAAGTTTCTTTCAGTTCGTCACTGCAACTCGTGTCTCCCTGATAAGACGCTCGGCCGTCTTTTCGAATCTTCTCAATGCGATCAAGCCACTCTTGGCCTAATTGGTTTTTGATGGTTTCACCTAGCGTTTTGCCAAGGTATCTAACTGTATCTTTTAGTTCAGCATCGTAATGAGTGTGCATGCTATCCTCCCAATTATATGGCCTTCACCATACTAAGTACTTAACAAGTTGTAAAACCACTTTGCGTTATAATTTACAATATTTTGTTCCATTTGCACCCATCTATTTAATGCTCAAAGCAAGATAAATTCTGGTGTGCTACACTCTTGCACCGGAAAATGCAGAAACATATTCGTGAAACGCGGTTTGTTTGAAATTTGTACTGCATTTGTAATTTAATTTCAGGAGTTCTTGTGACTGATACATTCAACACAGTAGAAACCCAAGCAAGTTACGGCATTGGTTTTCAAATGGGTCAACAATTGCAATCTAACCCTTTCGAAGGTTTAGCGATTGATGCAGTAGTGACAGGGTTAAAAGATGCTTTCGCGGGTCAAGCTCCGCAGGTTGATAACGACGCACTACGTGATGCATTCGGCGAAATCCATAAGCGTATGCAAGCTGAGAAAGAAGAAGCAAGCAAAGCGGTTATCGAAGAAGGCGTTAAGTTCCTTGAAGAAAACGCAAAGCGTGAAGAAGTTCAAGTGACTGAGTCTGGCTTACAATACGAAGTATTGGCTGAAGGCGATGGCGAAACGCCAACTGCAGATAGCACGGTTCGTGTTCATTACCACGGCACACTTACTTCAGGTGACGTTTTTGACAGCTCTTACGATCGTGGTCAACCGGCTGAATTCCCAGTTGGCGGCGTGATCAGAGGCTGGACTGAAGCACTACAGCTTATGAAAGTTGGTGCTAAGCTGCGTTTATACGTACCACACGATCTTGCGTACGGTGAGCAAGGTGCTGGTGCAGCAATCGCACCATACAGCACGTTAATTTTTGATGTTGAATTGCTTGATATCTTAGGTTAATTCACTCAAAAAGGTGAGCTCTTGTGGGGGCTCACCTTTTTATTCATGTGTAGTCATGATTCGTTCCACTTTATATTTAACGCCACATTTCATACTTCACTTTCCTGTCTCTGCCTTTTCCTGTCTCTGCCTTACTTATTTTCAGTTCGTAATATAGTTTGAACTCTCGCTTTTTCATTTGCTTCTAGCGCAATAGTCGCTCATCATTTTTGTTTTCGTATACATTACATAGCGTTCCAAGATATTCTTTCGATATAGACTTTAAAAACCGCTTTCGAACTTCGCTACCCGTTTGTACATGTGTATCTTTTTGATGAATAGGGTGTTCGGTGCTTAGTTAGTGTCATCTGCTCCGAGTTGTTATAAGCCCTTGCACGTTTACAATAGGCGCACGCATAAAAAAGGAAAATGATTATGGTTATCAAGCCTAAAGTGAGAGGCTTTATCTGCACAAACGCACATCCTGTGGGTTGTGCAAAGTCAGTAGAACAACAAATTGCCTATATTGAAGAGAAAGGCAACTTAGGTGATGGCCCTAAAAACGTGCTAGTGATTGGTAGCTCAACCGGTTACGGATTGGCATCGCGTATTACTTCTGCATTTGGTTATGGTGCAAAAACCCTTGGCGTTTGCTTCGAAAAAGCGCCTTCAGAACGTAAAACTGGCACAGCAGGTTGGTACAATACTGCAGCCTTCCATCAGCAGGCAGCTAAAAAAGGGCTTTATGCTGAAACTATTAACGGTGATGCGTTTTCAGATGAAATTAAAGCGCAAACAATCGATAAGATTAAAGCCAATATGGGCAAGGTCGACCTTGTGATTTATAGCTTGGCATCACCGCGCAGAACCGATCCAGATACGGGCGTGGTCTATAAATCTACGCTTAAACCTGTGGGGCGTGAGTACACCACCAAAACGTACGATACCGACAAAGATAAAGTGCATGATGTTACGCTAGAGGCGGCAAATGACGACGAAATCTTAAACACCATTAAAGTCATGGGCGGAGAAGATTGGGAGCGCTGGATGGATCATCTAGCAGAGGCTGGCGTACTTGCTGAAGGTTGCAAGACCACGGCGTACACCTATATCGGCAAAGCACTAACGTGGCCCATCTATGGTCAAGCGACCATCGGAAAAGCAAAAGAAGACTTAGACAGAGCTGCCGCGGCTATCATTGGCAAAAATACCGAATTACTCGTTGAAGCGAATGTAAGTTCGTTGAAAGCCTTGGTCACACAAGCCAGTTCTGCCATTCCGGTTATGCCGCTTTATATCTCGTTAATGCAGGAAGTGATGAAGCGCGACGGGACCCATGAGGGCTGTATTGAACAAATACATGGGTTGTTCTCAACTTGCCTATTTGGTGATACACCCACATTAGATGAGGCAAACCGCTATCGCATGGACGGCATTGAAACCAATGACGTTACGCAAGCTAAAATTCAAGCCTTGTGGGACAAAGTGACCCAAGAGAACTTTCATGAACTAAGCGATTACGCTGGTTATCACCACGAATTCTTAAAACTGTTTGGTTTTGATGTTGAAGGTGTTGATTACGAACAGGATATTGACCCGCTCGTGAAATGGTAGAGGTTTACTATACTTAAATAAGCCTAATATTGAGTAGAGCCGTCGAATAGACGGCTTTTTCGTTGTTTACTTACCACTTAAACGTAAATGGGGTTTACATTAAATTATAGAAAAGTTGCTCTTTATCTATGATTTGCGTGGCACAAACCGCTCGGTTAATGCTAAAATCCCGAAATTAAGTAGGGGTCTATTCTACTTCTACTCAACAACAGCGTTAATTGCAGTAATACAACAACAAAAATAAGTGTAAATTTTCACTGTTGGTCTATAAAAGAAAAGGCGTATAACGTCGCTTATACATTTGGAATGTAAGTTACGGCTTCATAACAGGCTGACCGTAACAGTAAGTAAATTCCGTCAATCTAAATATTAAAGGTGTTCTACACCTTAACAATAGTACGCTTTTGCATGCTGATAAGCAGGATTGTCTGCGGTCATGCAAAAGAGTATTTCTATTAGAGTAGTGCGATTACATATGATAAAAATCAAGAAAGGTCTCGACCTCCCAATAGAGGGAGCGCCGAAGCAGGAGATCGCTGAAGGGTCTGCTGTTTCACGCGTTGCCATTCTGGGAGAAGAATATGTGGGTATGCGTCCTACCATGCACGTCCAAGTTGGCGATGTAGTGAAAAAAGGCCAGATGCTTTTTGAAGACAAAAAGAATCCTGGCGTTAAGTTCACTGCTCCAGCTGCGGGCGAAGTGGTAGAGGTAAACCGTGGTGCAAGGCGTGTTTTGCAATCAGTAGTCGTTAAGGTTAATGGCAGTGATGCTGTTAGCTTTGATAAAATTGCTGCAGACAAAATCGCCAGTACTGAGCGGGAGCAACTCCAATCAATCCTTGTTGAGTCAGGTATGTGGACAGCGTTACGTACGCGTCCATTTAGCAAATCTCCAGCCCTTGACTCGGTACCAAATTCAATCTTTGTTACAGCAATGGACACCAATCCGCTAGCCGCGGATCCAGCGGTGATTATTGCTGAGCGCAACGATGACTTCGTAAACGGCTTAAAAGCGTTAACGCAGTTAAGTGGCGGCAAAGTTTACGTTTGTAAAGCTGCAGGCTCATCAGTAGCCACTGGCGATGCCGCAGTAGACGTAGAAGAATTCGGTGGACCACACCCAGCTGGCTTAGCAGGTACACATATCCATTATTTGGATTCTGCTGGTTTGAATAAAACGGTTTGGCACATTAGCTACCAAGATGTAATGGCCTTTGGCGCATTGCTTACCACGGGTGAGCTAGATGCCCGTCGTGTTGTTGCTATTGGTGGTCCATCTGCTAAAAACCCTCGCCTAGTTCGTACCACTATCGGTGCTGATTTAGAAGAGTTGCTAGCAAACGAACAACAAGACGGTGACGTACGTGTGGTTTCAGGTTCCGTATTAAACGGCGTAACCGCACAAGGTGTTCACGGCTTCCTAGGTCGTTTCCACACCCAAGTATCACTGCTTAAAGAAGGTCGCGAGAAGAAATTCCTTGGTTGGATCACGCCTGGTTCAGACAAGCATTCCGTCACGCGCGCTTATCTTGGTCACTTAGGTGGCAGCAAGAAATTTGATATGACAACAACAACCAATGGCTCTGAGCGCTCGATGGTGCCAATTGGTAATTACGAACGCGTTATGCCCCTAGATATCATCCCTACGCTTTTGCTTAGAGATCTGATTTCTGGTGATTGTGACAGTGCTCAGACATTGGGTTGTTTAGAGTTGGACGAAGAAGATTTGGCATTGTGTACCTATGTATGCCCTGGCAAATACAACTACGGCCCGATTTTACGCGACTGTTTGACCACGATTGAGAAAGAGGGTTAGTCATGGGTTTAAAAGCGTATTTAGAAAAGATTGAACCGAACTTTGAGCCAGGTGGAAAGCACGAAAAATGGTATGCACTGTATGAAGCAGCGGCAACTATTTTCTATACTCCTGGTAAAGTAAACAAAGCTAACACGCACGTGCGTGACAGCATCGACCTTAAACGCATCATGATTTTGGTGTGGTTAGCAACATTTCCAGCAATGTTCTTCGGTATGTACAACATTGGTTTCCAAGCGCAAGAAGCTATTGCTGCTGGTGCCGGTACACTGCCTGATACATGGCAAGCAGGATTATTCACTGCCTTAGGTGGAGACTTAGCGAATTCTGGTTTGCTAGGCCTGTTCTTCTACGGTGCCTGTTTCTGGTTACCTATCTATGCAGTTACCTTTATTGTTGGTGGCTTCTGGGAAGTACTATTTGCTTCGGTACGTAAGCACGAAGTTAACGAAGGTTTCTTCGTTACCTCGGTACTTTTCGCATTAACGTTACCGGCAACTATTCCGCTTTGGCAGGTTGCATTAGGTATTACCTTTGGTGTGGTTATCGCTAAAGAAGTCTTCGGTGGAACTGGCCGTAACTTCCTTAACCCTGCATTGTCTGGTCGCGCGTTCTTATACTTCGCCTATCCTGCACAAATCTCTGGTGACCAAGTTTGGGTTGCTGCTGATGGGTACTCAGGTGCAACATCATTAAGCCAAGCGGCTTCAGGCGCGCTTGATTACGCCAACATGGACCTTTGGTTTGATAGCTTCTTCGGAACTATCGCAGGTTCTGCGGGTGAAGTTTCGGCATTAGCTATCTTAATTGGTGGCTTGTTCATTATGTACATGCGTATTGCAAGCTGGCGAATTGTTGCTGGTGTAGCAATTGGGGTAGCCGTGTTTGCCACCTTGCTGAATATGATTGGTAGTGATACCAACTACATGTTTGCTATGCCTGCACATTGGCACTTTGTTATTGGTGGTCTTGCCTTTGGTATGTTCTTTATGGCCACAGACCCTGTGTCTGCATCGTTTACCAACCAAGGTAAGTGGGCATACGGTATTTTCATCGGCTTTATGACAGTACTTGTACGTGTGCTAAACCCAGCCTTCCCAGAAGGTGTAATGTTGGCCATTCTTTTTGCCAACCTTTGGGCGCCACTGTTCGACTATTTCGTCGCACAAAGTAATATCAAGCGGAGGGTAGCTCGTGTCGGCTAAAAAAGAATCTTTAGGAAAAACGATTGGCGTTGTAGTTGCCGTTTGTCTTGTGTGTTCAATTGTTGTATCTGGCGCAGCTGTAGGCTTGCGCTCATTACAACAAACTAATGCGTCGCTTGATAAAAAGAGCAACATTTTGAACGCAGCAGGGCTTTACGAAGCAGGCATGACAGGTAAAACAATCGAAAGTACATATAGCGAAAAGATTGAATCTCGCTATGTTGATTTGGAAAGCGGTGAGTTTGTAGAAGCACCAGAACCAGATTACGATATGTATAAAGCCGCTAAGCAAACTGAGTACAGCACAAAAGTGACTAGCAGCAACGTTGGCTTCCAACGTCGCCCTAATGTTGCCAGTGTTTATTTGGTACGTGACGAAGCTGGCGATGTATCTCGCATTATCTTACCCGTTCACGGTAGTGGTTTGTGGGATCTTATGTACGGTTTTCTTGCCCTTGACGCCGATGGCGAAACAGTTCGTGAGTTGATTTACTATCAACAAAAAGAAACACCAGGACTTGGTGGCGAAGTGCAAAACCCAGCGTGGCAGGACAAATGGGATGGAAAGAAACTATTTGAAGATGGCGAAGTGGCTATCCGCGTAGTTAAAAATGCAAACCCAAGCAATCCACACACTATTGATGCGCTTTCAGGTGCTACCCTAACCAGTAAAGGTGTTGAAAACACGATTCAATACTGGGTAGGCGAGCAAGGCTTCGGCCAGTTCCTGAAGACTCAGGCATGGCGTTCATAAGGGGAGTCTCATGGCAGATACTAAAGAAATGAAAAAGGCCCTCTTTGGGCCAATTATGGACAACAACCCTATCGCCTTACAGGTTCTGGGTATTTGTTCAGCACTGGCTATTACCACTAAGCTAGAAACAGCCTTGGTAATGTCTTTAGCGCTAACCACGGTTGTAGCGTTTTCGAACTTGTTTATTTCAATGATTCGTAACCAGATACCATCAAGCGTTCGTATTATCATCCAAATGACTATCATCGCGTCGTTGGTAATCGTAGTTGACCAAATATTGAAGGCTTATTCGTACGAAATTTCGAAGCAGCTGTCGGTATTCGTTGGTTTGATTATTACTAACTGTATCGTAATGGGTCGTGCTGAAGCCTATGCAATGAAGAGCCCACCTCTGATGAGCTTTTTAGATGGTATTGGTAACGGTTTAGGTTACTCATTTGTACTTATTGTTATTGGTACAATTAAAGAGCTATTCGGTTTCGGTACTATTCTGAACTTCGAAATTCTTCCACTAGTTCAAAACGGTGGTTGGTATCAGGGTAATGGTTTGTTAATCCTACCATTTAGCTCATTCTTCTTAATCGGCGGTATGATTTGGGTTATCCGTACCCTTCGTCCCGAGCAAGTAGAGCCTAAGGAGTAAGTCATGGAACATTATTTGTCGTTATTTGTTCGCTCAATTTTTGTTGAGAACATGGCGTTATCACTTTTCTTAGGTATGTGTACCTTCTTGGCGGTATCGAAGAAAGTTAAAACTGCTATGGGTCTTGGTGTTGCGGTAATCGTAGTACTGGGTATTTCTGTACCGGTTAACCAAATCATTTATGTGAACATCCTTGCACCAGGTGCACTAGCTTGGGCTGGTTTCCCTGATGCAGATTTAAGCTTCCTGAATTTCTTAACCTTTATCGGCGTTATCGCGGCATTGGTTCAAATTTTGGAAATGAGCTTAGATAAGTTTTTCCCTGCGCTTTATAACGCGCTTGGTATTTTCCTTCCGCTAATTACGGTTAACTGCGCTATCTTCGGTGGTGTGGCATTCGCGGTACAACGTGAATACAACTTGACCGAAAGTGTCGTTTACGGCGTAGGAAGTGGTATGGGTTGGGCAATCGCAATTGTGCTTTTGGCCGCTGTACGTGAAAAGCTTAAATATGCCGATATGCCTGATGGTATTCGTGGTCTGGGCTCTGTGTTCATGATTGCGGGTCTTATGGCACTTGGCTTCCAGTCATTCACTGGTATTCAGCTGTAATCGAGCTCGGGAGCATATAAATGAATCAAGTAGAAATTTTCCTAGGCGTCGGCATGTTTATTGCCATTGTATTGGCGCTAGTATTTATCATCATGTTTGCTAAGTCGAAGCTGGTACCTAGCGGTGATGTAACTATCACCATTAATGGTGACCCAGACAAAGCAATTAAAACTGAGCCAGGCGGCAAGCTTCTTGGCGCACTAGCAGATGCAGGATACTTCGTATCTTCAGCATGTGGTGGCGGTGGTTCATGTGGTCAGTGCCGTGTAGACGTGCATTCAGGTGGTGGTGAAATTCTTCCAACTGAACTTGATCACATCACTAAAGGTGAAGCCCGTGAAGGCTGTCGTTTGTCATGTCAGGTTGCGATTAAGCAAGACATGGAAATCGAACTTGAAGAGTCAGTATTTGGTGTTAAAAAGTGGGATTGTGAAGTTATTTCTAACGACAACAAAGCCACCTTCATCAAAGAACTTAAGCTTCAAATTCCTAACGGTGAAAGCGTACCTTTCCGTGCTGGTGGTTACATTCAAATTGAAGCCCCTGCGCATCATGTTAAGTACAAAGAGTTTGAAATCCCTGATGAGTATCGTGGTGATTGGGAACGCTTTGGTTTCTTCGATATCGAATCTAAGGTAGATGAAGAAACTATTCGTGCTTACTCAATGGCTAACTACCCAGAAGAAGAAGGCATTATTATGTTGAACGTGCGTATTGCTACGCCGCCACCTAATAACCTAAGTCTACCTGCTGGTAAAATGTCATCGTACATCTGGAGCCTTAAAGAAGGCGACAAAGCCACTATTTCTGGTCCATTCGGTGAATTCTTTGCAAAAGAAACTGAAAACGAAATGGTATTCGTCGGTGGTGGAGCTGGTATGGCGCCAATGCGTTCTCATATCTTCGACCAACTTCGTCGCTTAAAAACAGATCGTAAGATGAGCTTCTGGTACGGTGCACGTTCACTTCGTGAAATGTTCTATACAGAAGACTTCGATGAGTTAGCTGCAGAAAACGATAACTTCAAATGGCATGTAGCCCTTTCAGATCCTCAGCCTGAGGACAACTGGGAAGGTTATACTGGGTTCATTCACCAAGTTCTTCTTGAGAACTATTTGAAAGACCACCCTGCGCCAGAAGATTGTGAGTTCTACATGTGTGGACCACCTATGATGAACGCAGCCGTTATCAACATGTTGAAAGAACTAGGTGTTGAAGACGAAAATATAATGCTTGATGACTTCGGTGGTTAATCCGAAATCCATTAGGTAAGAAAGGGGGCGAGAGCCCCCTTTTTGTTTAGTTAAAGGACCATAAACGTGATTCGATTTTTTGCACGTATAGCGTTAGCTATTATCGCTATCAGTATTCTAATGATAGCAAGTTGCAGCGACAAACCGCTTGCAGTAGCGCATCTGCAAGGCCAAACCATGGGCACGACTTATAATGTTAAGTATGTGCTTGCGGAAGGTGAAAAAGAAGTTGAAGGCTTGCAGGAAGAGATTGATGCAAAGCTAGTTAATATTAATAAATTGATGTCTACCTACGACACAACATCTGAGTTATCTCGATTTAACCAATATCGTTATTCTGATAACTTCGAGGTGTCTAAAGAGACACTAACGGTAGTTAACGAAGCACTCCGGTTGGCTCGTTTGAGTGACGGCGTGCTAGATGTTACGGTAGGCCCC
Organism: Alteromonas sp. KS69; assembly: GCF_003989595.1. Lineage (NCBI taxonomy): Bacteria > Pseudomonadati > Pseudomonadota > Gammaproteobacteria > Alteromonadales > Alteromonadaceae > Alteromonas > Alteromonas sp. KS69. The sequence continues at coordinate 77,982 of NZ_PYHU01000015.1, read as the reverse complement.
TTGGTCAATTTGTGGGGGTTCGGTCCGAATAAACGCCCTGAAAAAGTGCCAACCCAAGCCGATATCGATGCAGTACGAGATTATGTAGGCTATGAGAAATTATCTACAACGCCAACCGGTCTTATGAAGGCAAATCCTATGCTTTACGTTGATTTATCAACGATTGCTAAAGGTTATGGTGTTGATGAAGTGGCAGCGATTTTAGATGCTCATCACTTACAACATTACCTTGTAGAGATTGGCGGTGAAATGCGGGTTAAAGGCGAACGCGGCGATGGCAGTGAATGGCTAATTGCGATTGAAAAGCCGGTCACGACAGAACGCGCGGTCCAAAAAGTGGTGTCTATTGGTACTAATGCTATAGCGACTTCGGGCGATTACCGTAACTATTACGAAGAAGACGGTAAACGCTACTCTCATTTGATTGATCCGAATACCGGCTCGCCGATAACCCATGATTTGGTATCGGTTACGGTGGTAAACCCATCTTCAATGATTGCTGATGGCTTAGCCACAGCGTTCAATGTAATGGGGTGGCAACGAGCAATCGACCTTGCAGAGCAAGAACAACTTGCTGTATTCCTCATTCGTCGCACGGCAGACGGATTTGAAGAGTATGCCACGCCAGAATTTGATAAACTGGTAGAAGTAAATAATTAAGGAGTAGGCTATGTCTACGTTTATTTTAGCATTCGGTTTCTTCCTCACTATGGTACTCGCCATGGCTGTTGGCTACGTGGTGCAGCGCAAAACTATCTCAGGTAGTTGCGGTGGATTAGGCGCATTAGGTATCGCGAAAGCATGTGATTGCCCAGAGCCTTGCGACCGCAAAAAGTCTCGTATGGAAAAAGAAGAAGCGAGAGAAAAGAAATTGAATGAATGGAAACAGAATCAGATCCTTTAATCTGATGGTGTAGTTAACCTGGTGATGTCAGTAGGCGCTAATAAATAGAGCCTTTCATACCACGGACTTGCAAGATATTGAAATCCACTACACTGCAATAACCGTTCATAGATAAAAGCGCGATAGGCGGTAAGCTTACCGCGCTTTTTTATCTAAAACGATACGCCCATTTTGCCCGTTCATTCATAGTTAGCGCTAAGTAGTTACTTACTATCATCGTATATAGTGGTAAGCGTTACTGATATGTTCTAGAATACTGTTTTTACATACAGCTTTTTTTAAAGGCTTGTATACTAGAGCTAGCTACTTAGGGGCGGCTTAGGGGCAGTTTGGGAGCATACACCATGCGAAAAATCATCCATGTAGATATGGACTGCTTTTATGCTGCGGTTGAAATGCGTGACAACCCTGCGTTACGTAATATCCCTATTGCCATTGGTGGAAGCTCACAGCATCGAGGGGTTATCTCTACCTGTAATTATCCTGCCCGTAAATATGGTGTTCGCTCCGCCATGGCTACCGCTTACGCATTCAAGCTTTGCCCAAATCTTACCTTAGTGAAAGGGCGTATGGAGGCGTATGTAAAAGAGTCCCAACGAATTCGCGAAATATTTGCCGACTATACCGATTTAATCGAACCACTTTCGTTAGACGAAGCCTACCTCGATGTGACCAATAGCCAATATTGCGGTGGCAGTGCCACGTTAATAGCTGAAGAAATTAGAAGTCGAATTGAGTCAGAGCTGGGGTTAACCGCCTCGGCGGGCGTTGCACCCTGTAAGTTCGTAGCAAAAGTGGCCAGTGATGAGAATAAGCCTAATGGTATTTGTGTCATTACCCCGGATAAATTAGATCGTTTTGTAAGGGCTATGCCTCTTAAAAAAATTCCCGGGGTAGGTAAGGTAACAATGCAAAAGCTACAACGATTAGGCTTAGCTACCTGTAACGATGTGCGCAGTTACCCGTTTGAGCGCATACAAAAAGAATTAGGTAAATTTGGTGCGGTATTATGGGAGCGTGCTCACGGTATTGATGATCGAGAACTGTCAGTATCGAGAGAACGTAAGTCTATAGGCGTAGAGCGCACGCTAAGCAACGATATTCACTCATTGGAAGAATGTCGCGACTTTATGCCTCATTTACTAGAAAAGCTTCAGGAACGCATACAGGCGCATGAAAAGCGCACAGGCAAGTCTATTCGTATTCGTACTCAAGGGGTGAAACTTAAATTTCAAGACTTCCAGCTAACCACGGTTGAGCATCGATGCCCTTCGTTAAATGCGCATTACTTTGATACCCTACTACAAGAAGCTTACGAGCGTGCTAAAGGCCGTGGTATACGCTTAGTTGGTCTGCACATTGGTCTTGGTGAGGCACAAACCATACATCAACTCCCTTTACCCCTAGAGGGTGAGTAGATAGGTGATTAGAAAGGTGAGTAGTAAAGTGCGAGATAGGTGAGTACCTAGATGAGTAGATAGCCGAGTAGATTAGTGAATAACTTCAAAATTGAGCAACCTTATCAGACGCTTTATGAACAGAGTCCGACTTCTACCGTATTCAAATTAACAAAAAGTAAAAAGCAGGAGCCATCATGACTACCCCAAAACCTAAAAACCAAGAGCTCAAAACCCCAGGTCGCTACCGCCATTATAAAGGCAGTGATTACGACGTTTATGAAGTAGCGACACATTCAGAAGACGAGTCTTCCTTAGTGGTATATCGCCCATGTTATGGCGAAAAAGCCCTGTGGGTGCGCCCATTGAGTATGTTTGAAGAAGAGGTGCTGGTAGAAGGTAAGTCTGTCCCTCGATTTGCTTATATTGGTGAGATCCCAAACGGCGAAAAAATGATCTGAACCGCAAACTAGGTCATAGTGTATTTAAATCTATTCAATAATAAGCACTCTTTTAGGGAACCCTGATGACGCACAAATTTACCCGAACTTTTCTACTTGCTGCAAGTTTAGTCTCGACTACCTTCATTCCAGCCGCTTTTTCGCAAGACCGCTTCGAAAAGGTTGAAATAGAGGCAACAGCACTTAAAGGCTCGGTGCATATGTTAACGGGGATGGGCGGTAATATCGGCGTTTCTGCCGGTGACGATGGCATTCTAATTATTGACGATCAATTCGCCCCTTTAGCTGAAAAAATTGCGACGGCACTCGGCGAGCTTGGTAGCGATAAACCAAAGTATGTAATTAACACTCATTACCACGGCGACCATACAGGCTCGAACGCGTTCTTCCACAGCCACAAAGGCGCGACTATTCTCGCCCACGATAACGTGCGCGTTCGATTAGCCAACGATGAAAAAGTATCGCCAGATGCGCTGCCCGCTATCACTTATGAAAACGGCATTAAGTTACATTTTAACGGTGAAACCATTCACATTATGCATCTTGAATCAGGGCACACCGATGGCGATAGCATAGTATGGTTTGAACAGCCGGATATCATGCACACGGGGGATTTATTTTTTAATGGGTTATTCCCATTCATCGACTTAAATTCTGGCGGTAGTGTTGAAGGTTACATTGATTCAGTAAAGCAAGTGTTGGCGAAAATAGATGACGATACTGTGCTCATTCCTGGTCATGGTGAACTTAGCAACAAAGCTGAGTACACGACCTTTCTTGCCATGATTGAAGAAACTTTTGCCTTTGTAAAAGCGCAGAAAGCAAAAGGCATGAGCCTTGAAGCAATTACTGAAACAGGGCTCGATAGTAAATGGGACAAGTGGGCATGGAGCTTCATTTCTGAAGAGAAATGGATTGCAACACTTTACGAAGAAGCTTAAGTAAGCCTGTAAGTGAGCATCTACCCAAAGCTCCCGAGGAAGCACAAATAAAAACCGTAAGGAGCAGTTGTAATACTGCTCCTACATCAGCCCCTTTTCATATGGCTGGGTCAGGTTTATTCACCGTAGGTTCTGATATCAATTCTCCCTCGGAATCTGCTTTGCCACTAGGGCTAGATGACGGTTTGATAGTCGTTTCCTCAGCTGAGTTGTTAGCCAATTTAGGTTTTCGCGGGGTTTTGTATAGCGGCCATACAAGTTGCTCTACCCAATTAGCGTAAAACATCCCTTCAATACCATATTGAGCTGGGTATTTTCGCGTAATTTTGGCAGTTCCAAACAACACGTCCCAGAAAAATAATAGATTTCCGTAATTACCTTTATAGTTAGTTACGCCATCATCCGCTTTTAAGCCATGATGGGCACTGTGAGTAGATGGCGTGGATATTGTCCTTTCAAGAACCCAAGCAAGCTTGTTAAAAAACGGCGTTTGGTACAAAAATCTGTCCCATTTCCATTCGGCATGCGCACCGGTAATCACACCTAGCTTAACCACAAGATAGAACGCATAGGTCCAGCCTAACCCTAAATAGATGAGCGCGCCTGAAAACCACAGCGATGGCATCAACAGGTAATAGAACACATTATTGCGATAGATAATGCGCACGCTCATGTACTTTCCGTTGTGATGTGCACGGTGCAAGTTGTACAGGAAACGTGTGGAGTGAGACAGGCGGTGCCACCAATACTGCATCATGTCATCAAATATTAGTAGCAGTGCAATATGAAGAAAAATAGATGAGTTGCTTAATGCTCCTTGATACTGAGGTACAACTAACAGCATCAATGCACCTGCGCTAAACAGCACTAATGGCTGCGTAATGACAAATAGTACTAGAGTGCCAATGAGTTCGACTTTTCCATCATCGCTTACTTCTGCGCTTTTCTTAAAAAGCTTACCTTGCTTTGCTTCCAGTAACGCAAATAATAGAAAAATTCCGATGATCGCAATTTGATAGTTCATAATTAACTCCACTTATTGCAGTTAAATTAACACCCCATTAACATGGTAAATATATAGAACTATAGATTTGGTGAAAAATTGTCGTATGTAAAAGCACTCAATCAGGTTGTAATGGAAGAGTCACTACTTTCGTTATGCAATCAATTTGGTACGCCAACTGAATACGAAAATGGCGCTATGATCCACAATCGCGGGGATTTAAAACCTGGGCTGTCCATCGTATTGGCTGGGCAAGTGAAGGTGGGCAATTATGGCGTGGACGGTAACTATCAACTCACCACAGTAATGGAGCGGGGCGACACCTTTGGCGAATTCACCCTATATGCTTCGTTGGCCAGAACCCATCATGCGCAAGCAATGTCCGACTGCAATGTGCTGCAAATTAATGAAAGCCGCTTTCGGAAACTTGAGGTTGCGCATCCTGAAGTTGGCGTATTTTTAACGCGGAATCTTGCCATAAAGCTTCACGCTACCCTAGAGCGGTTAGATGACATTTTACGCTTACCTACTCATGTACAGTTGGCGAAATTAATTTATCAAACCAGTGCGGCTCAGCACACTACTGCTGTAAGGCTTAGGCAAAGCGATTATGCTGAGCGATTAGGCGTAACTGTGCTAACCGCGCATAAGGCCCTGAATAAATTAGTATCGCTTTCACTAATTCGTAAGCAGTATGGAAAAGTAGAGATCGTTAATGAGGCAGCAATGTCTGAGTGGCTTAACGATAATACGTCTTTGCTACCTGTCTGATGCAGATTCACCCATAGAAATTTTCGCTTTATCCAACCATTTTAATTGCGCCAGCGGATAGCCCAAAAAGAATTTTTCTCTTGATAAAATAATCCGATTTTCAATGCGCTTAATACCAAGGTCTTCTCTGTCACTTAACGATGTACAAGCTTCGTTAAGTTTGGCGATATTCGCAAAACAACTGAACGACACATAATCCACTTTTCCTGTAATTTGCATGCAATCCATGAACTCTGGTATTTCTTGAATAGCAGCAATGAAGCGCCGTTTAAAAGGGGCACTATTGTCATGTAAGGTAAATTCAACATAGGCGAAAACATGTTCGCACATGGCTTCAATATTCACGTCAGCGTGAAAGGTGCGAAAGTAGCCAGCTTCTTTTAATGCTTTTACCCGCTGAAAGCAGGCGCTAGGGGAAAGGTTAACTCGGCCTGCCAATTCCACGTTGGTAAGGTCTGCTTGCAAATGCAATATGGCCAATATCTTTTGGTTGTAGCTGTCTAAATGAATAATCTTTTTCATAAGGTAGTTTCTGTTAGCTTAAATTCATGTATCGCTACATATAGGACTGTCTTTCGCGCTGAAAAGCTTTTCTGCTGGGGTCTTCATAGGAGTCAGATAGAAGATAAAGTATCTTGCTAGCGTGAAATAATATTTTTTAAAATGGCAATAAGTTCGTAATAAGCGTTAAATTCGCTAGTCAGACTATCAAAATTTATTAATTAACAAAATATTATTTTGTGGAAAGTTTGCACAATAGTATTGGGAATTAAAATTGGGCGTGTATAGCGACTTTTATCGCGCTAAATGTATGCGTTATTTTTACGTCAGTGAATAAATTCAAACGATAATTGCTGGAATGCGTTAGTCATTTCGCAATTTGTCGACCTTAACAGGGATAACAAAAATATGACGTCTGAAAATACAACAGATACTAATGACTACGCCCTGGAGCCTGTGCCTGAAAGTGCGCAAACAAGTGGCGTCGCGGTAGGTATGATAAACGGGGCATTGGCCTTTGCGGTTCCTGGGCTGATCACAGGGATAGAAATAGGCGAAGCGTTGGGCTTTTGGGAAAGTCTTGCTGCTTTTCTGGTAGGTGGCTTAATTTTAGCTTTCTTTGGGGCGGTTACCGCGCTGGTAGGGCATGCTAACCGGCTAACATCGTTTTTAACCATACGCCATGTGTTTGGGGTATGGGGCGCAAAGCTTGTGTCTTTTTGTTTCGTACTATCATTATTAGGCTGGTACGGCGTTAATCTTGACTTATTCGCGCTAGCCACCAACGGTTTACTGGTCGATTACTTGGGTATTACTTTTAACACCAGTGCTATCGAGTGGGGCGTTAGTGCTGTCATTGTTGTTACTACCTTGTACGGCTTTCAGCGCATGGAAAAATTATCCACTTGGCTGGTACCTATTATGGGAATGGTTACGCTATTCCTATTAATAAAAAGCGCGATGGCGATAGAGACCTCAGGTGGCTTGGCGTCCGTCGAGCCCACGATGGGGTTTGGTACGGCGGTGTCGGCGGTGGTAGGAAGCTTTATTGTGTCTATCGTGTTGCTGCCCGACTTAGCCCGCTTTTGTCGAACAAAACGAGATGCATGGTCGGCGTCTTTCATTCCCTTTTTTCTATTAAGCACGTTTGTCTACATTGCTGCTTCGTTAGCCGCAAATGTATTCGGTAGTGACGATATTCTTGCCCTGATGGTAAAGGTTGGGCTGGGGCTAGCCGCCTTTGTATTGCTTATTTGTTCCAGCTGGCTCACCAATGTACTGAATTTATACAGTGCCTCATTGGGGGCTGCGGCAGTCATTAATGGTGGCAAACAAAAATTACTGATTATTGCGATGGGTGTGATGGGAGCCGTGGCGTCATCACTTAATTTGCTTGATAGTTTTTCTGAATTCCTTTTCTCTTTGTCTATCATGTTTACCCCTGTTGCGGCTATCTACTGCGCTGATTTTTTTATTCTTCGACGACAAGCTGTGTACCGGGCGGGTGACTTTATTCCTGCGTTTAACATTTGCGCCATAGCCGCGTGGATAACCGGTATCCTGTTTAGCTTTACCAGCGCTGAAACAGGGCTTTTTATCACCCCTATTGAAGCCATAGACGCCTTAATTATTTCGTTAGCCAGCTACCTTATTTTAACCCGCGCAATGCGAGTTCTTACTAATAAGAGCGCCGTAAAGAACAGTACCGATAGCACTGCACCCGCAACCGCAACCAAAGACACCACCGAAAGAGAAAACCTATGAAAGAACTAAGCTTTCAAGATATGAAAGACATTTTGCTAGGCTGTACTGTGCTAGGCACCGGGGGCGGTGGTGAAATGAGTGAAGGCCTAGCATTAATTAACGAAGTGATAGAGAAGGGATTACCACTTCGGCTTGTAGGACTAGATGAAGCCCCCGACGATGAATGGATTTGCACGCCTTATTTGCTCGGCGCCCTCGATTTAACGGCCAAAGAGGCCGACGAATACAAAGCCTTACCCAGAAATGCTGAGCCAGCTATATGCGCCGCGTATAGCCGCATAGAGTCTTATTTTGATAGAAAGTTTTATGGCACGGTATGCTGTGAAATGGGCGGTTCTAATACAGCTGTGGCATTTTATACCGCAGCGTTAAATGGTGGCGTGGTGATTGACGGTGATCCCGCTGGGCGGGCTGTACCTGAAATAACCCACTCAACCTATTATCTAAACGGACTGGATGCCGCGCCTGTTATTGCCGCCAACAGCTTTTGCGAAACCTTCGTGTGTGAAGGGTTGCATGATGACCAAAGAGCCGAGCATGTTATGCGTGCACTTTGCCAAGTTAGCGCCAACGACATAGCGGCTATCGACCACGCTATGCCAGTAAAAGACATTCGGCATGCCCTTATTGGTGGAACTATTTCAAAAGCGTGGGCGCTAGGTAAAGCGGTATCGGCAGCCAAAGAGGAAGGTGCGGATATTGCCAAAGTGATTGCAGATGTTGGCAATGGCTTTGTTGCCTTTAGAGGCAAAGTGACAGCCTTTGAATTTGATACCATAGGTGGCTTTTCTGTCGGAACCGTTGATTTAGCTGGCGCAGACGATGATGAAGGGAATGACGCAGGACATACCTACAAGTTAGGAGTTAAGAACGAAAACCTAATCAGCTACTACGATGGTGAAGTGGATGTGACTATTCCAGATCTCATTTGTGTAATTGATGAGAATACTGGTGAGCCAGTGACCAATCCGCATTATGAAATTGGCCAATCGTTAGCGGTTATTATTTTGCCTGCGCCTGATGCATTTTTAACCCCAAAGGGCTTAGCTACCTTTGGTCCAGCGTATGTTGGTGTAGATGCGCCTTATCGCCCAGCTAGCTTGCAAAACAGACACAATAAATAGGTGTAAATTAGACGTATTGCGCGTTGCTTAGCGCGCCAAGCTTGTTTATGCTCAAGCCTGTTATTATTAACGTTCTAAAAAAGGGTACATCGTGTGTGAACTGCTTGGCATGAGTGCCAATACGCCAACTGATTTGTGTTTTAGCTTTACTGGCCTCACCCGACGTGGTGGCGAGACAGGCCCGCACAAAGATGGCTGGGGCATGGCATTTTATGAAGGCAAGGGCATTCGCCTTTTTCACGATCCAGAGCCCTGTGCTACGTCTCAAATTGCAGAGTTTGTATCTCACCTGCCGATTAAAAGCGAAACGGCTATTTGTCATATTCGCCAAGCTAATGTAGGCAATATAAACCTTGCTAACACCCACCCTTTCACCCGTGAAATGTGGGGTAAGTATTGGGTGTTTGCCCACAATGGGCAGCTGCCTAACTTTGTACCTCGTGAAGGCATGTATGAAGCCGTTGGGGATACCGACAGCGAAGCCATGTTCTGCGACTTAATGAATCAGGTGCGCGAGAACTTGCCTCGTGATGCGATGCCGCAACAATTGGCCGATACACTGGTGGATATCGCAAAAGGCTACGCAGAGCAGGGCGTATTCAATTGTTTATTAAGCAATGGCGACTGGTTGTTTTCATTTTGTAGCACCAAAATGGCGAGCATTACCCGCCGTGCCCCGTTTGGCCCAGCTTGCCTCAGCGACGTGGAGGTAGAGATTGATTTTGCTGCAGAAACCACACCCAACGATGTGGTGAGTATCATTGCCACTGCGCCACTAACTCATGACGAACAATGGGATATTTACGAGCGTGGTGAATGGAAGCTATGGCAGCAGGGCGAGGTGATTGCCAGCGGTAAAGTGGATGTTCCTGTACACAAATCTGAAGTGGCCATGACAAGCCCGAGCCCTGAATTGAGCGCGTAACAAGCAAGTTGAGCTAACATCGCTTTTTGCTGACTTAACTGCTTTCAAGCGCTTGTACAATCAACGACTGAATTTTTTGATAGCGTAGTGGCAACGAACGGTGGGGCGTTTTCACAAAGTAAAGAGGTTCGGCAACATCGTTTGTGGCGGGGTATATCGTTAAACTTTCAGTGGCGTTGGTAAAGCTATCAAGTACTTTAATGGGCAGTACGGTAAAGCCCAGCCCTTTGCTTACGGGTAATAAAATTTGAGACAGCTGATTAATGTAACCACGCTTTGGCAACCGACTAGGATCTAATTGCATTAGGGCCTGCTCGCCCGAGTGGCTAAAGTAAAGTTTTAGATAGTGCATGGCGTCGGGGTGGTTAATTAACCCAAGCGATAGCAAGATATCGGCAATGTCTTTTTCTTGGCTACTTGCAGTATTATCAGCACTATTCGTACTTAAATTACCAAGAGCACCTTTGGGCAATATAAGCCCCAAAGATTCGCTACCGATTTTTTCAGACGAAAACATCTCTTCATCAGGTTGTTGCGTGACGATGCCTAATTCTAGAGTAGACGCGTGAATGCTATTGAGGATGGTTCGGTTGGGCGCAACTTCTAAATGTATACTCAAACTCGGATGGGCAACCTGTAGCTCAACAAGTACAGGGTACAAACGCTGAGCCAACGCACCCGAGCAACCAATTACACACTTTCCTTCGTAGGGCGCATCAAACTTTAAGCTTTCTATGAGTGCCTGTTCATGCTTACTCAAGCTTTGCGCATAGTCGTAAACTCGTTGACCTTGTTCAGTTAGCTCTACACCTTTACCTAGGCGAATGACTAACTCACAGCCACAGGCTTCTTCCAACTTTTTTATGTGTTGGCTCACACCGGGCTGCGTCATAAATCGTTGTTCTGCGGTACGGGTAAAATTCCCCGTTTCTACTAGCACTTTGAACGTATCAAGCCACTGTGGATTTAGCATGGTATAAATTTAAATTATGGATTTAAGAATTAATCATAATTTCTAGTGTTTGCTTTGTCTAGTTAATATACGTGCATACTTTACATCGAGGAGATAAAGATGACTGAAGCAGTTAACACCCCTTATCCACGTACGTTTTCACACATTGGTATTTCGGTTCCAGACCTTGATGCCGCAGTTAAATTTTATACTGAAGTACTAGGCTGGTACTTAATTATGAAGCCCACTGAGATTGTTGAAGATGATTCAGCAATTGGCGAGATGTGTACCGACGTATTTGGTGCAGGTTGGGATAAGTTCCGTATTGCGCACCTTTCAACGGGCGACCGTGTGGGTGTAGAAATCTTCGAATTTAAAAATCAGGAAAACCCTGAAAATAACTTCGAATACTGGAAAACTGGCGTGTTCCATTTCTGTGTTCAAGATCCTGATGTTGAAGGCTTGGCAGAGAAAATTGTAGAAGCTGGTGGTAAGAAACGCATGAAAGCCCCGCGTTACTACTACCCAGGCGAAAAGCCTTACCGCATGATTTACATGGAAGACCCGTTTGGCAACATTCTAGAAATCTATAGCCACAGCTATGAACTTCATTACGCCAGCGGTGCCTACCAATAGGTAAAGAGTAATAGGAAAGGGCAATAGGTAAAGGCAATAGGTAAAGGCAATAGGAAAGGAAGCAGGCATCAATGTCTATAACGTTAGACATTGATAATAGTAAGAGGCGAGTGGATTACTCGCCTTTTTTAATGGACGGGAAAGCTACCCTATTGGCACTTCTATAAGCACTTAACCCCATTGCCCCGCAACATAAGGGTTGCTGGCTTTTTCTTTTGCTACCGTGGTAGTAGGGCCATGACCAGGGTAAATCACCATATCGTCAGGCAGCGTTAAAATATTCGCGTTTATTGAATCGAGTAGCTGTTGATGATTTCCCTGAGGGAAATCAGTGCGCCCAATCGAACCTGCAAAAATCACATCACCTACAATAACCTTGTTACTCGTTCGCTCCACCAGAACCACATGGCCAGGGGTATGTCCCGGACAGTGCAATACCTCAAGCGTTAGCTCGCCAACTGAAATGGTATCTTTGTCATTTAACCATTGGTTAGGCACAAAGGGCGTGGCAGGTGGAAAGCCAAACATTTGGCTTTGCTGCATAAGGGCATCTAGCCAAAACTTGTCCCCCAGATGTGGCCCTATTATCGGCACATCGTAATGCTTAGCCAGTTCGACGGTGCCACCTACATGGTCTAAATGACCGTGGGTAAGAATGATTTTTTCAATAGTGACCTGATTATCCGACGCCGCGCCGATAAGTTTCTGTATATCTCCGCCAGGGTCAACAAATGCCCCCTGTTTACTACCTGCGTCCCAAATAAGCGAACAGTTTTGAGCAAATGGCGTAACCGGTATAATAACAATTTCCAATGTGCTGCCTCCCAACAACGGCTATTTCGAAAACACTTTTTTGCCTGCTATGTAGGTAGCATGCACTTGGGTTTTCCAAATATCTTTTTTATCAATGGTGAAGATATCTTGATCAACCAGAATAAAATCAGCCCATTTGCCCGGTGTAAGGGTGCCAAGTGTATCTTCCATATGTCCCGCGTAAGCGGCATCTAATGTAAAGCCTTTAAAGGCTTGCTCAATAGTAAGCGCTTCGTGTGCATACCAGCCTTTCACCGGTTGATTGTCTCTGTCTTGACGGGTTACCGCAGCGTGCAAACCATAAAATGGGTTTGCCAATTCGACAGGAAAATCTGAGCCTAATGGCAAAGGAATGCCTGATTCAAGTAAAGTTTGCCACGCATAAGCACCTTCCATTCTGTCTTTTCCGATACGATCTTCAGCCATATTTTTATCGCTGGTGGCATGTGTTGGTTGCATGGATGGCAATACATCTAACTCGGCAAAACGAGCGAGATCTTCAGGCGCGATAACTTGCGCATGTTCTATTCGGTTACGTAATTCACTACCGCCAATAGCAGCAAATGTTTTTTCAAATTCATTAAGCGCAACATGATTCGCTTTGTCGCCAATAGCGTGGTAATTCAATTGAAACCCGGCACCGATGACCGATGTAAATAACGGCGTCATGTCCTCAGGCTGAGTGAGTAATAAACCATGCTGGTGGGGAGCGTCAGAGTAGGGAGCTAATAAGGCTGCGCCTCTACTGCCAAGGGCACCGTCACCGTAAGCTTTGACTGAACGAATGTACAAATAATCGTTAGCGTCCCGTATTGGCCCTTTTCCAAGTAGTTTACTTAAGTCAGGGTCAGTGGCGCTTATCATGGCGTATATTCGAATGGGTAATTCAGCTTGAACTGCTTGTTTAATATAGAAGTCGTACACACCACGGCCGACGCCCGCATCATGCATCGACGTAATACCATTTGATAGTAAGTGCTTACCTGCAGCATCGAGTTGGCGTTTGTAAACCGCATTGCTCTGTGTTGGTAAATAGGGTTCGACTAATGCCATGGCATTGTCAATCAATACCCCAGTCGGCTCGCCGTTGGCATCTTTTACAATTTCACCGCCAACTGGCGTGGGGGTGTCTTTGGTAATACCCGCCAAGGTGAGGGTTTTGGTATTAGCCCAACCCGCATGGCCATCTACACGAGTTAGCCATACCGGCCGGTCGGACACTTTTTTATCTAAATCAGCACTGGTGGGAAAGGCTCTATCAGACCATAATTCTTGGTTCCACCCTCGGCCAGTAATCCATGGTTGCGTGCTATTTGCTAGTGCATATTTTGCTACGTTATCAGCGGCATTGGCAGCACTGGTACTTTCACGTAAATCAACTTCAAGTAGGTTGGCACCTAAGCCCAATAAATGCCCGTGCGCATCTATAAGCCCCGGCAACATTACGCGGCCCTTACCATCAATGGTGTTGGTAATATTTAACGTTTGAGCAGTGCTCTCATCTGGTTTTATATCGAGAGAAAGCACTTTGCCTTCGTCGATAAGAATCGATGTGAACGATACTAACTTAGTATCATCATTCAGCGTGTAACCTTTTACGTTGGTAAAAAGTGTTGCTGCACACGCGACACCCGATAGTGTGGCTATAGCAAGTGCGCCACTGAATTTAAGAATGAAACGTTTTATGGTGCGGTTGTTACTTTGATTAGGGGTAACTCCACTTACTCTTTCTGTCGTATTAACGTGCATTTTTGGCATGCTTATTCTTCCATGTTAATAATAGGGGGTTGTAGTAAAAAGTCGCGCTGCCAAATTTCGGCCATAGAGGCTTGGCTTATATTGCCGCCAGATAGCATAACCAAAGCGGTCTGCCCTGGTGGCGTGTTAGCAGCCCATGCCGCAACTGCTGCCATACTCATGGCACAGGTGGGCTCTATATGAAGTTTTAATAGGTGCTGTAGCCATTGCGTCCAATAAGCTATTTGTAATTCGTCTACCTCGTAAAAATCATCAAGCGCTTGTAATAGCGGAAAGGTCACATTGCCAACTGAGGGCGTTGCTGCGCCGTCGGCAAGGGTTACCGGCGGAGCATCAAGCGCAACTATTTCGCCTTGCTGCAATGACTGAGATGCATCGTTGGCAGCCAGTGGTTCAGCCCCAATCACTAACGCATCGGGTTGTAACGCACGGGCCGCAAGCAATGTGCCTGATAACAAGCCGCCACCGCCACAAGGGGCAAAGATAGCATCTACCTTTCCTGTATCTTCGAGGGCTTCCATGGCCGCGGTGCCTTGACCTGCTACTATGTCTGGATGGTTGAAAGGTGGGATCCACACAGTCCCTTCTTCTTCGGCTGCATTGGCCACGGCGATATCTGCTTCTTGGCGGGTGGGGAACAACTTAAGTGTTGCCCCATAACTTTCAGTGGCCGCTGCTTTAATAGGAGAAATGGTTTCACTAGCAAAAATAGTCGCAGGAATGCCATATTTTGCGGCCGCATAAGACACGGCTTGGGCGTGATTGCCTGAACTATTTGCCACCACTTTTTTAGGCAGTTCACCACGTTCATCTAAGTGCGATAAGAAATTCATTGCACCACGCAGCTTAAACGCCCCTATAGTTTGCAAGCATTCGGCTTTAAACAGAATGCGATGTCCCATCCACTTATTTAACAGGCTCGACTCCATAATGGGTGTGCGCTTTACGTGATTTTTAATTCTGTCATACGCTTGAGTTATGGCCGAGTAGGACAGTTCCGTTTCACTAGGGTGCATGAGTAACGCCTTGTATCTGCATTAGAAACACGTTTATTTAAACGTAGTCATCAATAAGTAAAGGTATACCCTACCATTTAAATACAAAAAGGCTAATTCATAAAATATTCATATTCGCGGTTTATAGTCCCAGCCTCTCGAATGAGAGGTAATTGTAATGCAATCAAGAGTTACCCACCGAATTTACGGACTCCCCTTAGTGCTGTTCGTGTTTCTTTCCATACTTTTTGTCTCAGCGGGTGTCTATCTCGACAAAGAAGACAAACGGGTGCGGATTTCAAAAGCCCAGTCAGTTGCGGAACAGGTAAAAATTAGCTTGGAAGTATTCTCTACCGAACGCATCCAAGCCGTTCACAATTTAATGCGTAACTGGCCAACCTTTGCGCCCAACCAGGTAGATTGGTTTAATGCGCAAGCAATGTCGTTGATGGGGATGCAGCGCGGCTATAGTTCGCTAACATTTGCTGATCAAAACGGCGTTATTCAATGGGTTGCTACGCCCTCCCATGGAATGAAAACCCGCTTATCGAACGAACTTATCGGTCAGCCACTCGCGTCGGTAGGGCTAACTATTCCCGCTCTGGCTGAATCGTTGGCGAGCACATTGGTACATTCGTCAGCAACGGGTCACTACCATATTGTTGTTGGACGCTCTATTAGCCCTCAAGAACTTAATCACGGGTACTTATTGGCGGGCTTTGATGCGCAAACTATTTTGGGCGTTATGCTAGGCGAGCTAGAAGGTCCTCAGTTTAATTTTGCGCTTCGAGACTCGGGGCACACCCTGTTTAGCAATGGGGAGTTGGTTAATGATGGAACCGTTATTACTACTGAGCCTTTCTCATTTATAGGTCGTCAGTTTTCGCTGTCTATGCAGACCGAAGTGGGGCGTTATAGTGCTGGTGTATTAGTTGCGGTAATAGGGCTTTTCATGTCGGCATTGGCCAGCTGGATTTTTCATAAGCAAATGAAAGGTGCGGTGCGCCTATCGATTAGTCAAAAGCGCTACCTTACGGCAAGTGAGGCCTCATTAGATGCGTTAGTTATTTATCGGCCTACCGGCAGTGATTATGAGTTAGTTGAAGCGAATCGCTATAGTCGCTTTCTATTTCGTGGAGCATGCTCAGAGTTAGGCGCTAAAACACTGAAAGACCAGTTAGCGTTTCTAGGTAAAGCCGAACTGTTCAACTGTATCAAGAAGGTGGCAACAAACAACACGCCCTTTGAAGAGTATATCTCTATCGAGGGAGGCAAGGTTGCGCCTGAATGGCTGAAGGTACAAGTGGTTAAAGCAGGGGATAACATTGCTTTAACCGCAAGAGATGTCACAGAAAGATTCAAAGCTCAGCAAGCGCTCAAGCAGAGTGAAGAGCGTTATCGTAGGCTGGTAGATGGCATGCACAGGCACTTCGTTTATACCAAAACCGCTGACCATAAGTTTATCTATGTGAGTGCTGGAATTAGCACTATTTTAGGGTTTACCCCAGATTATTTCATCGAAAAAGAGTCTCGACTGGTAAGGAAAATACCTGATGAGACTTTCGATATACGAATGAAATCGGGGCAGGGGGTAAAACCTGCGCCTTATCTGGTTCACTACTGCAGTTCTGATAGTACAGAGTTGGTGCTAGAGTTTTCAGATACCCCTATATTAGATGAATCTGGAGCGCTTATTGCGGTAGAAGGTATAGCTAGAGATGTGACAAAAGAGCAAGAGTTACAAGCTGAAGTGGCGTATCAAGCTAACCACGACCAATTAACGGGTCTACTCAACCGCTATGCTTTCGATAAGCAACTACGTGAAATTTTAGAGGCCAATGCGGCTAATATACCTGCTATTAACGCAGAAATAGACCGAGATAACGTCACTGCCATATACCCTTCACTCATCTCGGCTGATACTACTAACCCTGGCGTAATGTGCTTTATTGACATGGACAGGTTTAAGTTGGTGAACGACAGCTGTGGTCACCCCGCTGGCGATAAGTTACTTCAAGAAGTGTCTACTATATTTCGGCAGCACATTAGCGACAAAGATTTACTTGCCCGAATAGGTGGCGATGAGTTTTGTATTATTTATCACGAACAGCCTCTCGATAAGGTAAAGATTAAGCTCGATAAGCTGTTAAAGGCTATCTCTACATACCGGTTTATGTATGAAGATAAGTTATTTTTCGTTGGGGCGAGCATTGGTGTCATTGAAATAAATCCTCAAGAGCATAATGCGGCAGAACTTATTAAGGCTGCTGATAATGCGTGCTATAAGGCCAAGCATTTAGGAAGAAATAGATACTTTGTCTATCACGCTCAAGATGCTCAGCTAGGCATGGATAGCAGCGAAAATGACGTATTACACACCCTGCACAAAGCGCTGCAGTTCGATGGATTTGAATTATATAGCCAAGCCATTATGCCGCTTAATGGCATAACTGAAGACGATAACCGCGGCCTTGAACACTATGAAATTTTGCTACGGTTAACCGGAAGTGATGGCACACTTATTAGTCCAGGTTTATTTATTCCCCTTGCCGAGCGTCATGGCTTGATGAACAAAGTAGACTACTGGGTAGTAGACAATACATTAAAGACATTAGAGGCTAATCCGCTGCATGTAGACAATGTGGCTAAAGTGGCGATAAATTTGTCAGGAATTACCCTTGGTGATGAAATCACCTTAATGAAAATTACCCAGCGGCTTCAAGGCACCTCAGTACCGTTAGAAAAAATTTGCTTTGAAATCACAGAAACCACAGCAGTGACTAACTTAAGTGCGGCTAAACACTTTATTTCTACTCTTCGGGAAATAGGATGTAGCTTTGCGCTTGACGATTTTGGTGCGGGTATGTCGTCGTTCACTTACCTTAAAAACTTGGATGTTGATTACGTCAAGATTGACGGGTCCTTCGTTCGAAATATTGTTCACGATCCGATTGATCATGCTACAGTTACCGCGATAAATAACATTGCTCACAGTATGGGTAAGCAAACGGTGGCGGAGTTTGTGGTAGATACCGCAACGGCAAATGTACTAAAGGCATTACAGGTAGACTATGGTCAAGGTTTTGCCTTAGACAAGCCTAAGCCCCTTGCTCATCGTGTACAGTGGCTTACAAAACTCGTGTCTGTTTAGGAGAATAAAATGGGCTTATTTGACACCTTGCTAGGTAACGCTAGTGAAACCAGTGCTGAAGCGGTAAATGAAGAACTTTCCCCCATATTGGCAGAAAATGAAACCGTCACCGCAGCATTTAAACTAGTAAGAGATTTAAGCGTATTTACTAATAAGCGTTTAATTCTTATTGATAAGCAAGGACTAACGGGCAGAAAGGTTAATTACCATTCTATTCCTTATAAGTCGATTACCCAGTTTGTGGTAGAAACGGCAGGTCACTTCGATACCGATGCAGAACTAAAAATATGGTTATCAGGTAAAAGTGACGCTATTGAAATTGAGTTAAGTAAAGCATCTGCGCAAGATGTACAAAAGAATCTTGCCAATCAGATGTTTGCTTAATTCTATATTTATGAACGGCTGGTGTTTCACAGCGGTTTGAAATAGTGAAAGTGAAGTATAAATAAAAACGGCGGTGCTTTTAAAAGCCCCGCCGTTTTTTTATTTACCGTTTTTCTCAACGCCTAAAATTAAACACCTTATTGCTCAGGCGTTAAATTTCTGTCGAAGAAGTTAGTAATGGTTTTGTACAAGTGAATACCCGTTTGCTTACCACGAATGCTGTGCTTCTTACCTGGGTAATCCATGGTTTCAAATGGAATTGCCAAATCTTGAAGGTGTTTGTATAGCATAGTAGAGTGAGTAAACAACACGTTATCATCAGCCATTCCATGATAAATAAGTAAGTCACCTTTTAAGTCTTTCGCGTAAGGGAAGACGGAAGAGGCTGTGTATGCATCATCATCGGTTTTAGGGTTGCCCATATAGCGTTCGGTGTAATGCGTATCGTACAAGCGCCAGTCGGTAACTGGAGCACCAGACACACCTGCTTGGAAGTAGTCGCCCGCTTTAAACATGGTCATTAGCGTCATGTAACCGCCATAACTGTGGCCATGAACACCAATACGCTTAGCATCGACATAAGGTAGGGTTCGCAAGAACTCAACACCAGCCACTTGGTCGTCAACTTCGACAAAGCCCATTTTCTTGTAGATAGGATCTTCAAATGCCTTTCCACGGTAGTTAGAGCCTCTGTTATCAAGGGTAAACACCACATAGCCTTTATCTACCCAATGCTGCATCAGTAACCCACGATTACCTGCCCAGCTATTCGTCACAACTTGCGCGTGTGGGCCACCGTAAAGATACACAATAACAGGGTGTTTCTTCTCAAGGTTTTCAGGTTTGTAAATACGGTACTTTAAGATGGCGCCGTCTTTGGTGGTAATGTCGCCAAATTCAGGTTTAGTCCACGTGTCCATGTAGGGATATAGCGGGTGGCCTTCTTCAACCTTATTTTCTTCAAGCCATGTAATACGCTTGCCAGAAGCATCATTTAAACTCACTTGGGCAGGTGAGTTAATGGTAGAGAAACGGTCGATAAAAATGGAGGCATCTTTACTGAACGACACACTGTGATAAGCGCCTTCGTTGGTAATACGTGAAATATCGCCACCGTTTAAGGATACCGAATAGGCGTGGCTTTCAAGCGGTGTATCTTTACGGCCCGCGAAGTAAATTCGATTGCTCTTGGCATCAACCGCTTCAATGTTATCAACTACCCAATCGCCTTGAGTTAACTGACGTACTAACTTGCCGTTGTTCTCGTAAAGGTAAAGGTGCTTGAAGCCATCTCGCTCAGAGGCCCAAATAAACTGGTCTGAGTCAGACAAAAAGTATAAATCGTTATGTAAGTTAACCCATGTGTTACTGGTTTCGCTTAACAACACTTCCTGCTTTTCTGTTGGAACGTTATACGCTCGCAGCTCAAGAGTCTGTTGGTCGCGAGTTTGCCATTGGTAGGTAAAGGTTTCACTGTTAGGCATCCATTTACCGCGGGCAAGGTATATGTCTTTGTCTTCGCCTAAGTCTACCCATCTACGTGCACCGTTATTGATGTTTTGAATAGCAAGCTCAACAAGTACATTGTTGGTGCCTGCTTTTGGGTATTTTTGTTCAATGGTTTTAATGTCGTTGGCATAAATTTCTGAACGAGAAATGACATCTACAGGGCTTTCATCTACTTTGGTAAATGCAATAAAGCTTTCATCAGGTGACCACCAGTAACCAGTCATTCTGCCCATTTCTTCTTGAGCAACGAATTCGGCCATACCAAATTTAATGTTACCGCCGCCTTCTTTTGTGATGGCGGTTTCTTTGCCCGACTCAATATGTTTTACAAACAAGTTTTGGTCGCGAATGAAAGAAATGTAATTTCCTTTAGGAGAAAGCTTAATATCAGTCTCGAATACGTCGGTATCAAGAAGTTGCTTTGCCCCTTTTTCGCCGAGCTTGTGGTAATACACGTCGCCACCTAGCGGGAAAAGAAGCGCTTTTCCGTCTGCAGACCACTGATAGCTTACAATGCCCGAGCCAGATAAGCGCATACGTTCGCGACGGGCTTTCTCTTCGTCGCTTAACACTTCTTCGCCACTTTGAAGGTCATTAGAGTCAAATAGAAGGCGGGTTTCGCCACTGTCTATATGGTATTCCCATAAATCGAGACGTTCATAATCGGTCTGTTTTCCTTTTAGAAACGTAACTCTTTCTCCATCAGGAGAAACTTTAAGTGCACGAGGCGCATTGCCATCAAGGGAAGGAGAAGCGAAAATACGCTCAATATCGAGCGGTTCGGCCTGTACAGCGGTAGAGAGCATAGCGGCTCCTATTAAAAGGGCTTTTTTCATTTTTATCTGCATATTTTTAACTGTCGAATAGTTGATTGTAGAGAAACTGTCTTAGGATACAAGGTACTAAGTATGAAAACCGCAATGGTGCTAGGAGCGACCGGATTAGTGGGACGAACGTTGGTAAATATACTTTTACAGGACCGTCGCTATAGCGAAGTGACCTGTTTGGTAAGAAAGCCGCTGCAGTCTAATCAATTCGGCGATCCGTATAAAAGGTTGAAACCCGTGGTTATCGATTTTGATAACCTGCAAGACTACCAAGGGTATTTTGGTGTCGATCACGTGTATTGCTGTTTAGGTACCACACTTAAGCAAGCCGGCTCTAAATCGGCGTTTAGACGGGTTGATTTTGAATACGTGCATATTGCCGCTCAACTGACTCGAGCACAGCGAACTGGCAGTTTTGTATGGATCTCGTCGGTTGGGGCTGATGCGAAAAGCAGTAACTTTTATTTACGGGTGAAAGGCGAGTTGGAAAACGCGATAATGCGCATGCCTCAGCTTCCACATGCGGCAGCAGTACGTCCCTCACTGTTATTAGGTGCGCGAAGCGAATCTCGCACTCTTGAAGATGTGGCACAAAAAACTGCACCTGCTTGGAAAATGCTGATGCAAGGGCCGTTGAAAAAATACCGCCCAGTGCATGCTGCCGATGTAGCAAGAAACATGATGACAAGGCAAAAGTGGTAGCGTTAGAGCATCACGTTCTAGAAAACACAAACAAAAACATAAAGAGAACCACCATGTTTCGCTGCAAGCAATTTGTTGTTAATCAAACCAATTGTGCCATGAAGGTAAATACCGACAGTATGATTTTAGGTAGTTGGGCTAAGCCTAATCAAAGTGCGCATATTCTTGATATAGGCACTGGCACGGGCATTCTCGCGCTAATGATGGCGCAACAGTCTTTAGCATCGGCAAAAATCACCGCTATCGATATCGACGAAGGCGCAGCACTGCAAGCAAGCGCAAACGTAGGGGCTTCGCCCTGGCCAACAAAAATAACGGTGCAGCACACCAAGTTGTCCGACTTAGCAGCGGATAACACTTTCGATTTTATCGTGTCTAATCCGCCCTATTTCGAGCAGGTAAAAGGCCATAGTCATGCCTACAATTCGCAAAGTGACACTAGAGAACAGGCTAGGCAAACGGTTTCACTTACTCCAGCGCATCTATTTTCATTTGTCATTGAGCACCTTACCAGTACGGGTGAGTTCTATTGCCTTTATCCTTTTACTCGGGAGAGCGAAATTACAGACTTAGCTGCTGAAATAGGCTTAGCCACAAATCGTATATTAAAAGTGCAGCACAATGACCAACACTCCCCTTATGTGACGGTATTTTGTATGAGTAAACAACACAAAAAAAGCGTCATTGAGAATCTGGTAATTAGAGATGAAACCGGAGATTACTCAAGTCATTTTAAAGCGCTTTGCCGCGATTTTTATTTACGTTTTTAACGCAGGTAGTAAGACATGTTGATTGTAGCTGAAGCGTTCGGTGCTATTGCCGTCGTACTCAATTTTATAGGTTATAGACAAAATAGAGTTGAGCGCTATTTGTTTATCTCTGCCTTTGCTTTGCTGAGCTTAAGCGTGCACTTCTTTATGCTTGATGCCATGGCTGCCGGCGTGGGTACATGCTTAGCGGGGTTACGTAATTTCATTGCTATTAAAAATCGTAGTCGATGGGTTCTGTTTATCTTCGTGGCCGCCAATATCCTATTCTTGCTGTATGAGTGGTTTATTCTGCACCATGACTGGAATGTTTTTATCGCCTATGCGTCATCTCTCATTTTTACGATAGGCTCAATTGTCTTACGTGAAACAGGCAAAATCAGACGATATTTTTTGCTCGCAGAAACACTAGGGCTTATGTACGCCCTCTCAGTAGGCAGTATTTTTGGTACCGTTTTTAATATCAGTAACTTATTTAGTATTGTGACAAAGATGATTAGTGATAAAAAGAAGGTAAACCATTAGTCTAAAGTGGCTGCGCGAGGTTTTTAAAAAGCCTTTTAAAACATTGCTTTATGCTTTCTACTTTATGCTAATAAGCCAAAGTTGAATTTAATCACACCACTTCAATGGGTATAAAGAATCATCTGAGGGTATCAGGCCTCAGATTTTTACCTTGCAAGAGTATTTGTAAACTCTTCCGTAGTCTGAGAAGTGGTGTATTTTATGAATGTAGTGAACTTGCACGCTCATCGAGTGACATCGCTTGCCGATAGTCATATTGATGAAGCAGCCGAGCCCTGTGCGAAGCTGATTGGTGGTCAGTCTAAAGAAGAGACTGAACAGCTGTGGAAAAAACGTCTTAACTTATATGTTAGCGCAGAAAAAAAGTTGTTAAAAATTAAACGACTGCGTAAAGTGACAGGGGTTATTACCTTAGCCTGTATGGGAGCATTATTTTTCTCTTTGTACATGGCTCCTATTCTTACCCCTTTCGTGTTTTTAAGTATGGTAGTGGTAATGGCTTTGGGCGTGGCAACGTACCCTGCTTGGTTCTTATTGGGTCGTAGTAGCCAGAAAACGCGCGACAGCATTTCTCGAATGTTTTACCAGAGTAACCACGAGCTCGAAATTGCAGACGGTAAGGTTACGTTAATCAATAGAGCGAGCTATGCTAACG
Source organism: Alteromonas sp. KS69 (assembly GCF_003989595.1). Classification (NCBI taxonomy): domain Bacteria; kingdom Pseudomonadati; phylum Pseudomonadota; class Gammaproteobacteria; order Alteromonadales; family Alteromonadaceae; genus Alteromonas; species Alteromonas sp. KS69. Next base: position 54,517 of record NZ_PYHU01000015.1, on the reverse strand, counting down.
TGACTCACGTTAATATTATGGATAGTAACCTTGGGCAATTCGTTAACTAACAAGCACCACACTCGTTATCTTTTAATTGCCCTGCTTATTGCATCCACGCTCCTAGGATTATTGCTTCTAGCCCCTATGGACGCAGCAGGTCAACTGGTCTCTTCTTCCATTGTTTTGGTTATCATCTCAATATGTAGCCGTGAAGCCAATTTCGCACAACGGTTTCAATATTTCTTTAGAACACTCGCACTGGTACTCGGCGTCGCTATAACCTTGCGCTATTTATTCTGGCGGGGCTTATATACTCTTTCTGCCACTGATGTATTTTCATTTATTGCCATATGGCTTCTTTTTTTAGCTGAAATTTATGCTGGAATTACTTCAATTCTGGGGTGTATTGTCAATGTGTTCCCACTTAGTCGCCCCCAGCTTTCTCTTGATGATATAGATAGAACGCAGTTGCCCACTGTCGATGTCATGATCCCCACGTACAACGAATCACAAGATATTTTAGAAATCACTATTCGAGCAGCCAAAGTGATGGATTATCCTGCTGACAAAGTCAGTATTCATCTTTTGGATGACGGCGGTACCGACGAAAAAATAAATCAAACAGATGCAAAGAAAGCGCAACTAGCCGTGGAGCGCCGCGCAGAGCTGAAGGCGCTTTGTGAAAGGCTGGGTGTAACCTACCATACACGAGCGCAGAACCTTTACGCAAAAGCAGGTAATGTTAACAGCGCCATTAATAATACTTCGGGTGAGCTCATTGTTATTTTAGATGCAGACCACGTGCCCACTAGCGACTTTTTAAGCCGAACTGTGCCTTGGATGGTTAAGAAAGAAAAAGTGTTTTTGGTACAAACCCCTCACTTTATGGCGAACCCAGACCCCGTTGAGCGAAACTATTTCTCGGCGTTTACCCGTATGCCTTCTGAAAACGACATGTTTTACGGCACTATTCAAAAAGGCTTAGATTACTGGTCTAGTTCGTTTTTTTGTGGGTCGGCTGCGTTAATGCGCAGGGCACATTTAGAGTTAGTTGGGGGGATCTCGGGAGAGTCTATTACAGAGGATGCAGAGACTGCCTTAGACTTACATAAAATGGGCTATGAGTCAGTGTATGTTGACCGCCCGATGGTAAGTGGATTAGCGCCAGAAACCTTTGATGCTTTCATACAGCAACGGATGCGCTGGGCACAGGGAATGACCCAAATATTATTGCTGAAAAAACCCTATAACGCGAAGGGATTGTCTTGGTATCAACGCGTTGGCTACATGAGTTCTATAATGTTTTGGCTGTTTCCCTTCGCACGGGTTGTCTTTCTGCTTATGCCGCTTGCTTATTTGGTGTTTGGACTACAGGTTTACCATGCCTCAATGATGGAAATTCTGGCTTTTACCATGCCCCATGTTATTGCAACCTACATGATTTCTACCATGCTATTTGGGCGAACCCGATGGCCGCTGGTTTCTGAGTTATACGAAATTTTACAGTGCGCATTCACACTGATGGCGCTCATCAAGGTATTTTTAAAACCTCGCGCGCCCTCATTTGTGGTTACCCCGAAAGGGGAGAGTTTAGATAAGAACTTTGTTTCGCCACTTTCTAACGTGTTCTACTGGATAACCGCATTGCTTTCGTTTGCCATGATCATCGGCATTTATAAATTCATTAATGAACCGCTTACCCGAGAGCTCACGCTCGTTGTGCTGCTATGGAATGGTTTCAATTTATTGCTTTTGTTCAGCGCTATGAGTGTATTGCTTGAGCGTAAACAACTGAGAAGCCAATCACGACTACCCGCCACCGATAACGTGGTGATTAGAACGCACGAAGGGCAAGCTTGGGTAGGAGAGCTAAACGACTTGTCTTCTAGCGGGGTAAAGGTACAAATTAGGGGGGATTTATCGATAATTCCATCTAATGTGGTATTAACTTCTTGGGCAGAAGCGCTAAAATCTAATGTAGATTTAAATATGAAAGTCGTCGAATTTGATAGCGATAAGAAGACGTTACGTGCAACCTTCAATCCACAAAGTGATGTGGAACGAAATAACGTTGTGGCCTATTGTTTATGTGACAGTAGACGTTGGCAATCGTTTCAACGACGCCGAACTCGCCCGATTTCATATTGGTTTGGTATGCGACATGTTCTAAATGTAGGACTAGGCCCTATATTTGCTCATTTGTTTTTCTTACTAAAAAAGCTGCTTCTACGAATTAAAATGCGTTCTGGGGTATTGAAGGAATAATAATGATAAAACCTTACTTCTTACTGATGTTTAGCTTGTTTTTCTCTGTAAGCATCATGGCTGAAACACACACTTTTCGACTTAGTGATTTTTATGCTGGTGACAGTATTGCCCGATTAGAAGGGAAATCTAGTAGCGTGGATATCGCAATACCGCTAAGTGCTATTAGTGATATATCGAAAGCCTCTCTTAGAATAGAAATTGTGAGTTCACAGGCGCTCGTTGAGAAACGTTCACAAATGTATGTGCGATTTAACAATGCCACCATTGGGCAAATAGCTTACTCCCCAAACCAACCCACTATTATCTCAACCATTGATATTCCTTCCCAGCTTTGGCGCGAGGGGTTTAATAATTTAACCTTGGCAGTTAGCCAGCACTACGCCATGCAATGCGTAAACGGTAGCGCTCCGGAATTATGGAGCGAGGTGAACCTTTATACTTCTTCGCTTACAGTAGATGCTGATATTGACGTGGATAATTTTGGTATTAAAGATTTATCGGGATTTTTTAGTGCAGGTATAGGCGGGCAACGCAGTGTTCAATTACTTACTGCTGAGGATGCCGATAGCGAGATTATCGAAAAAACGTTGCCGTTAGTGGCTCAAGCGTTAGCCCTTAGAAACCAATATCAACCTCTTAGCATCATGCATACGCCCATTCCACAGGGGTATGTTTTACCTAAAGTTACTCAACAAGATGAGGAGTTTTGGAGTGAAAATAGAATAGGCGCGTATGAAAAAACGGCATGGTATTTAGCTGAAGGCAAAACGCGGGAGGTCCATATTCTGGTTGGGAATAAGCAGGCATTGTCTCCGGTATTATCTGATGCGGTTGTCAATGAAATTAACGGCCCCTTCTTAAAAGTGCAACGCACCGAAGCATTTGTCGCTGTCGATAAAACTTGGGTGCCAGCATCATACCGACTTATTGTTAGCGGAAATAATAACGATGAGGTTTTTGATGCAGCAAAAGCCTTGTCGGTAATGGACGATGCGCTCAACCCTGGTGCTCGTACTATCGTGCGCTCTCAAACGCAAATGGATGCAGTAGCGTTGCAACAAACTGCTGCATTGCAACCCGGTGAAAGTTACACCTTTAGCGATATTGGGGTATCTAGCGATCAATTTGTGGATGAAGGGCGCTTTGAGAAAAATGTATCATTAACGCTACCCGCTGATTTCTTTGTACCTGAAAATGCCAGCGTAGAATTCCTTCTCGATTTTGGCTATGGGGCGGGCATTGGGCCGGGCTCTTCAATGAACGTAAATGTGAACGGTGAACTCGTTCACGGCTTGTATCTTGGCGATGTGAATGGTGAATCTTTTAGGGATTATCAGCTGAAGATCCCAGCACGATTTTTTAAAGGTGGAACGAACAGTGTTAGCTTTATCATTACTATGCGCCCGCCTGTTGCAGGGCTTGCGTGTAACGATGTGCAAAGCTCTCATTTATTGTTCCAATTTAACAACAGCTCTAGCATACACCTTCCTCAAGCAGGCCATGTAGCCGTTCAGCCTGATCTAGGTTTATTTGGTGATACTGGCTATCCGTTAGCACGTTTTAATTCAGCGCCTAAAAGCCAAATATTTATACCGTCTAACGACTATTTAAACAGTGCATTGACCCTTGCTGGCAAGCTTGCTCAAGTTGCAAAAATTCCTCTGCTGAATCTATCAATCACTAAAGACGCATATGAAAATAAGGGATCATTAATTGTATTAGGAAGCCCTGAAACACTAAATAATCTTGAACAAGATAGTTTTGTCACTGCCATTGGGAATACCAAGCGTTGGCCCTACCGCGCACAAAATATGTTGTACAACCGTGTGAGAGATTTCAGCAACGATAAATCTTACCGCCAAATGCTTACCGAAGGCACTACAGTACAGGAAAGTGATTTGGGCGATAATGCGGTGTTTGTCGCGCAGCGCCACCCCAACGGCACGAATTCCGACACCCTATTTTTATTGGTTGCACAAACACCTGAAAAATTGGCCGCGAGAGTGGATGACCTGATTAGTTTATCTCTATGGGGACAAATGGCAGGCGACTTCTTTGTTTGGAATGACAACGAATCACCCTTGTTGGTTATGCAGGTTAACGATAAATATGAAATGGGTGAACCGGATGATGTTTTACTCACTCTTCGCTTGTGGTTGTCTAACAACCCTTGGTATTGGTTAGTCACCTTCATGGTATTAGTATTCTTCGTAAGCTTATTGATTTACTTGTTGCTGCGACGCCGAAACAAAAGAGCACAAGATTCATGGTAGACGGCGGTAGGGGCTGGCGGTTCATTCGACTCGTAGGCCTGTTTGGGCTGCTAGGTATATTGGCGTCATGTAGCAACCCTGAAGAGCGTGAAATACAAGAAGCGTTTCAAGCCTATAAAGCCTTGTTTATCGACAATGGTCGTATCATCGATACGGGTAATGGCGATGTATCTCATAGTGAGGGGCAAGGGTACGGTCTATTGTTCGCGGTTGCTGCTAACGACAGAACCGCTTTTGATAGTATATGGATGTGGACTCACACTGTACTTCAGCGGGACGATAAGCTATTTCATTGGCGCTACCGCCCCTGTGAAAGTAAAAATAAGCAATGTATAGACGACCCAAATAACGCCTCAGATGGCGACCTACTTATTGCTTGGGCACTTCTGCGTGCTGCTGATAAGTGGGGAGACAAAAGCTATCGGCATGATGCCCAAGTCATCATAACGGCTATCGAAGAAAAGTTGTTTATTGAAACCGAAGCGTTCCTAGTGCTATTGCCAGGAGAGTTCGGTTTTAAGAGTGATGAGAGTAATGATGAGGACATACAACTTAATTTGTCTTATTGGGTGTTTCCCGCCATTGATGCGATTACTGAGGTTTCGTCTCGGGCACTACGCTGGAAAGCATTACACCGCAGTGGCACTGCGCTTATTTACAAAGCACGTTTTTCTAAACACAAACTGCCCCCAGACTGGTTAAGAGTGAACGAAGGAGCCTTGTCTTTAACCAATACTGTGTCTCAGGAATATGGTTTTAATGCCTGTCGTATACCCCTTCACCTTGCGTGGGCAGGTATAGATGATGCCGCATTTTATTCTGATTTTGAACGCTGGTGGGACATAGAAAATACACCGGCTACCGTCAATTTACTCACAAATGAAATAGCTGAATATGCGATGACACCAGGGATGAAAGCCGTCGAGTCTGCGGTAAAACATATTATTGATGGTAGTCCACTGTCACTTCCAGCGATTGACAGAAATATGGATTATTATTCGGCGAGTTTAACCTTGCTCTCTATGGTTGCTGTTATGGATGCCAAGTCTTAATGTCATCACAATTTTATTGCAAAAAGCGCCCCACAACATTTTTTTTAGCGGTGCTATCGGCCGGTATTGTGGGCTCGTTGTTAGGCGGCGCCCAAGTCAGCGCCCAAGTTAGCGCAGAAGTCTCTACTACGTATAAAGAGCAGCAAGATAAACCGCTACAAGTAGCCGAATATGGCAAACCTGATGTTACGGGGTTGTGGTATCACATCAACCAAAAGCAAACACAACTGGCAAACCGAGAATTAGGAAGGCTTAAAAGTGCGTTTCCGCAATGGGTAGTACCTAGCGACGTTGAAACAGCATTGTATCAATTAAACAATCCTTCCAAGTCCTCTGATGTTGTTACAAATCAGAAAGCTTTAGAACAGTCTGTTTCAAATCAGGCTGCGGCGCATCCGGCAACATCAAATGCGCCTTCGCAAAACACGGTGGCGAAAGACGCCCCACTTCAAAAATTTGCGCAAAAAACATCAGCGCAACGTGTGCTTATTAGCGCACGTGAGCTTAACCAGTTATCAATGTTAGCTGACAGCCTAGCACGTTACGATTATCACATGTTATTGGGGTGGGCTGCTCTAGACAAAGGCATGCTCAGCGATGCTCAGCATCATTTCGAGCGCGCAGAAGCCTTACATGAAACCGTAGTGCAGAAAAAAGGCGTAGTTGATGGTAAGCGTGCCATTGTGAATGCGCGAATTCAGCAACTCTTGAGCAACAGCGCTAATACTAACAATAAAGATGACAGCATTACCAAAGCCAGTATTACCAGAGAGAGCGCAGCGCAGCTCAAGTCGATGTTGTTAGGGGGAGATGCTGAGCAGGTGAGTGAAACGCTATTGGGAGAGGCTTGGAAACGCTATGACGCCGAGCGCTATCACGCTGCTTATGATTTATTTGAACTGTTAGAAAATCATGAAGGGGTGTGGCTGAGTCTGCGAGGGCAGGGGAAAAATGCCCAGGCGGGCTCTTACGCATGTGAACAAGCAAGCTCGCAAAAATTCCTCACTCGCTGTGCTGACTTTTTAGCTTCCGAACAGGCCGAACATTACAACAACGAGCAATTTCAGCGAAGTGTGGATGCTGGATTAGCATTACGAAATATTCGGCGTTTAAGCGGTGATGAACAAGCACTGTTGGGGTGGAGTGCGTTACAAGCAAGCAATCGTCTTAACGATGAAAATGCGCAAATTGCCAGAGATGCTTTTTCCGCAACGCTTGCATCACAACGAACTGCAGGTGAGGCGAGTAACATCGATATCGCCAATGCGCTTATAGGGTTAGAAAATGACGAGGGGCGTGCTGCATTAGCTGAAAAATACCCTTCGGTTGCACTCATTCTAAAGCAACAAGACGCCGCCAGTGCATGGCCAAGAAAGCAATTTATCTTATCTTATAATCTTGATGATGCTAGAGCGACAACAGCGCAAACTAAAGATGCTTATACCGTGGTGGCGGGTTTGACGACGCGATCTCGAAGCGGTGATGAAGGGCTGGGCAATTTTGATGTATTCACTAGCTATATCGGCGTTGGCGGCATGGTAGACAGTTGGCAATGGCAAGTTGCGCTAGATTATCAACAATTGTATAGCGGTAAGCCTGCAACAAACAGTTGGTTTGCTGATGGGCAAGCTTCAGATGATTTTGCAGGCATTTCTGGTTTTGAAGATAAAGGGCTGCGCGCTGAAGTCATGTATCAACAAAGCGCTTTTAATTTTTACGCTAACCTAGAGTATGAATTATTCGACCAGCCTGTTGACGCAGAACTAACAGGGCAACTTTCAGCAACGTGGTTTTTACCTGAAGTCACGTTGGCGACAACGCTATTTCATTTACCTAAAACCGATAGTCTATTGAGCCAGTCCGGTACTTTTAATAGCGAACAGACCGAACGTTGGGGCTATGTTATAGCCGACGGCGTTTCGGTGTTAGCTGCACACAGCTTCAAACCGCAGTGGTCGATAGCGGGTACATTGACGTGGGCTAGTTTAAGCGGCGATGGGGTTGCCGATAATAACTATTTATCTCTTCGTACGGATGTAAACTATAACCTTGCGCCACAAATATCGCCTAGGTTGGATTACTGGCGCGTAGGACCTTTTTTCAGTTATTTAGGGTACGATGAAAATCTAAGCGGTTTTACTTACGGGCATGGTGGGTATTTCAGCCCAAATTATATGGTAAGTATTGGCGGTTATTCTGAACTGCTGACGATGGAAGCGCACCGTTGGCAATTTAAGTTAAGCACCTCATTAGGACTGTCTAGATTAGCAGAGCCTAGCGATCCTCGGTTTCCCCTATTAACAGCGAGTGATAGCAGCAACCCGCTATCAAGCTTACATCTGCCTTATAATCGTAGTACTGGCTTAAGTGGTAATATGATGTTTGAAGGCCAATATAGATTGTCTAACCATTGGATAGTAGCGGGCTACGTAGGTAAAGCCTTTGCGGTGGAATATCAGGCTTTTGAGGCGGGGATGCAAATACGTTGGCGACCAGGAAAAGGCGAGGGCGTAACCAGTGACGAGCTAATGCGCTCGTCACCACGGTTATCAGGTTTTGCGCTTTAGCTTATTGCGAATGAACACTACCGCGAAAGCGGGAAGCATAAGCAGTATTGAGCCCGGTGCAGATACTTGCGTTACGCCGAAACTATAGTTGTTTACTTGCCCTGTGGGAGCTAAATATTCAACGCCATTATCATTGGTTAGATAAACCTCTGGGGTAAATACGCTACTCGCAATAAGGTTCCCGTCAACATGGCCGTTGTAAAAAGCAATATCGGCATAAGGCGCTAATATGCTTCCTTTAACCCCTATGGACTGAATAGTCACGCTGGTGGCGTCAACAAAGTTAAATAGAATGTTATTGGTATAAGTACCGTCGTGACGGTAATTCGCATTTTGGTCGTTATCTTGATACTGTCCAGCAAACGCAGTATTGAAAAAACCGGTATTAAACAAGTCAACCGCATCACCTGTTACGTTAATGATGTTATAGCTAATGGTTGAGAAGTCGTACGTAATACTCTTGTTCGCCACAGATAACCAGTCGGCATCGATGTCATAAATATTGATGCTGTCATCACCAGAGAACACGATACCGTCTACGTTAGTGCTATCTGCACAGCTTGTATCGCCTTGGCAATAAAAAGTTGTACTGCCGTTTGCTGTCATGTCAGCGAATGCTAACGACTGCGCTTTGATTTCAGATTCTATAGCGTCAAAGTCGATATTATCTATCGATGCAGGTGTTACAGCGTCTGCAATGATGCCGTCACTGGCTGTAGAGTTCAGATCAAGGACAACCGTGCCACCGGCAGTAATGCTGCCATCGGTCACTTCAGAGCTAACTAGAGCAACACTACCAACCGAACTAATATTGCCGTTTTCTACGCTAGTATTGGTTAGCTGTACACTGCCTGCATTGATATCGCCGTCATTGACTTGTGCATTAGCTGAGGTAAAAACACCCCCCGCATTAACATCGCCGCTTAATACCGTACTTTCGGTAATAGTGGCGTTGTCAGCTGCATTAACGGCGCCTTCAAACTCAACACTGTTAGCCACAATATTGCCGCTAACGGTGGTTTGGCCGTTACGAATTTTTCCGTTCGTATAGGCGATATCGCCACCCACAAACAATGAGCTTGTGGTTAAATCTGGGGAAAGTTGCAGGCCTACATCAAAATCGTTTACAACTAGGTTACCGCCAACAGCAAGGCTACCCTCTACATCGGAGTAGTAACCGGTATAGTCTTCGAAGATGAATGCATTGTAGTCGAAGGCTTCTCTTAAGGTAATTTGAGTGGCATGAACAATACCTTGTGCACTAACCGCCAGGGTTAGCGCGCCTAGGGAACTGGCGAGTTTCGTTGAAATTGTGTGTTTACGCATAGTTGACATATTTTGCTCCAGTGAAATCAGCAACTGGAATCAATTTTCAACATGGATTTCCAGGCACACCGAATGGTACGATCAGAACAAAATGTGCGCATTACCACAAGAGATACTTTCGTATAGGGATAGATACGAAAAAGCCGCCCTAGAGGCGGCTTTTTAAAACTTTCGAAAGAACTAGCCTTTCTTAACCAGTACCGACACTTTAGCGATACCAGCTACTTTAACCTGGTTCATTACTTCTACCACTGTACCGTGTTCAGTATCTTCATCAGCTTGGATAGCTGCTGAATCAGTGTTGTTTTCCGCTAAATAAGTTTGCGTGTTTGCAACAACACGGCGGATATCAACTTCACGGCCACCCATCATGATAGTGCCATCAGCAGCTATACGAATAGATAGGGCTTTAGAAGGCTGATCATTTTTAGACTGATTGTCTTCTGGGCGGTTTGTATCTAACCCTTTTTCTTTCACGAACGAGGTCGTTACGATGAAGAAAATCAACATGATGAACACGATGTCCAACATGGGGGTCATATCAATCTGAGCCTCGTCTTCGGCCGAGGTATGCTTTTTTCTTTTCATCTCGTCTTCTTTTTTCTGTTACGTTCGAGCACATTAGTATACTGCCTGTAACAAAAATAAACAGGGTTTTGTACAAAACAGCGTGCTCGTTAACACTTGTTGCTGAAAAATTGCTCAGTTTCCATCGTAAAACAACAAACTTATGATTGTTTGTGGGAAATGGCGACGCCTAATTGGTAAAAATACAACATCAACGACTCATTGAGCGCTATACGCAAATTACCATGAGGATAAATGCCAAGTCTAGCCTCTGTTGATCTTTTTGTTCCTTGAACTAAGAATGCGTTTTTGATCGTATGGTCTTGAACGCAGGCCTCAAAGGCTCTGGCGGCCATTTCTTGGGGCATCGCATAGTAATAGATTTTTAATGCGCGATCCGCCTCTACAGATCGTACAAAATAATCGTTAGGCCGATTATTGTTGTCTAAAAACAACGAAGAGAAGCAATTACTCAGTTTTTCATTGAGCGGATGGGGATTTAGTGGAACATTATCTAGCCAAGCTTGCGAAGCGAAGCTACCAGGGCCCACGTCGGCAAACATTTTGGGCGCAATATAATGATCAAACGCATGAAACCACTCATGAGCTAATGCGCCTGCACCGGCATTCTTAGCCAGTGCGAGCTGTCTTCGTGCACTATTATAATGGGCGCTAGCGCCTTTTTGACCGCCACTACCAAAGGCTAACGACAATGTGCCGTTTAAGGACAGCACTTGTTCGTTAACGTTTAAAATGGTGGCCAGATCATACAAGGCGTCGAAGAAAAGGTTAGCCGCTATTTGTTGTTCATCAGCCGTTACCCATTTTCCAATGGTGATACTCGAAAAATTAAACAGTTTGCGAATATCTTGAAAAGTGACATCGGCACCATCCCTATGGCTAGGTCCATTGCGATAGAAGTCTTGATGTATGCGCCCTTGGGTCACAGCTAACCCGCTAACGATATAAGCAGTTGTTCACACCATGCAGCAATACGTTCTTCTGATTTGTCGTACTGGTTTTCGTCGTCTAGTGAGAGCCCTAAAAAGTGTGACTTGTCTTCAGTTAACGCTTTAGACGCTGTGAACTCATAACCCTCATTGGGCCAATAACCAATGATAGTGCAGTTGGAAGGGGCGATAGCATCGTGCAGCATACCCAAGGCATCTTGAAACCAATCAGCGTAACCAAGTTGGTCGCCCATGCCATACAAGGCTACGGTTTTACCTTCCAAATTAAGCTGGTGAGCTTCTTCCCAATGAGATTCCCAGTCTTCTTGCAGTTCACCAAAGTCCCAGGTAGAAATGCCAAAGATAATGACGTCGTAGTCGGCGGTCCTGCCTAAGCTCACATCTTTAATGTTGTGAACATCTACAATGTTTTCATCGAACAAGCTATTTAATTGTGCCTGAATTTTTTCCGCTGCCATTTCCGTATAACAGGTTGTTGAACCGTAGAATAAGCCAATCGACAGGGCATTATCACTCATGAAAACCTCTTTCCGTACACACTAATCATCTTTTATGGGCGGGAATTCTACCTCTTTACCGTTGCTCAACAAAGCTTTGCAGCCAACAACTGTACTATTTTGTGAAATTTGTAATATACCGATGGCGCAGCCGTTATAGAGCTCACCGTATCCTGATGATGGTTCTCTGGCGGTAACCGACATATTTCTGCGCCTTGTGAACACGTTAAGCACAGATTTTGGCCCGTAGAAAACACGGTTAAGCCTATCTAACCAGCGAATTAAGCCTTCGGGAAACGCATTCTTTAATCCGCTACAGGTAAATTGGGTAATGTGAGGGCTATTACGCTGAAAACGTAATCGTACATCGTATACAAACGAGTAGTGAACATCACCTGACAGAATAATAAATTCAGGGGGCGTTTTGTAATGTCGAAAAATATTCAACATAACATTCGCCGTGCCTTTGTGCGCCATCCAGTTCTCGGCATCCACAGTAAGTGCTTTGCCAAAGAAGGTGAAAGTCTTTTGGATGGCTTCAATAAACTTCACCCCGTAAATAGGGGCGGCCGACACCACTATCACCGCTTCCTTTCCAATAATGTTATGCTGAAAGTCGCATAAGGCTTCCCAGTCCATCAAGCCTGACGGCTTTTTCATACTCGATTCAGAGCGCCAACGTCGCGTTCGGGTATCGAGTACCTCAATAGGGGGCGTGGTGTCTAAGCGGTAATTCCAATGTTCAAAGTCTAACAATTGGTCAATGAGTTCATCTTGCTTGACCATGCCATTTTCGGTAAAGGTTTCACTGGCTTTAGCCATTAACGGCGTGCATTTTTGCGGCGCATTGCCCCATCCTTGGCAAAGTAGGTAACCGGTTAGGGCGTTACCAATCATACGTTTAGAAAAAGGGTGTCCATAAACTTCTTGTTCCCAACCGCGGGTTAAGTTCCAGTCGTCGGTAACATCGTGATCGTCAAAAATCATGTAAACGGGAATATGCGCCAGTGCACGGCGGACTTTGGGCAACGTTTTCACAAATCCTTCAATGGCATTTTGTTCTTTTTCAAAGGTGTCTTTGTGTTGCGTGGCTATGTCATTTACTTGAAAAGTCACATTGCGCCACAGGGCAGGCGACCACACTAAGAAATACATGGCCATTACTTCGGCGCAGCTTATTAAGTGATTTTGCGCATTCACCGAGGTGAAAATAGGTTTTCTTTTGGCACCAAAGAAGAGTGATGAAAGAGCGGTATTCGTTTGTGTTTGTGGTAGTAACTGCTCACGTTCATAAAAACCATGAGGGTGAGTAGGGAGCTCTGACGAGTTGTCTAATACCGCGCCATCAAGGGGCTCTTCAAAAAGCCCAAGTAATGCAATGACTTGGTGAATGGCTTGCAAAGTAGGGCCGGCTACATCATCGGTGTATACCTGATCGCCTGTCATCATAAGCACATCAGGGCGAGGGCTGTTTGATGTAATAGCGCTATCGAGTAGATTATCAACTTGAGCAAGGGCATCATCACCATCAAAATGAGGCTTTCGACATGAGCCATGCAATAGGGTTTCTGGTTTATTTGTCCAGCAAAAGCTTAATGCAGTTTGATTAGCATAAAGTAAGTCTGCTTGCTCTTGTTGCCACTTTTCTTGGCATTCAGTCGCTGTAAAGGTGAGTTGGTAGTAAATGGGTACATTGGCGGTAAAGCTTTCATCAACAGTGGCAGATAATAAATGAATGAAGGCGTGCTTACCGACTTGTACGCAGGTGCCTGTCACCTCTGCTTTAAGCGTTGCACCATGCTGTGTTAGTGCAAATGCTGGCGCATTAGCTTCAGGTGTTACCAACCAAACATGACACGCACTTTGTGTGACTCGCCTAACGATTGGGCCCGCAATCACCGCAGGAATATACTGCTCAGAAATAATATGCTCCTACCAAAAGCAACAAGAAGAAAAATGTACCTTACTCTTTTTTGGCTTTAAACGGTATGGTAGATATACTCGCTTACATTTTTTACCCTAATGGGCTTTACTCGTGACGGTTTTCGCCCATAAATTTGCCTTTGTCTGACTATTTACGATGTAGGTCAAAATGTAGGTCAAAGTGCAGGCGGTATCGTAGATGGGGTAGCCAATAGAATTATAGGCTGTGAACACGTTGTCGGGCTGATTTGTTGCTAGCGGTTTTTTATAAGCGTGCTGGTGCTTGCAGGTTTTGCTAGGCGTGAGTGATAGGGGCATCTTAACGTTGAAGGAAATGAAAAACATGTTGAATAATTGGCCGGTTGCCGCGTTTATTGTCGTAGCGTTAAGTGGTGTTGTGGCAGGCTGCAGCGATAACAAAGATGCCGCATTTGACGAAGAAGCGCCTAGTGCCACAACCAGTTCAGTTTTAACCTCTGTTGGGCGCTGGATATCAACCGACACCAGCGACGTAATACAAGACCCTCAAACCTCGGGGCTAATTGAAATTAATGGTCAATTAGTCACCATTGCAGATGGTAGTGCCGCGTTCGAGCAGCAAAGAAAACTGCACTTTATTGATAAAGACACGGCGACACTGACCACATCAAGCAATGCATTTAAGCTAGCTACACGCGTGCGCCGAAGTTGTTTTAGTGACTATTTAACCAATGCGCCAGATTTAGAAGCGCTTGCTAGCGATCCTCGTAATCCGAATGTGATTTACACTGTAACCGAAGATGCTACCCGCACAGGCACACTCTCTACCCGCTGTGAAAAGAAATATCAAAATACGGGCTCTACCGATTATCCCACCTTATTGGTTCGTTTAGAGCGTGATGAAGACAACACTGTGACAATGACCTATGTTCGTCCTTTGCAGTTTCCTACTGAATTTGAAGTGGGTAACTTCCCTAACGACGGTATTGAGGGCATGGCCATGGCAAAAGATGGCACCTTATACTTAGGCCTAGAAAAAGATAAAGCGGGGCAGCCGCGAATTTTCTCGTTAAACATAGCGGATGACTTTTGGCAAAGTGCGGATTTCGCTGTGGTAGATGAACCTGATTTGTCGTTACCTATGTTTGAAACGGGTAGCCACCCCATAAATGGCTTAGCACTTTATAATGCTGCTGATAGCGGTAATCGTTTTTTATTGGCCGCAGCCCGAAATGATAACGAGGTTTGGGTTATTGATGTTGCTGGTAAGGTAGAAACGAAGCGTATCTCCATGCAGTTTAATGTGAGTGCAGATAATGAGTGTGGCGAATATGTAATGGATAACGCCTCAATTGAAGGACTGGTTGTGGTAGAAGATACTTTGTGGCTAATAAACGATCCGTGGAAAGTAAACTACTTGAAGAACATCAAATGTGAAGCAGAGACACCACGTTACGAAGCCATGGCACCTTTGTTGTTCTCAGTGCCTTTAAATGACGCATGGTTTCAGTAGCTCTAGGCTTTAACAATATTCTGTTTCAGAAACCCGGGTTTCTAAATCGCTATGTTTCAGAAGCAATAAACGGCAAAAACCCAGAGATTCAAAGCACTGGCTATTTACAGAGATAAAAAATGCGGTTGCAGATATTACGCTGCAACCGCATTTTTTTGTTAGGGTCTTCAAGCCTTAATTAAGGCTTTTTATGCTTGCTTACGTAGACGTGAAGCAAATGTCTTTTTAAACTTCGCTAGTTTGGGTGCGACTACCATAGAACAGTATTGGTTCTGCGGATTATTTTTAAAGTAATCCTGATGGTAGTCTTCAGCCTGATGGTAGTTATCAATTGGCACAACTTCGGTGACAACCGGATCAGGCCAAATCTCTTCCGTAGTGATTTCTTTTATTATGGCTTCTGCAGCGTCTTTTTGCGCATCGTCATGATAGAAAACCGCACTACGGTATTGTGTGCCCACATCATTACCTTGACGGTTCAATTGCGTAGGATCGTGCAGTGCAAAGAAAATCTCTAATACCTCTCGATAACTGATGTTATCGGCATCATAGGTAACTTGAACGACTTCAGCGTGACCAGTACCGCCACCACAAACTGATTCATAAGTTGGTGAGGCATCTTCGCCGCCCGCATACCCAGATACTGCTTTTTCAACACCTTCAACAGTATTAAATGCTGACTCTATACACCAAAAACACCCGCCAGCTAGGGTGGCTACTTGTAAATTTGCCATTGTGTTACCTCAGAAAAAACGTATGACATCAGTGTGGGTGTGAGTGTACCTAAACTCAAGTCATCCAAGTGCATTTTTTTAGCGTATAAAAGCATAATAAATAAAAAGCCCAGAACACAGAAAGACAGAACACAGAAAGCACAGAAAGCTACTGCTAAGTCTGAGGTGACTACATTGATAATTTTTTACGATGGCTATTGCCCGTTGTGCAAAACAGAAATGCGCCATTTACAAAAACGGGATAAGCAAGGTGCATTAACCCTTGTTGATATTCAAACACCAGAGTTTGCTGCGCAGTACCCTGAATTAGATTGGCATGCACTCAATGCTAGAATTCACGGGTTATTACCCGATGGCACACTTATTACCGGACTAGATGTAACCCATCAGGCGTGGAAAGCTGTAGGTGTAGGTTGGCTATACGCCCCCCTGCGCTGGCCTGGTATTCGTATTATTGCCGATTGGTGTTACCTCAAATTCGCTAAACACCGTTATACCATTTCGTATTTATTGACCGGTAAAAAGCGTACTTGTGACCGATGTGTACCTGGTGACATTCAGCAAGAATCACCCAGTGATGCGAATGCTGCGCTTACTAAAAGCACCGCTGGGGCGGAACATATTAAGAATATCGAAAGCACAAAAGGCAAAGGTGGCGACAGTGGCAGATAACCCCAAAACTGAGCAAAATACGGCTGAGCAAAGCGCTAATACGGTGTCTCTCGTGATAGGGGCGTCGGGCGGAATAGGGAAGGCACTGGTTCATCTATTGGCAGGCGCTGAGCCGGATGAAGGTGAGAATCCCAATAAGGTAATCGCGCTTAGCCGCAGTGGTTATAAAGACGCCGCTTGGACTGATAATGTGACGGCGATTAGCTTGCCGGAACACAATGAACGCAGTATAGAGGCGTTTGTTAAAGACCTTCAAGCGCAAGGTACACGAGTGAAGTTAGCGATTGTCGCGACCGGCGTACTTCACAACGAATCGCAGGGGCTTCGGCCAGAAAAACGGCTTGAAGATATTAGTGAAGAAGCGCTAGCAACTTACTTTGCCGTCAACAGTACGCTGCCAGCTTTATGGATGAAGTACTTAGTGACTGTAATGGTGAAAGAAAACCCGTCTATTGTCTGCATTAGTGCGCGGGTGGGCAGTATTTCTGATAACAAACTGGGCGGCTGGTATGGATATCGCGCTTCAAAAGCCGCGCTTAATATGTTGGTAAAAACAGCCGCGGTAGAGTACACACGGCGTTTAAAAGAGCCACTTTTAGTGTGTTATCACCCAGGTACCGTCGATACAGGTTTATCAGCGCCGTTTCAAAAAAACGTAAAAGCAAAAAAACTGTTTACGCCTGAATTTACGGCTAATCAACTGCTTACTCACTTGTCGACGCTAAGGGCTTCTCGTCATTCAAACCATGACGAAAGCTGTCACTTCATTGACTGGGACGGTAAAGTGGTAACTTGGTGATACGCCAATTGCCGCTTTCTGTAAGCCCAATATCAAGACTTTTTATTACACTGCTGTTACCATGCATTTTAGGGAATGGTGCAGTGTTTTGACTCGCTTAAAAAAGGCGAGCAATACGACGTAGTCGACGCCATTAGCACGATGAAATAATCATAAGTTATCGCCATCCCAGAAAACATAAAAATAAACTCAACAAGAGGAAGGGATATGAGCGGGGCCAGAGAACAGTTCGGATCGCGCATAGGTTTTATTCTAGCAGCGGCAGGATCGGCAGTAGGTATTGGTAACCTAGTGGGCTTTCCTGTTGGCGCGGCAAAAAATGGCGGTGGTGCATTCTTATTAATGTATGCCATTTTTGTATTCGCTATTTGCTTACCTGTGATGTTAGCGGAAATGTCAGTGGGGCGTCATGCCAAAAAGGATCCATTAGGCGCATACAGCGCAATCAGTGGCAATTCAGCAAAGTGGAAAATCGCCGGTTGGTTAGCCATTGCTACGCCATTTATGATTGCCGTGTTCTACATGGTGATTACGGTGTGGATTTTCGGTTATCTTTTTGAAACCGTCAGCGGTAATTTAGACACTTTAGCCAACCCAGATACCTTTGGGTTATTTATTAATTCATCGTCTATTTTCGCTTATATGGCCGTGGTTGTTGGTGTGGTTTATCTCATTCTGCAAGGCGGTGTTAAAGAGGGTATTGAAAAAGCAGCTAAGCTGCTGATGCCAGCCCTTTTTGTTATGTTAATTGGCTTAGTGGTGTTCGTACTCACCCGCGAGAATGCTATGGCAGGGGTGAAGTTTTATATCGTTCCTGACTTCTCAAAGCTGACAGCAAGTGTGGTGAATGGTGCGCTCGCACAAGCGTTTTTCTCCCTCTCGCTAGGTATGGGGATTTTGATTACCTACGGCAGTTATATCGACAAGAGAGCGGATGTACCTACGTCGGCAAAGCTAGTGGCAATAACAGATACCGCAGTGGCCTTCACAGCAGGCTTAATGATTCTGCCTGCGATATTCTCATTCAACCCTGATATTAATCCTGATGAACTTAGTGAATCATCGGTGAGTATGATTTTCACCTATCTTCCTAATATATTTTTAGCGCTGCAAAGCTCTATTGGGTATGTGGGGGCGTCTATCGTGGCAAGCCTGTTCTTCTTATTAGTGTTCTTTGCTGCCATCACGTCTTTAGTGTCTATTTTTGAAGTGCCAGTAGCGGCGCTAATGGACGAGAAAGGGGTAAGCAGAAAGTGGGCGTTAGCATCACTTGGTAGCGTGATGCTTGTGCTAGCGGTACTGTGTACTTTGTCATTTGGTAAAGTTGATGCACTTACGCAGTTCGCCAGCTATGCAGGTGTCGATAAGTCGTTGTTCGACGTTATTATTGACGTATTTTACGAGACTATTTTGCCATTGAACGGCTTCTTGATTTGTATCTTCGTTATCTATCGTTGGAAAAGTGCAAACTTCAATGCATCCCTTGAAGAGGGGAGTTCGGGCTATCGTGGTGGATGGTTTGAAAAGTATGTCGATGTATCGCTTAAAACGTTTATCCCTGCCATCTTGTTAGTTATTTTCATCAATACCGTGGCGGTTAAATATTTCGGCTTCAGCCTGTTTGGCTAGTCGTTGTTCTCGATTGGTATTTGCACTAGGCTAGTTGATGTAAAACGTATATCAATAACAAGGCGCTCAAATGTGAGCGCCTTATTTATAACCCTATGCGTGTAACGTCATCATGTCACAACATTCTATCTCACTAAATCATGTCATCAGGGTTAGCATAGTCAGGCACTATTCCTAGTAAATCCCAACTTGCTTTTGCATCTATCACTTTGCCCGTAGGCGGTAAGTCTGACTCACTAAACGTGGGTGCAGGTATCCCTTTTTTGTTTGCAGCTTGGGTGTAGTATTCGCCTCTTTTCGGGTGCTGTAAGCTACATAAGTGATATAAGTCTGTGCTGTCAGTCTTGCTAGTTTCACTGTTGCTACTATCAGCCTTGCTACTGGCGGCTAAAATAAGAGTCTTTAAAGCGGCAACCACATCACGAATATGCACTAAGTTAATTCTTTTATTGCCTGCATTCAGGCTTCTGCCACTTAACGAATTTACTGGGTGACGATCTGGTCCTGTTAACCCCGCAAGGCGAACTATCTTAACGTCCACCTTGGCATTCGTTTTCAAATCTAATAGGTGCTGTTCTATCGCGACATGGGCTTTCGCCGACGCGGTTTCAGGTTGAGTGCTGACGTGTTCATTCAGCTCATCGTCCCTAGCGTCGCCGTATACCGAGGTGGTGCTTATAAAGATAATTCGGGCTACATTGGCCGCCACTGCGTTATCAATAAGGGCAAGCATGCTATTTGTAAAATCATCTAACTGAGTATTTCGACGGCCAGGTGGAATGTTTAGCACCAGTGTTGCATCGCTAACTTCATCACATAGCGTGATAGTGTCGTCACCCAAATTAAAAACCAAGCCTTTAATGTGCTTGTCGCTTATCTTCAACGCTTTTTCTTTGCTTCGCGTGGTGGCAATAATAGTATGGGTAGCTGACATGGCTTTGCCTAGGTAGCGACCAAGCCAACCGTAACCACATATAACTAGCTTATTATTCATAACGTCTTCTTAGATGATGATGGGGCGTGAGAGTAAAAGTATCAAAAATACGCGGTAAGGCGCAAAACGGATTGGTCTATGGGGTAAGCGAGTACACAAATGCTGGTTGTTAGGTGAACAGTAATGGGAATAAGGTGCAAAGCGCGATGTGCTAATTGATAAGGGAGAAAATCGATTACAATGGGATTAGTCAAAAAACAAAAAAACGCTAGCGGGAAAGCTAGCGTTGTAAGGTTATTAAACGTAAATTAAATGTGGTTTGAATGCAGTTTGGGAAGTCATTACACCAATAGAACCACAATTACATTTTCATTTCGCCACTGCGCATATCGATTAAGTCTAAGCCACCCAACCCAGGAATGCTGGCTTGCATTTTGTTTTCTGCATAATTAGCTTCTTGTAACACTTCACACAGGGCATCGCCTTTTTCTTCAAGTGCTGCGGCTTGAGTTTCAACACGGTGTTCAATAGATTCACCAAAGTGTTCCATTTTTGCCTCGAACGCTTCCATGTCGCCACCATTCCATAGCATTTGCGTACCAACAGCAATCAGAATGCGGCCAATTGATTCACTAACTAGCGACTCGAACTGCGCTTCAAATTCGTCTTCCCAGCTTGCGTCGAAAAAGCCTGGTTCGTCAAACTTAGTTGTATCCACTTTGATATTGCCGTTGTCGTCGTAAAAAGACGTTGCTAACTTTTCGTTAAGCGAAGCGAACATGGCATCAAAGTCTTCAGTAAGCTCATTGTCCCCGCCAAGTAGTTCACCGAATACTTCAGAAACGGCAACACTCGCAATCTCTAACCCTTCACTTGCGATATTAAGGGTCATGGGGATGGCAGTATCGATACGGTCGTAATAGGTATTTACCCATTGTTGTTGCTCGTTGTTCAGCGCAACACTGTCACCGTTAATGACTAAATGGTAAGTGTCATCAATCGACATGGTAGAACCATTTTGCATGTCGACAGTAATGAGGCCCTGGTGGTATTTAAGGTGGCCATCCAATTCGATGTCGCAGCTAGTCTCAAACGCAAACGCTGGCACGCTAAGTAAAGATGTAGTTACTAAGGCGAGTGGAAGAAATTGTTTAATTTTCATTTTTGAAATCCTATAAACCATGATACTGTCTAGCGTGAACAACTCACGCGGTTTTTATAACCTGTTATAAAAACTCCAGTTCTAATCTCAGGATTGCAACCTCAGTGCCATTTTAATAAATTACAATATTTCAATGATTTACAGTTCTACGGGTAAGCTGTGACATTCGCTATTTACCAAAAGTTAGTAATTAGCTTAACTATTTGGCATTTTTGACTAAGATCAAAGAGGTAAGAAAAAGAGCGCATTACTCGTATTTAATGCTTTTTGAGGCATGTTCATCTAGATTGATTTCATGCATAATAACGCCAGAAAAATTAATGGGTTTAGAGAATGACTGATTGGATTAACGCAATTGTATTTGGTGTTGCGCTAATTGCCTTCACTCTGGGGCTTAGCAGCATCGTAATGGGTTTCATGACAGCTGAAACTGGCGCTAAAGGCATGCAAGAAAAAATCGAGTATGGTTTCTTTGGTGTGTCTGGGCTAGTGGTTTGCTTGCTAATGGGTTATGCGTTAGCTTAAGTAATGATTTCCATAAAAAAACCGGCTTAGGCCGGTTTTTTTATGTCTAGCGTTTAAATTTCGTTGCTACACTAGCAAGCGCTAGTCTTGTTCGCTTTGGCTTATATCCATGGTACTGGATAAATAACCCAAGTGGCCGTCACGCTGGTAAGCAACTAGGTCAAACAAAGATAGCATGGCCATGACATGGTCAAAAATATCCGCTTGAACCTTTTCATATTTCACCCAATCTTTTTCAATGCTAAAACAATATAGCTCTAGTGGCAGTCCAATTTCGTTAGGGGGCAGTTGACGCACCATTAATGTCATTTCTTGGTTCACACTTGGGTGTTTACGCAAATAAGACTCTAAATACGCTCTGAAGGTGCCAATATTGGTTAACTTTCGGCTATTCAATAAATCAGACTCATCAATAGAATAGTCTCTATGGTAAGCACGCAGTTCATTTGTTTTCTTCTCGATATACTCGCTGATATAACGAATTTTAGAGAAGCGTTCTAGCATCTCGTTGTCACATAATTTAATAGAATGAACATCGATATACACAGAGCGCTTTATCCTGCGTCCACCAGATTCTTGCATGCCGCGCCAGTTTTTAACCGCTTCGGTGGTCAAATTATAGGTAGGCAGCGTTGAAATGGTTTTATCCCAGTTCTGCACTTTTACGTTGGTTAAACCTATTTCTTTAATTTCACCATCGACTTCGTATTTTTGCATGGTGATCCAGTCACCAGTGTTAAACATGCGGTTAGCAGCAATTTGAATACCCGCCACAAAACCTAATATCGTATCGCGAAAAATGAGTAACAGAACTGCGGCAATAGCGGTTAAGCCAGACACCAAGAGTAAGGGGCTTTTATCAACAATTAACGAGATGCTGAACAAAATGGTAAGAATGGCAAAACCGAGTTTGGTGACTTGAATAAAGCCAGTAATAGGTGCACGTTTAGACAGCGCAGAGGCGTTGTAAACATCTTCCACCGTACTCAAAATGGCGTAAATACCCAAAAGCCCACTGTAGAGCATGTACAACAACGCACTTTTTATTAATAAGCCATACAGCACTGAAGCTTCTTCAATAAGTACAGGAGTGGCAAGAAATATAAAAAGGGCTGGGAATAAGTGCATCAGGCGGCGGAAGAAGCCATGCTCTTGTAATGCGTTATCCCAAATGTTGGTGGTTTTTGACACCCATCTTGCTATTTCAGGGCGAACAATCAACCTTGCAAAGACATAAATGACAATCGCTATCGTCAATATGGTGCCCAATGCTAGCGCATTATATAGCGGGTCGTGCATGGTCAGTGATGGAAAAAAATCCTTCACTAGATGCATGAAGTTATCACGTACAGTTGAGCTTACTTCCACAATTACGACTCCAAAAGACGTTTGATACGGCTATCTTTATTTTTCCACATGGCATTAAGCCAATCTTGAAAAGTGGTGCGAAACTCAGGTTCACTCAATGTGGAGTGTTGCTGAAGCGCGGGCACAGGCATCACATTAACATCGATTATGATTTTGGTCATGGTGCCACTTAGCATAGCCATCATTGGGTGGCGCTTATTCTCTGGATACAACAATGAAATATCGAGCACATTAGTAAATAATTCACCCATTGCTGCCAATGTGAAAGAGACGCCTCCCGCTTTAGGCGGCAGTAAGGTTTCATAAGGGCTTCGCTTTTGATGATGTTTTTGCGTGGTAAAGCGGGTGCCTTCAACAAAATTAATAACAGTGGTGGGCACCGTACGAAACTTTTCACAAGATGCTCGTGTTGTCTCTAGATCTTTACCCTTTTTCTCAGGGTACTTTTCTAAGTAGGCCTTGGTGTATCTGTGCATAAAAGGCATATCTAACGCCCAGGCCCCTAAGCCTACAAAAGGAAGCCAAATTAACTCCTTTTTAAGAAAGAATTTAGGGGCAGGTATGCGATGAGTGGCAAATTCAATCAGTAACACAATATCAAGGTAACTAAGATGATTGGCGATAATTAAATACCATCTGTCTTTCGACAATTCGCCATGAACCGCACACTCAATATTTACTTTATTGAAGAGGCGAATAAGCAATACGCTAACGCGGCCAAAACTAAACAAGCAAGCGTGCATGACGCTATTCCACGCTTCGGTAATTCTACCTGATGGGAGTATTAGTTTAACTACGCCGAACAAGATGATCAGCCCTCCCCACAGCGCAAGGTTAGCAATTTGAAGCGCAGTGTGAACAACGAAAGTTACAGGGGAAAACAAGGTACGGATCATAGTGGCTTCTGAGTTGCGTTAATTGATTCTAATTGGTCGTTTTTATCTTGCCAGCGGCTATTTAACCAACGCTGAAATTGGCTTCTTACCTGCGGGTCTTCAAAGTAATTATCATTAAAGTAGCCATTTTCGGTAATATCCGTGATGGGGGTTACTTTAATACTCACGCGAATATCACGTACTTTGCCGCTGACGAAATCCCAAAATGAGGGAACGCCGCCAGGGTAATCAATCGTTACGTCAATTAGCTTGTGTAACTGAGACCCCATGGCAGAAAGAACAAACGCTACGCCGCCCGCTTTAGGCTTAAGCAGGTGGCTAAATGGTGAGTTCTGTCGGTCATGTTTTTCTTGGGTAAAGCGAGTGCCTTCCACAAAGTTCATGATACTTACCGGCTTGGTTTGAAACTTTTCGCATGCTTTGCGGGTAGTTTCCATATCTTTCCCTTTTAAATGCGGGTTCTTTGCTAAGAAAGATTTTGAGTATCGACTCATAAAGGGAAAGTCGAGGGCCCACCAGGCTAGCCCTAACATAGGGACGTAAATCAGCTCTTTTTTAAGGAAGAACTTTAGAAATGGGATTTTTCGGTTGAAAACGCGTTGTAAAACTAAGATGTCGACCCAAGATTGATGGTTGGCAATCACTAAGTACCAGTCATCGCGGGTAAGTTGATCAAGACCGGTCACGTCCCATTTTGTTCTACTACTTACTCGCTGATTAAGATTATTAATCGTAATCCATGCGGTTGCGCACGCGTCCAAAATGTACGATATAAATCGCCTCCATGGCGCAAGCGGAATAAGTTTGAAAAAAGACAAAATAATGATGGGCGTTGCCCATAAAACCGTATTTAAAAAATAAAAAATTACTGAAATGGTGCCAACCAGATGATGCATTAGGCTTCTTATCATCGTACTTACCTCAAAAATTAGGCACTTAGTGTAAACGAACTTGATTTAAAATCCGATAGACCCTTTACTGTTTGCTACAACAAAGTGGTTATTTTTCTAAATTTATTAGTGTACAGGAGTCATTATGGAGCTTATTAGTGAAAATCGTGCGTTTGGCGGCAGGCATTTACGCTACCGTCACGATGCAAAGAGCACCAATTGCAGTATGACATTTGCAATCTACCTACCACCGTTTGCCTCCGCTGAGAAACCAGTGCCGGTTTTATACTGGCTTTCAGGGCTTACCTGTAACGACCAAAACTTTATGCAAAAAGCAGGGGCGATGAAATTAGCTGCAGAGCTCGGCATGGCCATTGTTGCACCAGATACTAGCCCTCGTGGTGAGGGTGTTCCTGATGACGAAAACGGCGCTTATGATTTTGGGCTAGGTGCTGGATTTTATGTTGATGCAACACAAGCACCGTGGAACGCCAATTATCAAATGTACAGCTATGTCACTGAAGAGCTGCCTAGCGTTGTAGAGGAACACTTCCCCGTGACGAAAGAGCGTGCAATTAGCGGTCATTCAATGGGCGGCCATGGCGCACTTGTTGCTGGTTTACGTAATCCAAATCGCTATGTATCTGTTTCTGCTTTTAGTCCAGTGTCGAACCCTTCTGATTGCCCATGGGGCCATAAAGCATTGAGTCAGTATTTAGGAGATGATCAATCAGCATGGGATGAATACGATGCTGCAAAGATTATTGCTAGTAAGAACCACGCCATTCCATTATTGGTTGAGCAGGGTAATAGCGATGAGTTTCTGTCTGAACAATTAAAACCACTGGCACTGGTGCAAGCGGCTCAGCAATCAGATACGCAATTAACGCTGAATATGCATGAAGGCTACGATCATAGTTACTTCTTTATCGCGTCGTTTATTGAAGACCATTTAGAATTTCACGCTGGACATCTCGGCCTAATTTAAGCGCTAGGGTCCCGTATAAAGTGCGTTAGTTAGCTGCCTGACCAAGTCTAGTACGCAGCTTTCTAATGCGGTTTTCTAGCGCAGCTTTTCTACGAAGTCCCTAATCGACATTGGTTTGTCAAAGTAGTAACCCTGAGCATAAGTACAGGCGTTATCTACCAAAAACGTCTGCTGCTCTTGCGTCTCAACACCTTCAGCGATAATGCTAATATTTAAATTTTTGGCCAAGCCCAAGATAGCTTGAATAATAGCCTGATCGTCGGTATTTTCTTCTAAATCGCTCACAAACGAACGGTCTATTTTGAGTTCATCAATAGGCAGTTTTTTAAGGTAAACCAAAGAGCTAAAACCCGTTCCAAAGTCATCAATTGATATAGTAATGCCCATGGATCTAAGTTCGTTCAGCAACACAGACACCGTATCTAAACTGTCTATGAACACACTCTCGGTGAGTTCTATCGATAAATGTCTTGGGTCAATGGCTCTGCGCTTTAAAGACGATTGTATTTGATGAAGCAGCACAAGATCGGTGACTTGTCGGCCAGAGATATTAATTGCCAATCGAATATCTAAATTCGCCTCAGTAAGCTTATCGATAGCATTACACGCTTCTTCTACTAACCATTCACCAAACGGAAAAATCAGCTCCGTACGTTCTGCAAGTGGAATAAAAACATCCGGTGGAATGTAGCTTCCGTCTTCTGTCTTCCACCGCGCCAATGCTTCGCACTTAACAATTTTTCCGGTTTGTAAGTCAACAATAGGTTGTAAGAAAAGCGCTAATTGGTCGTTTTCAATAGCGGTGCGAAGTTTACTTTCTAACTCAGACATACTCTGATGTTGGCGATGCAGCATATCACTGTATTCAAGAATAACGTTTTTACCTTGAAACTTCGCAATTTGGAGCGCGATATCTGCATGACGTAGTAGTACATTCGCTTGCTCTCCATGTTCGGGATAGCACGCGATGCCAATATTAATCCCAAGGTTCGATTCAGTGCCATGAAGTGAGGTATAGGTGTTCACCAGTTTCTTCTTCATATCCTGCGCGTAATCTAATGGGTTAACACCACTGAAGGTATCGGTGCGTTTTACTATAGAAAATTCGTTGCTCCCTATTCTGGCGATAAACCCACTATTGCCAACAAAACCTTGTAATCTTGATGCAAAAGACTTGAGTATTTCGTCACCTGAATGATAACCAAGTTTTTCGTTAATCTTCTTAAACTCTCGTATATCTATGATAAACAAAGCAAAATTAACTTCCTCTTGAACCAACTTCTGAACATAGCTATTGAAAAAATTACGGTTTGCAATTTTAGTCAAAGAATCCATGCCCGTGGCAGATAATACGCTTTCTTCTTTATTTCGAATGTGACTGATATCGGTGAGAAGATATACCCAGTGGGTGAGTTCATTATCATGGATAACGGGGTGAATGGTTACCTGTAACCATACTTCATAATTTTCCGTGGGCTGCCAATAGAGCTCCCCCTGCCATGCGGAACGCTTTTCAATTAGCGTTGGAAGGAAGGTGTCTGGAACGCTAACATCTTCGAGTAAGTGTTTTAGCCTATTGGCACTATCATTTGACCGGCTACAGGAAAGCAACTGCCTAGCTGATTTATTGTCTAGCACCGTTTCACGGTCTTTATCTAAAATAACGACCCCAGTGTCAAGGTGGTGGATAGCTTGTTTTATTGGTGGGACTAGCTTTTCATAATTTTTGTTTTTAAGTAGTGTTTTATCTAGTCGCTGGCGGATGTATTCGTGCTGACCTACTATTTCGTGATGGCTTAATAGTAACTCTCTAGCGGCTTGTAGGGTTTTTTGTTTTTCTTCGTATTGGCTTTCGACATTTTTTATAACTAGGAAATGCTCACCTTTGCCGCTATTAATCGCGAGAGCTTCTAAATGGAGAGACTCGTTTTCGACTTCTTCAGTCCAAAAACCTGAAGATAGGGTAAAGACGCTGTCATTTTGCCAAATGTCATTGGCGTCAGTCATAAAATCGTTTAGAAAAATGGAAGAGAATGCGTCTGGCTTAATCTTATCGTCATCGTCCAGGGAGACGATTTTATGAAGCCACGAAACATCAGGTGTAAGACACAGAAGGCTCGTTGTACTCTTAAATATAGCGCAGTCTGTAATCCCTAGCGCATTAAGAAGATGTATATCCATATGTAACTCCTACCAAAACGCAATTGTACTGAAGAGTTCTTCAACATTTTCGCCTGTCTTCGCACTGGTTTTAGTCAGTGATGTAAACTTCTTCGCATAGGAATCAAGCTCTTCTTCGCTCCAGTGCCAGCTTGAAGGGAGGTCGGTTTTATTGACCACGAAGAAAGCCGGAATATCAGGGTAGTGTTCCCTAGCCATCTCGAGGATTTCTATACCTTCTAATAATGACTGAGAGCGAGTTTGATCGACCACGATGATATAGGCACTTGCGCCTCGCAAATAGCGTGGGTTGAACCCGCAATATCTATCAATACCTTCAAGATCCCACAGTAGCAACTGCACACCTCGGCCATCTTTGTTAACTTGTTTTTTATCGATTTTAACACCGATTGTCGTTTTATATTTTTCAGAGAAAATACTTTCGACGAACTGTTTAACAAGGCTCGTTTTACCAACACCGGTAGGGCCTAAGATGCATACCTTTTTTTGAATCACTGTGCGTCGACCTCTGAAGTCTGCGAGTCAGATAGCAAAACATTCATAAATACAGTTCGTCCCATTGAACCCTCACTTAAAGATAACTGGCCAAGCCCTATTGGAAAAAGAATGCTAGGGTCAACCTTCATGGGTAGCAGCGCTTCTTTCACGTTGTTAGCTCTTAATTTGCTTAAGGCAAGATTGCGTGCAGAGCTACCTGAATTATCACTTGCACCCAAAATAAAGACCGCAACTGACAGATTAAGCTGCTTCGCGAGTAGCTGCAACTGGAACAACTCTTGACCTAATTGTTCTATTACTTCTAATTGCTCAGAATCTAGGTTCTCTTGTGCAATTGCAAACGGTAAATGTGTTGAAGAAATTCTTGCCACAAGGTCATTTATAACCGCAGTATTAAGTTCTTCTGTATTTGCACGTACCCCATCGACAATATCAATACCAGAAAGATCAGGTTTTAACTGAGAAATACCAGGTATTGCTCGAAGATCACGTGTGAATGAACGTAATGCATCAATCGTCATCTCACCGCTCAGAAACAATACATCATTTTCACTATAAATGGCGGTGAGAGCGTTATTCGTTGTTGCCATCAAGGATGATACTTTGTCGATAACGACATTTTTTTGCAGCGACACAAAGGGCTCTTCGTAAATAGTCACTTTGCTGGTGTTGATTTCTTGGCTTTCTAACCACGCAAGGGATGATTGCATATGAGGATCGCGTAGTACGCGCACTTGCACCTTGCCATCTTTTACGGCTGTGTCAGTAAGCACTATACCAGCTGGAGGAGGTAAATCTCTTATCATGCTTTGTAGTATCGATAAATCTATTCGTAAAAATGCAAGATAAGCTAAAAGCAGCAGTACGATGCCGATAACAACACCACCAATAAGTCTTTTTTTCTTACCTTTCGCTTCACCTTTCTTCGCGCTAATTAAACAGTCGTTCAGTAAGGTTTCACAACCCGCAAAAGGCGCGCTGTCGCCTTGATACTCTTGCAATGGAACCTGATAAAACTGATGGAATTCTTCTAGTGCTTGCTGCAATCGACTTCTAATATCTGGCGGAACACTGCCAACAACTGCGGCAACTAAAATGGCCTGCGGCCCTATTTTTATAAGCAGTGTGAAATCACCGGTTTTGATTTCACCTAATTCGTTTTCGGCTTCATTCTCTTGCGACTGAAATGCATCAGCAACAAAATCATTAATGGCAACCAGCATTGATGAAATAAGATCAGCGTCTTTACTACGCTCAGGATCAGAGGAAATAGTATGCAGCAGCGTACCGGTTTCTCGATGAATGACAAAAAGCTGCTGAACTTGGTATTGATAGACTTGAGATGCGACGTAATCAGAATATCTAATACCAGATTGCCACGCTTTAAAACGCCACGAAACACTTTTAGGGCTAAGGCTGTTTTCGATAAGTGCGTTGGTTCTTTCTACGAAATCGACTAAGAATGACGATACTGCTTTACGAACCAAGGTGCCGACAAGGGGGTATAACGTGCCTACGATTTTATCGCTGTTTGCTTCAATTGAACGATGCAGTGACTTTTCAACCAGCGGCACCAGCACTTTATTCACCGAGCCGTCTTTGCTTTCCCTTTCGTGTAATGCTTCAGAAACAATACCGCCTACCACTTCTTTGGCATTGCGTTTTACTATTTCTTGAACATATTTGTCATCCTGGCCAAGTATTAATGCTCTGATTTGATCAAGAGAATTATCCTTCGATTCAGGAGATAGCTCGTTGTCTTCCATTTACAGCTACTGGTCAGTTGCTAAGTTCGAAGCCATGGTGGAAAGCAAGTTCGCCAGCGTCTTTCTATCAGTTTTCGTTTCTGATAGTTCACTTGTAACCTGCTGCAGACGCTCGAGTAGCTCTTGATGACGTTTACTAAATACATTCTCTAAGGAATCTAGTTCTTTGACCACATGTGCTTCTAGGGCATCGTTATCATTCTTGGCAGAGGTTTCGGCTATTTCAAGTTCTGATTGCAGTTTATCAGTGGTGGCTTGAAGCTGATTTTGAACATTACTGTTCGAGCTATTCGCCCCTTCAAGTCGATGTGACAAATCTTGAACTTGGTTATCGATGAGCTTTCTAATGTCGTTAAACTGAACTTCTAGCTGATTATTCAACGTAGCAAAGTTGTCATTTATGCGAGATTCTAAGCTGGCCAAATCTGCCTTGAATGCTCGATTAGTTTGACCAAAAAGTATCTCTCTTAACTGAGTAAGCTCGTTACCCGCTTGCGAATCGTCGGGTTCGGCTTCCACATTTTTAGATGGTTTATTTGCCATGCAAAAAATCTCCCTTGGGCATAAACATAACTGCGTTCACATCAAACCTCTGAACTGGGCTTAGTAAATAAGCCCATTAAATAGAAAAATAGGATGCTTTTTATTCTTTTCTCTACCATAGCGTGTAAAGGTGCGATTTGAAATAACACATTAGTTTTAAATGTGTTTTTTACTTTGGCGATAAAGCTTGCTGCTGATATGACCGAACAGCTTTAACCTTTACCATTACAGTAGTAAAATAACGGGATTCAGCGAAATGTTTATAGACTAAGTATTAGTCTCTAAAACAAGCAAACGCTACTTATCTATATAATATTGAGGTGACTTCTTGTCTTTCGCTCCACTAAATCGTAAGTTCTCCATTGCCCCAATGCTCGATTGGACTGATAGCCATTGTCGATACTTTCTTCGGCTGCTCTCAAAGCACTCATTGCTTTATACCGAAATGGTAACTACTGGCGCGATTATTTATGGCAAAGGCGACTACCTTGGATTTAACCAAGAAGAACACCCTGTAGCGCTGCAACTTGGCGGTAGTAACCCAGAGCATATGGCGAAATGTGCAGTACTTGCCCAAGAACGCGGTTACGATGAAGTGAATATCAATGTGGGTTGCCCTTCTGATAGAGTGAAAAATGGCAGCTTTGGCGCATGTTTAATGGCGCAACCTGAGGTGGTTGCTGACAATGTTAAAGCTATGCAGGCTGAAGTTGATATACCTGTTACCGTAAAATGCCGCATTGGTATTGACGACATGGACGAGTATAAAGATTTTGCTCGTTTTATTGATATCGTCGCTACCGCTGGGTGCGATACTTTTATTGTGCATGCAAGAAAAGCTTGGCTGCAAGGGTTGAGTCCAAAAGAAAACAGAGATATTCCGCCGCTAAATTACCCTAGAGTACATATGCTAAAAGAATCTCATCCAGAGCTCTCAATTAGTATAAATGGGGGGATAAAATCGCTTGCTGATGCTCAAGAGCAGTTAAAATATGTAGATGGAGTAATGATTGGAAGGGAGGTTTATGCCAATCCTTATATTCTGTCTACCGTTGATGCCGAAATTTTTGGCGATAATTCAGTTCAACCCATTAGCCGCCGCGATGTCGTATTAAAGATGCAGCAATATATAGAAAAGTGTATTGCGCGCCAAGACGACCCTTATTTCAAGCCTTGGCACGTAGCGAGGCATATGCTTGGCTTGTATCAAGGTCAAGCGGGTGGGCGTATATGGCGTCGTTATCTTAGCCAAAATGGTACCGGAAAGTCTCCAGATCCTCATTTATTAATGAATGCGCTTGAAGCTGTTGAGTCAGCGCAGCAAGAAATCAATGACTACAATGCGCAAAAAGCGGCGAATAATATTTCTTAAATGAACGGTAAGGTACTGAGTGGTCAAATACACTAAGCGAATTAATTAATTTGACCAAACCTTGGTGTTGTACGAAAAGTGGCCGAAATGTCGCGGGTGTCGTGATTTCTAATATCTTATATTAATTCAGTAGCTTACCTATAATTTTCCTAGATGGCACGAGTTTAGCTATCTATTAATCAAAGCAATAGCGAAGGGCTGTTGCAGTGATTACCATCAAGGGAAATTATGAAAACTTCACTTTTAGCAGCATCAATCGTTTCTATCACTTTATTTAGCGCTGGCGCCAATGCGCAAGAATCAATCCTTCAGTCAATATTGACGAATATGGTTGATCACGCCGTGAGTATCACTACCAACGAAGTAAAAGCAAATGTGTACCAAACGGTGGCGAATACGGCATATCACTTTGAGTTAGAAGGTGAAGCTACAACGGGTAAAGTAGAAGTTACCGATATCGCAGCAACATCAACTGCCGATACTGAAAAAGCTAGCTCTAGTGCTGAGTAAGCCATCGACGGTTCTACCCTATTTATGAAAAACGACCTAATAAGGTCGTTTTTTTTTGCCTTAATTTTTAAACGTAACGCTGATTTTGTCACTGGTTAAATTGACGAATAGTGAGTGGTTAAATTTGCTAAAAAGTTGGTTTATAGGAAAGCGGCGGAGCACCAGTTATTTTTATTTTTAAGTTTTAATTAATAAAAACAGCACCTTACTGATTTGGCACGCCAATTGTAATGTATTTGATAAGCAAAGAGATGTAAGCGACAAGATTGGTGTCAGCATAGTTAATCGCCAACCGTAGCATGGCCACTGCCTAGTCTACGTTATTAATCACACTGAAACGGAGCAATAACAATGGGTATGTTTTCAAGAATAAATGACATTGTGCAATCAAACTTAAACGCCATGCTAGATAAGGCTGAAGATCCTGAAAAAATCATTCGTCTAATTATCCAAGAAATGGAAGAGACCTTGGTTGAAGTACGCACTGATGCAGCACGTTACTTAGCCGACCAGAAAACCTTAGCTCGCCATATGGCTTCAGCAGAAAAAGATATCAACGGTTGGCAGGATAAAGCGCAGCTTGCCATGAATAACGACAAAGAAGGTTTGGCTAAAGCCGCGTTGGTAGAAAAGCAGAAATATGTTGCCAAGCTAAGTCAGCTAGAGCAACAGCAGGTACAACTGGCTGAAATTATCGAAAAGATTCAGGTTGATACAGGCCGTTTAAATAGCAAGCTAAATGAAGCGAAGCAAAAGCAAAAGTCGCTTGTTAGCCGCAAACAAACGTTAGAAACGCGCCTTAAAGTAAAAAGCGTGGATAACAGCAACAAAATCGATGATGCCATGATGCGTTTTGAGCATTACGAGCAGCGCATTGACACACTAGAAGCGCAGGTTGATGCCTACGATCTAACGAAGGATAGCGGCAGTGTTAGCTCTTTAGCCGCAGAGTTCGACGCCCTAGAAGCCGATGAAACGATAGAGAATGAACTGGCTGCGCTTAAGAAAAAAAAGGTAGCGTAAATATTAAGTGGAGTGCGGCGTAGGCTAGTACCTGCGCACTCTCACCGTACAGCCCTAAGTAAATCTGAAATGAATTGAGGAAATGAAAATGAAAATGCCATCACAAAAACGTATTTATAGAGATTTAGACAGCGCGGTTATTTCAGGTGTTTGCGCAGGCGTTGC
Source organism: Alteromonas sp. KS69 (assembly GCF_003989595.1). Lineage (NCBI taxonomy): Bacteria > Pseudomonadati > Pseudomonadota > Gammaproteobacteria > Alteromonadales > Alteromonadaceae > Alteromonas > Alteromonas sp. KS69. The sequence goes on along the minus strand of NZ_PYHU01000015.1, from coordinate 20,944 downwards.
ACGGCACTTAGAGGTAGATCCAATTTGGGTTCGCGTTGGCGCAGCAACGGCGCTTATCTTTATGCCAGCTATCGCCGTAGTCTCTTATTTCGCGGCAGTCATGCTATTGCCAAGGGCAGTGTAATGAAAAACTTTCTTATCGCTATTGTGTTAGCTGTGATCTTGGTTAATTGTTTAGGCGGTGTTATTGACGACTGGTTTGGTATGCATATCGTAATGTCAGATGAATTACTTAGTCCTTGGGAAAACCTTGCTGCACTATCTGTGATAGGGGTTCTGTTAGCGGTAGTCGGTTTTGTCGTGGCAGTCAGTGTTCTTGGCACGCTATTGTTGGCTGCTGGTGCGGTGTTCTTAGCATTACTTGCTGCAGGTATTGGCGCGTTTTGGCCAATCGTTGTTTTAGCTATACTTATCTATGCATTTAAGGACAAATCCAAGCGTGATCAACACCTAAATCGCCCTGTATGATGATTATAAGTTTATTTAAGTTGTGTTATTAGGTCGTTAAATGGTGATATAACTGCAACCGTCATAAAGGTTTAGTAATTCTCGCGTATTTATAATTAGTTATACATTGCCGGTTAAGTCCGGCTTTGTGTCATTTGAAAGGAAGGTTGGCATTGATATGAGAAAATCAATTAGCACAAAACGAATAGCCATTGTCATTGCAGTGTTGTTTCTGATTTTTTGGTTAATAGGTCTGTATTGGAGCATGGCACCAGACGCCTATGACGTTAAAAAGCGGGTGGCGCAACAAGCACAAAATATTAATCCAGAAGACGTGGCCGGCTATACGCTTACTGCAACTATGATTGATGTCTCTGAAACCTTGCTAGATAAACCGGGTGGTTACCTGTCGAATGATGTAATGCCGCCGGGTGTTTTCTTAGACAATATGCCGTCTTTCGAATTTGGCGCGCTGGAAATGATTCGTGACCTTGCGCTTTCTATGCGTAAAGACTTTAGCCGTTCGCAATCTCAATCGTTAGAAAACCCTTATCTCACTAAAGCGCATCCTAAATTTAATATGGATCATAAAAGCTGGATGTTTCCGTCGTCTGAGTCTAGTTACCGAGACGGCATAGAGCTTCTTAAGCTTTATCGCGATCAGCTTGCGAACCCGCAAAATTCTGACAGCCAATTTTATACCCGTGCTGATAATTTACGTGAGTGGCTTAAGCAAGTTGAAAAGCGTTTAGGCAGCTATTCTCAACGTTTAAGTGCCAGTGTTGGTTCTGCAAGAATTAATACAGATTTAGCCGGCGATTCGAAAGCGAAACAGTCTACGTCGGTAGCGCAGCAGCGTACGGTTAAAACCAGTTGGTTCAAATTAGACAATAATTTTCATGAAGCGCGCGGCGCGACGTGGGCGCTACTACACTTTCTTAAAGCGGTAGAAGTTGAATTCTACGATGTATTAGAAGATAAAAACGCATTGGTTAGCTTGCAGCAGATAATTCGTGAGCTTGAAGCAACTCAGCAGTCTGTGTTCAGTCCTGTTATTCTAAATGGCAGTGGCTTTGGTATGCTGGCTAACCATTCTTTAGTGATGGCGAACTATATTTCTCGCGCTAACGCTGCTTTAATTGAACTTTCAGAACTTCTCAGTCAAGGATAACAAATGAAAAAGTGTCTATTGGCAACCCTAGTGGGTTGTGCTCTTTTCTCCGCATCTTCGCATGCAGACACAATTGCAGGAGTGTACGCAGGTGCACAAGTTTGGCAGACGGATACAACAGGTGGTTTCGCCGATAGTTCGTCTACTGCTGATTTCAATTTTGATGATGAAACAAATACTGCGTTATACGTTGCATTTGAGCATCCGTTGCCATTTGTGCCTAACGTGAAGATAGGGCATACCACCCTTGATAACTCGGGCACGACTACACTAAATACTAACTTTACCTTCGACGGCGATTTGTACACTGCCGATAGTCAAGTGGATACCATTGTTGAGTTAGACGCTACAGATATTATTTTGTATTACGAGCTATTCGATAACGACTTAATTAGTTTCGATGTGGGCTTGAATGCCAAGTATATCGATGGCGCGTTTTCAGTTTATGATACGGCCAGCGATACGCAAGGCTCGGGTGATTTCTCAGGTGTTGTGCCAATGGTGTACTCGAAAGTGCAAGTAGGCTTGCCGTTTACGGGGTTAGCGGCTTACGCTGAAGGTAGCTACTTGTCGTTTGACGATCACGAACTAAGCGACTACCAAGTAGCAGTGACTTACTCATTTATAGAAAGTCTCGCGGTTGATATGACCCTTCAGGTGGGCTATCGCAAAGTGACGGTGGATATTGAAGATCTTGACGATATCTATGCAGACATGGAATTTGATGGCGCGTTTGCAGGGTTAGAAGTCCACTTCTAATTGTTGCCGACATCTATCTATTAAACAAAAAAACCGACATGCGTCGGTTTTTTTGCTTTTTTATATTAGTACTATTGCACTAGTGGCCAAATTTAACTCTTATTCCTGAATTGGCAATGAAGCCATCGTTGCGAGACCATATATCAGTAGTCCACTGCCCACTAGCCGCTCGGCTAGGTAACAGTAGAGGATGTTCGTCGTGCTCTGCATGCTCGTCATGTTTTTGTTCCTCAATGTCATCTTTGTGCCGCTCTTGATTCAATGGCACATCTGAATACTCAAATGTGTCGGCATGGCTAGATGAAATTGCGCTAAGAAAGAACAGAATGATTAACGAGGTGGTTGATCTAAAAAACGGAAGTTGGGACATAATGTAGCAATTAGAAAATTTGGTTGATTACAACATATTTCCACATGCTAGTCTTTGTGAATTTAAGCATAAAGCCCTTTATTTATTAATTGCTTAGGTGCTTTTTCTTTTCCTTCAGAAAGTTATCTTATACCTAAAAATTTACTTTAAACACTTTAGGTTTGTGCTTAATTTCAGGCGCTGATATCTAAAAATTCTTTAGGGAAGCTACCTAAAATCAACTTTACTGGTAGTGTTATCATCGAAAACAGCGTGTTTATACTCCAAAACACATCCTTAATCACTTTCAGTAATAAAAAAGTCTCATTTATTCTTTTCTCTTCTTGTAGAAAGCCGTTAGCCTTATGCCCATCGAATTAAGGCTAAAGAATTATGTCACAACAATCGAACAATCCATCGGCTACTGGTGCCGTACTAAACGAACAACAGTTCAATGCAATTACCCAAGCGATATCTGGGTTAAACCGCGACCAACTGACTTGGATCAGTGGCTATGCTGCGGGTATGGCCGCTGCACAAGGCGGCGTCGTTGCGCCAACCACTGCCGGTGCAGTAGCACCAGCGCAGACTGATGCTCCCACGCTTACCATTTTATTCGGTTCACAAACCGGTAACGCGAAAGGTGTGGCTCAACAGTGTCAGGCAAAAGCGGAAGAAGCGGGCTTCAACTCAAAGTTAGTTAGCATGGCAGATTACAAGCCTCGTTCGCTTAAAGCTGAAACCCATGTTGCGCTTTTTGTTAGCACCCATGGTGAAGGCGATGCGCCAGATGATGCCATCGAGTTGCATGAGTTTGTTAGCGGTAAAAAAGCACCTAAGTTAAGCAACACTAAGTACGCGGTGTTAGGGTTAGGTGATAGTAGCTACGAATTCTTCTGCCAAACGGGCAAAGACTTCGATGAACGCTTAGGCAAGCTTGGTGGTACCGAGCTAGTGGCCCGTGCCGATTGCGATGTTGATTATGAAGCGCAAGCTGAGGCGTGGCTGAATGACTTAATCGCTTCTCTTAAAGATGACTTTACAGCGTCAGCGCCTGTTGCCCAAGCAGTGCAAACTGGCTCAGCCGTGCAAGGCGCACCTGAACAAGCGTATACCAAAAAAGCGCCGTTTACGGCAACCTTGCTTGATGCTCAAAAAATTACAGGTCGTGATTCAGTAAAAGACATTCGCCATATTGAAATTAGCCTTGAAGATTCTGGTATTACCTACAAAGCGGGTGATGCATTAGGCGTGTGGTTTAAAAACGCGCCAAGTCTTGTTGATGCGTTCATAGATACACTTTCTCTTGATGGCGATGCAGAAGTGAAGGTTGCTGATGCAACGCTGACGTTGCGAGAAGCATTAACCAGCAAGCTTGAGCTTACGCTTAGCTATCCTAACTTCATTAAAGCCTATCAAGCGGCTACCGGCTCTGAAAGCTTAGCCGCGATGATGGAAGATAAAGCAAAACTGCGCACTTATATGGCCGAGCGTCAGTTGATTGATATTGTGCGCGACCATCCGGGCAGCTTAACCGCGCAACAACTGGTAGAAGCGTTTCGACCGCTAACACCGCGCTTATACTCTATTGCGTCTAGCCAAACCGAAGTTGAAGACGAAGTTCACCTAACGGTAGCTCACGTAGACTATGAAGCCTTTGGTCATCGTCATCAAGGCGGGGCATCTGGTTTCTTGTGTGAATATTTAGAAGAAAACGGTGAAGTAGGCGTGTTTGTTGAAAACAACGATCACTTCCGTTTACCTGAAGATGGAAATACACCGGTTATCATGGTTGGCCCAGGTACGGGTATTGCCCCTTTCAGAGCCTTTATGCAAGAGCGTGATGCTCAAGAGGCTGAAGGTAAGAACTGGTTGTTCTTCGGTAACCCGCATTTCACCCAAGACTTCTTGTATCAAGTGGAATGGCAAGGTTACGTGAAAGACGGCCTACTAGATAAGATTACTTTGGCTTTCTCTCGCGACCAAGAAGAGAAAGTTTATGTGCAACACCGTTTGCTTGAGCATGGTAAAGAAGTGTACGAATGGCTTCAGCAAGGTGCACATTTTTATGTGTGTGGCGATGCAACCTATATGGCCAAAGATGTAGAAAATGCACTTATTAGTATTGTGCAACAGTACGGCGAAAAATCAGAAGCCGATGCTAAAGCGTACTTAGTTGAATTACGCAAAGCGAAACGTTACCAGAAGGATGTCTATTAATGAGCAATGAAAAATCACCATTTATCGTTGAGGGCAAACTGGCTGACAACGAGCGCTTAAAGCGTGAAAGTAATAACTTACGCGGCACTATCGAAACCGATTTAAAAGACGATTTAACCGGTGGGTTCACGGCAGATAACTTCCAACTTATCCGCTTCCACGGTATGTATCAGCAAGACGACCGTGATATTCGCGCCGAGCGTGCTAAGCAAAAACTAGAGCCATTGCACAACGTAATGCTACGTGCCCGTTTACCGGGTGGCGTGATTACCCCTGACCAATGGTTAGCTATCGACAAATTTGCCGCCGATCACACTATGTACGGCAGTATTCGTCTTACTACCCGTCAAACATTCCAGTTTCACGGTGTATTAAAGCCGAAAATCAAGTCGATGCACCAAATGCTTAATAAAGCAGGAATCGACTCTATTGCCACCGCTGGTGACGTAAACCGAAACGTACTTTGCACCTCTAATCCGGTTGAGTCTGCCTTGCACGTTGAAGCATATGCATGGGCTAAGAAGATAAGCGAGCACTTACTTCCAAAAACCCGTGCTTATGCTGAAATTTGGTTAGACGGTGAAAGAGTGGAAACCACCGAAAAGCCAGTAGAGCCAATTTTAGGCGACAATTACTTACCCCGTAAGTTTAAAACTACCGTGGTTATCCCACCGCAAAACGATGTAGATGTTCACGCGAATGATCTTAACTTTGTGGCTATTGCTGAAAACGGCAAATTGATTGGTTTTAACGTACTGGTAGGCGGCGGCCTTGCCATGACGCATGGCGATAAGAGCACTTTCCCACGTAAAGCCAGTGACTTTGGTTTTATTGGTTTGGATGACACGTTAGCCGTTGCTGCCGCAGTAGTAACGACCCAGCGCGATTGGGGTAACCGTGTTAACCGTAAGAATGCTAAAACCAAATACACCCTAGAACGTGTTGGCGTAGATAACTTTAAAGCCGAAGTAGAGAAGCGTGCAGGCGTAACCTTTGGTGAAACACGTCCTTATGAATTCACGACTCGTGGCGATAGCTTCGGTTGGGTTGAAGGTATTGACGGTAAATATCACTTAACGCTATTTATCGAAAACGGCCGAATTTTAGATTATCCAGGCAAAACCTTAAAAACAGGGTGTGCTGAAATTGCAAAAATTCATACCGGCGACTTCCGCTTAACCGCGAATCAAAACTTGATTGTTGCAGGTGTACCGGCAGAAGATAAAGAAAAAATTGAAGCCTTGGCTCGAGAGCATGGCCTTATTGCGCCAGAAACTTCAAACCAACGTCTTGATTCTATGGCCTGTGTTGCATTGCCAACTTGTCCATTAGCAATGGCAGAAGCAGAACGCTATTTGCCTGATGCGGTAACGGAACTTGAAGGCTTGCTAGCGAAGCATGGTTTAGCTGACGACAGTATTATTTTCCGCGTAACGGGCTGCCCGAATGGGTGTGGTCGTGCCATGTTGGCCGAAGTTGGTTTAGTGGGTAAAGGCCCAGGTAAATATAATTTCCATTTAGGTGGTGATCGTGAAGGTACCCGTATTCCTAAGATGTATCGTGAAAACATCAGTGAAGAAGAAATTATGGCCGAACTTGATTCATTAATTGGCAAGTGGGCGAAAGAGCGTAGCGGTAACGAATCGTTCGGTGATTATGTTATTCGCGCTGAAATTGTCGCGCCCGTTGTCGATTCAGCTAGAGACTTTTATGAGTAATTCGACGCTAATTAATAGCAGTCCGTTAGCATTTGATATCAGCAAGGAAGCCCTTGCCGATATCAATGTTGAACTAGAAGAGATGAGTGCTCAAGCCCGCGTTGCGTGGGCGCTTGAAAACTTACCTGACAGTCACATTGTGTCATCAAGCTTTGGTGCCCAATCTGCGGTTATGCTACACATGCTTACCCAAGCTAAGCCAGATATTCCCGTAGTATTAACGGATACTGGCTATTTGTTTCCTGAAACTTACAAGTTTATTGACGAGCTGAAAGACGCATTGAATCTAAACTTGCACGTGTATAACGCAGATATTTCATCTGCGTGGCAAGAAGCTCGCTTTGGTCGATTGTGGGAACAAGGTGTTGAAGGCATTGAGCAGTACAACCGAATGAACAAGGTTGAACCTATGCAGCGTGCTTTGAAAGAACTTAACGCAGGTACATGGTTTGCCGGTTTACGCCGCAGCCAATCTGATACCCGCGGCAAATTACCTGTGCTTCAAAAGGTAGGCAGTCAGTTTAAGCTCTATCCTATTATTGATTGGAGCAACAAAGATCTGCACTACTATTTGAAAGAGCATGGTCTGTCTTATCATCCTTTGTGGGATGAAGGCTATGTATCTATTGGCGATTGGCATACCACGCAATCATTGCAAGAAGGCATGAGTGAACAAGATACTCGTTTCTTCGGACTTAAGCGTGAATGTGGGTTGCACGAGTTTGGTGACGGTATTTAATCTGTCACCCCGTTCGCCTAGCTCACCGAAACAGTGGGGCTGGCGAACCATGTCTGAGTAGCCGGTCTAAAAAAGGCGGTGCTAAAATAGGTGAGGCTCAAACTGCGGGTTAATGAATATTAAAGACTTCGCTTAATACGCCCTTAAGTGCCGATAGGTAAGCTGGGTTTTGTTTTCTTGGTACGAGCTTATAAAGCTCACTACCTACTGCGGTAAACTTAAAATACACCAAGGCGACACCTGGCTGCTTACTTTCTAGTGTGAATTGCTCGGCACCACAGCGCCAACTTGTTTGTTGACCTTCGGCATACTCACCGCTTTCAATCTCACTGGCATAAAGTAGCTTCATATCTTGAAGGGCAAGTAAATCAGGATAGGAAAGACCCACAGAGGCTAAATTTAACTGTTCCGGCACCGCACGTTTGAAAAAAGACAGTATGCCTTTTTTCCTATGGAAACCGACTAATATACGAGGGATGGTATCATGTTGCCGTCTACTGGCTATACTAACCGCCTTCGCAAAGACTTTCGCATCTCTGTGAGTAAGCAATTTTAGCATTTGTAAGCTGCGAAGAGAAAAGCTGCCGGGTTTACTTACCTCAACGGCAAAAATCTTGCCCCAAAGTTCCTGCATTCCCGGGCTGTGGATCTCTTCTGCCATGTTGCTGAAGGCAAAAAACCAATCTGGATCAAGTCCATCGTTTTCAGATTCGGTTATGTTGACATTTAGTGCTATATTTAATACAGCTTGGAGGTTTGCAGCTTTTTGTAATTCTATTATCTGCTTTCTTCGTTCTAACGTGTTGCGTTGGCTTTTAGGATCTTTCGCCATTGAAGGAGAAATGCCGACACGAGAGAACCAAGAGAGTATCTTTTGCCGTACAAAATGCGTCGGTGTATCTTGTTGCACATTTTGAGTCGCACTTTGGTTTGGATTGTCGTTACGGCTAGCCGGCGTTGGTTCAGTAGGGCGCTTGGTCTTAGGAAGTGAACTAGTATAAGGATCAGGGGTTATCTTCATTTTAATATGTAGATTGCCATTCAAAGCATGAACAATAGGTTACCACTATTGCATTGCAGTATCGATTTAGCAATTCTGATAAACAGCATACAGGCAAAAAAGTATGTATGAATCAGTGACGAGGGTATAAGCAGTTATGTCGGCAACGGATTACGATAACGATGAACTTATCTTCTTAGATGATGATGGAAGTTCTGATATCGATACTACTTTTTATAAAGAATGGAATATTCTTATTGTCGATGACGATGAGGAAATTCATACCGTTACGCGACTCGCACTCTCCGACCTTATTGTTAATGATAGAAAACTTAATTTCCTTCATGCTTATTCGGCTAAAGAAGCCAAAACACTTCTGCACGATTACGGTAAAACGATAGCTATCATTTTATTGGATGTTGTCATGGAAACTGATGACGCCGGTTTCGATGTAGTGCGTTATATCCGGGAATCCATGGGGCTAACCGAACCACGTATTGTTTTAAGAACAGGGCAACCTGGTTATGCACCTGAAGAAGAGGTGATTAAGCTTTACGACATTAACGATTACAAAACAAAGACAGAGCTTACCCGCGCCAAACTGATGACGACGGTTATCTCTTCTCTGCGCTCTTATCAGCAAATAATGACAATCAATCAAAACCGTATTGGTTTAGAAAAAATCATTACATCGTCGGCCAATTTATTTGAAGAGCATTCGGTAAAAGGGTTTTGCGAAGGGGTTGTTACTCAAATTAGCTCGTTGATTGGATTAGATGCTGAGGGCCTTGTTTGTGCTAGAGCTGGTTCGGTTCTCGATAAAGACGACAACGGTGTGTATATCTTAGGGGCCGCAGGCGAATATGCTTCTTTTATTAATGAGTCTATCGATAACATTAATAACAGTGAAATTGTCGAGCAAGTAGGTCGCTGTCTTCGCCTTAAACGTCATATTTTCGAATCTGATTCATCTGTGCTGTATATAAACCGTTCTGGGTTTGAAGCGGCAGTTTACGTAAATATGGTAAGTGAAATTACTAACCTAGATAAAAGCTTGTTAGAAGTGTTTTTATCCAGTATTTCGGTAGGCTACGAAAACGTAAACTTGTTTCACCAACTAAGAAACGCAGCCTTTAGGGATTGGCTTACGAGACTTCCCAATCGTAATGAATTTATCAATATGCTCGATAAGCCGCATATTTTTGCCTGCGAAAACTGCTCAGTTGCGCTTATTGATGTAAATCATTTTTCAGACATCAACGATGGTTTAGGCCAAGAAGCTGGAAATGAGCTATTGCGTGCTATCAGTGATAGGTTTCAAGCGTGCTTCGATGACTCAGTTAAAATTGGGCGCATTGGCGCGGATGTGTTTGGGCTTATTGGCCCTTCGAGTGTGGTTAACCCCGACAATATTAATTCATTGTTTCAATCGTCGTTTAAGGTGAGCGACCACACCTTGCCTGTCAGCGTGACGATGGGGCTATGTCAACTCGATGACAAACGAAATATTGGCTTAGAAATTTTAAAGCGCATTAATATTGCCCTAAATCGCGCGAAAAAGAACATAAGCGACAACTTCGAGTATTTTGCTAAAGATATTGAAGACAAAACCACGTGGCGCCTAGAAATGATACGCCGCTTACGCAGCGACTTCATGGCACGTAAGCTAGAGTTGTGGTTCCAACCGCAAGTAGATTTGGTCAGTGAAAAAGTCGTTGGCATGGAAGGTTTGCTACGTTGGCCTGATGGGAACAACGGCTATATTTCCCCCGCGGTGTTTGTGCCTCTGGCAGAGTATTCAGGTCTTATTGTTGATATTGGTGAATGGGTTCTTGAAGAAGCCTGCCACCGATTGAGAGATTTAAAAGAGGCAAACTTCGGCGACTTAAGGGTGGCGGTAAATATATCAATGCCTCAGTTTAGAGATAGGTCGTTTGTTAATAAAGTGCTTGGCACTATTAGCACATCTAAATGCGATCCAAGTTTACTCGAGTTAGAAATAACAGAAAGCGTGGTGATGGATGAACCGCAAATTGTGATAGATGCTCTTAGAACGTTAAAAGAGCATGGTGTTGCCATAGCAATAGACGACTTCGGTACGGGGTTTTCGTCTATGAGTTACTTGCAGCAACTTCCATTAGACAGGCTTAAAGTAGATCGCTCGTTTATTCGTGATATTGAGCCCGGTAAAAGCGCTGTGCTTGCTGAGACTATTGTTACCTTAGGAAACAAACTAGGGCTACTCACTATTGCTGAAGGGATTGAAACCAAAGAGCAAGCTGAGTATATGATTGAATTAGGATGTAATGAAGCGCAAGGCTTCTTTTATGCTAAACCCATGCCATTTAATGAATTGATGGATTACCTCGTGTCCCAAAAAGACGTGAACTAACGTTTCACTCAAGTAGTGGTGTTAAGCGCTCTACCACGTGGGGTAAATATTCAGTTTCAAACCAAGGATGCTGTGCAAGCCAGCGGTTGTTTCTACCAGACGGGTGGGGCAGCACAGCAAACTTCTCGTCACAATTGTTCTTTATAGCGTCTGTTAATGTTCGGTACTTAGGTAAGTAGTATTGCTGAGCATATCTACCGACAAGTAGAATTAATTCTGGTTGAATGGCGTGTAACATCTTCTCGTGCCAAGTGGGCGCGCATTCTTTTCTAGGCGGCGCATCGGCCCCATTTTTGTAGCCTGGAAAGCAAAACCCCATAGGCATAATGGCTAATTTGTTTTCATCATAAAACGTTGTAGTATCGATGTGTAACCACTGCCTTAGCCTTTCACCACTTTTATCGCTGAAGGCTTTTGTGTTTTGATGTGCGATCAGGCCGGGCGCTTGACCAATTAGCACAACTTTTGCCTGTGGCCCAATTGAGAAAATTGGGTTCACGCCATAGGGAAGGTGTTCAATACACAATGAACACTGTTTCGCCTCTTTTACTAAATCCTCAAAAATAATTGGCAAATTTCTCATAATATTTCACTTTGTAATATTGCTGTCATATTTACGTGATCCGATTTGACATTAAAACGTATATACATTATTATTGGATCATCGCAGTAATGAACTGCTGAACAGGAGAAAAACCATGCGTAAAGTAGTACTAGGATTAACCTTAATGTCCGTCTTTGGTATTGCGCATGCGGGCTCTGGCGAAAACCAGCTTTTCGATTGTATGGACGCAAAATCGTTCGAATTGAATAATGAATGTATAGCTGAGAACATCAACAACAACATTCATTTCCGTGATGCACAAACTGATTTGGTCAACGTTGCCAGCGAAAGTCTTGGAGACTACGCAATTGCAACAATGACATTCGACCAAGAAAAGATGCAGATCGATATCGTAGCACATAGAGATGCGCTTTCAGCGCTAAATACTCTGGCTGCAAACCGAGATTAATCGCACTAAAAAAAACCGGCATCAAGTGCCGGTTTTTTTGTGCCCAAATTTCCTTAAAATATCCTATTTAGTCCATTTATTGCTGCTACGCGATAAGCTTCGGCCATGGTGGGATAATTAAAGGTTGTATTAACAAAGTAGTCGATGGTATTTCCTTCGCCTTTTTGCTGCATAATCGCCTGCCCAATGTGCACAATTTCAGATGCACGTTCTCCAAAACAATGAATACCTAAAACTTTCTTCGTTTCTCTGTGAAACAGAATTTTTAAGCTACCCACCTGTGTTGACGCAATCTGCGCACGAGCCAAATGCTTAAACTGGGCTCTACCCACTTCGTAAGGCACTTTTGCGGCGGTAAGCTCTTGTTCTGTTTTACCCACCGAACTAATCTCTGGAATGGTATAAATGCCAGTGGGAATGTCAGCCACTAATGCGGTGTGTGTGGTTGCCCCTAACATGGCTTCAGCGGCAAATCGGCCCTGATTGTATGCGGCAGACGCCAAGCTTGGGTATCCGATAACATCCCCTACAGCGAAAACGTTATCTACTTGGGTTTGGTATTTCTCATTCACACTGAGTTGCCCGCGATTATCTGCTTTTAAGCCAATGGCTTCTAAACCCAGCATGTCAGTGTTACCGGTACGACCGTTGGCAAATAACAAGCAATCAGCTTTCATTCGTTTACCAGACTCTAAGTTCAACACTACGCTGTCTTCTTTACCTTCCACCGACTTATAAGTTTCGTTATGCCTAATAAGTACGCCGTTGTTCCAAAGGTGGTAACTTAGCGCATCTGAAATTTCGGTATCAAGGAAAGACAGAAGTCTGTCTCGCATATTCACGAGGTCAACTTTTACGCCCATGCCGCGAAAGATACTGGCATATTCCGATCCAATAACCCCAGCGCCGTAAATAATGATGGATTTAGGGTCGTGATCAAGAGATAAAATCGTGTCGGAGTTATAAATACGAGGGTGACCAAAATCGATATCGGGTGGCGTGTAAGGGCGAGAGCCAGTAGCGATTGCAATCTGTGCTGCTGTTAAAATATCTTTCGAACCATCATCACGGACAATTTGTAAGGTGTTGGCATCAAGGAAACTGGCTTCACCATGATACAAGTTAACGCGGTTTCTATCATAAAATGACGATCTAAGACGAGTCTGACTTTTTACGACCCCACTGGCATGACGCATTATTTCTGCAAATGTGAGGCTTCTGCTTACATGGTTATCAGCAAAAAGGGGAGAGCTATTATATTCAATTAAGCGGCTTACTGAATGCCTTAACGCTTTAGATGGAATAGTGCCCCAATGCGTACACCCACCTCCCACGGCTTCGTACCTTTCTATTACGGCGACTTTTTTGCCAGCTTTAGCCAATTGCATGGCTACACCTTCGCCTCCAGGTCCTGTACCTATAACAATGGCATCGTATTGGTAAGAAGGGGTTGCTGGTTTATCTTTTTGCTTTGTCGCCATAACTACATCCTATTTTTGAGTGGCCGCGCTTGTCGTAAAATAACAATGACTAATATTCTACGTTACTGGGTTTGTAACTCTAACTCTAGTGCTAATCGCCAAATAAACAAAACCCACATGAGCAAAGCGCATGTGGGTTTTTAAAATAGTATAGAGGGTGTGGACCTTTACTGTACATCAAATGTCAGTAGTCCCTAAGCTGGAGCCAACAATTTATGCGGCTTGAAGCGATAGACTCTGTAACTGAAGCCACTTTTCTTTTTGTACAGCGAACGCATGCTTAAGCTCTTTATACTTATAGGTAAGCTCTAAGCCTTCTATGGTACGTTTGAGTGATTTTTGTTTTACTTTCATCAAACGCTTTTTCGCCGCGTAGTAATCAGACATACGTTGCATAAGTAGCTCATACTCTTGCTCAATGGTGTGCATGAGCTCTTCTGCATTCGGTAATACAGAGACCTGTTCGCTAGCACGTTGCAGTTGCATCGCCGCTCTCGCTTTTTCAATACGCTCTTCAGGTACACGACGCAGGTTGTGCGTAAGCCCCACGTAAGAAAGCCCGCGGATTAACCATTTTGTTGGATCAAACTGATACCAACGAATACCGTTACGATAGTCGTATTCAAAAATATGGTGGTAGTTATGATAACCCTCGCCGAAAGTGAAGAATGCTAGTACACCGTTATCTCTGGCCGTATTTGCATCAGTATACGGCTGGTTTCCCCAGAAGTGCGCGAGGGAATTAATGAAGAAAGTAACATGGTGAACAAGTACTAAGCGTAGTACACCAGCCACTAAAATCATGCCTAGGATGTCGCCATTTAACCAGCCCAAAAAGCCAGTAACGCCAAAGTTAGCAGCAAGAACGATTGGCAGGTAGTAGTTGTGTTGCCACATAACCACTTTATCTTTCTGCAAGTCTTTACAGTTTCTGTAGTCGTCATATCGCTTTTCTTGATACTCGCGAAGCATCCAACCAATGTGTGCAAACCACAAACCGCGCTTTGCTGAATAAGGGTCTTTGTCGTTGTCATCTACGTGACGGTGGTGAATTCTATGATCTGAGCTCCAGTGCAAAATACTATTTTGCAATGCCATTGCGCCGCCGATGGCAAGTATTACGCGCACGACAATATTCGCATCATAGGTTTTATGTGACCAAAGACGATGGTAACCGGCAGTAATTGACATACCAGTGAAATAAAATAAGAAGATCGCAGTGCCTATTTCGGCCCAATCAATTCCATGATTGATAACCCATACAGGTACGCCAATAAAGGCGATGGCGCCGGTAATTATGAACACTAAGACATTCGTCAGGATAAGAGGTGGTTTTTTCATTTTCTACAACTCAGCTTACAACTGTGCGCTAATTTATCGTTTTATTGCTCATCAGGCAAGCAGAATGGACAGAAGTTCTGCTTACGTGTGTAAACTTTAATTATAGTAAGCTTCAAGAAATTGCCTACTACACTTTATGCTTAGGGAGCCTTATCGCTGTTTATAAAGGAAATTATTGAATTACTAATATCGGTAGCCGCTTCAAGTTGGGGACTGTGACCCATATCTGGCAGTCTTACAGTATTTTGCTTCGTGAGGATTGCGTCATAACAATTGCTTCATATTGTTGAACTCTACCTGGTGCAAGTTAGTTTAATTGTCCACTTCATTCATCTTGTGAACTACCTACTGCTTGGCGAATGTCATGCATTGCTTTATCAATAGGGGCTACTTTATGCAGGGTAAGGTTTTGTCGAATGACATCTTCTATAACGAATAACCTATCTTGGCCCCATACCTGAATATCTTTATATCTGAAAACGGGCACACCCCAGCTGCCGTTTTGGTAAATGTCTGATTGGTTTGCAGTGACCTCATTTTTCCAGTCAGTATTGGCTAAGTGTCGCTTTGCCTCCTGCCAAGATAGCCCAGCGTCTTCTACTATTTTTTCCATTCCGCTGTCTGTATCTGCTCTAACACCGTGTGCATTTACCGACTTCGCAAACGAGAGTAAATAATCTAGGTATTTATTATTCGCCCGAGCATAGGCTAGCAACGCATAGCATCGCTCTACACCTTCACCTAACGGATCAGCTAGAAACCCATAATTAATCCCCAGTTTCTGTGCCTCGCGTTTTGTGTCTAGAAAAATATAAATGGCTTTTTTAGGGGGAACATATAACCCACGCATCATCATCGGCAATACAGGTTTTACTTCAATGGGGATGCCATAGTGTGTGGTTAGTTTTACGGCCTGCAGCAACGCAATATAAGAGTAGGGGCTACGGGCAGACCAAAACAGGGTTAAAGGTTCGGCGCACTTTTTCGTATCTATCGAAAAATTGAGAGGCTGTAATAGCGAAGCATAGGTTTTATCAAATTCGATTTGAGGGTTGGGTTGTATGCCATAGCCTTCATCAATAAGTCGACGTTCTAAGTGATCAAGCCTATCTACACCCCAATACCATTCACCATCGTAAAAAATCGTGGCGGGCAGATAGTGACCATTCGAGGAAAGCTGATGTAGGTGTGCTTCAAAGCGTTTTTCTAATGCCGCCTCATCAATACTAGACGAGGCATCAATATGATCACCTTTCCAATAGGCAAGTAGCAATTCAGCAATGCCTGTCCATGAAGCGCCTTCATCTATTTTTTGCTGAACGGCACAGGACGCAGTAAAAACTGAGCGAGCTTCGTGGGTAATCTCAGTAGCAGAGCACGGAAAATGAAGATGGTAAACGTTGGCTAAATGCATCGCATCATTAATTGAATGCTTATTCCACATAGTTAATTCAGGAAACATCACGGGATCTGAATTGATAATGACGCGAGCTGTAATGGCTACGCGATACTTTTTTTCGAGTGTCGGTAATGCTTGAACAAGTAGGAATGAGTAGGGGTCATCTACTTTTATGAAAATTTCTAATTTAGGTACACCACGCTTAAAAAAGCGTGCACAAGTATAATAGCGGCGTTTAATACTTAGTAGCGTGTTACTCGAAATGAACCGTAGCACGTAGGGCTGAATACTTTTTTTCATTATTGGGTCAGCTATTTTTGTTCATGTAGGCCGATAGTCCTATAACCCCATAGTCCATCATTCCCACAGGAAATAATGAGATAAATTAATTCTGGCTATTCACTCTGATAAAGTCCCAGTAATGCCTTACAGGAGAATAGCGGCTACATAGTTAACAACTTGTTAAGAATAAAATGTACAGTAACAACAGTTACTATAAAACGCTATGGAGATAATAATGAGTAAGTGCTAATAGCGTTTATGCCTAGAGCCGAATTAATTTAAGCTTCTCCCCATAGGCACTCATGCGATAGACTAGTGAAGACTAACAAACTGGTACTATTGTGACTCGTCAGGAACAAAAGCTTAAAACCCGCCAAAATATCATTCATGCGGCATTCCTATTACTGGATGAAAATCGCAGTTTGTCTGCTATTAGTTTACGTGAAGTTGCTCGAGAAGCAGGCATTGCGCCAACGTCCTTCTACCGACACTTTAAAGACATGGATGAATTAGGGCTCACGCTGGTGGATGAAGCTGGGTTAGCTCTTCGCCAGTTAATGCGCCAGGCTCGCCGTAGAATTGCTTCAGGTGGCGGCGTAATTCACACGTCAGTTGAAACTTTTATGGAGTTCATTTCTGCAAACAAGAATGTATTTAGATTATTGTTGCGGGAACATACAGGCACATCAGCGGCATACCGAATGGCGGTTTTTCGCGAAATTCAACATTTTATTGAAGAGCTAACCGATTACATCATCGAGCAACAAGGCGTGGAGTACAATATTGCGCAGCTCCAAGCTGATGCGATGGTTAGATTGGTATTCAGTGCTGGTGCAGAAGCGTTAGAAGCTGATACAAAGTTGAAGATAGAAATTGGCGAAAGGGTTAAAGCCCAATTACGTTTCGTGCAATTGGGCGCAATGTCGAAGCTTGCATCACAGACATCTTCCGACGCATCTTAAGCGTTAAAATCTAAAGTTGCTGCAAATCCATTTGCAAAATATAGCTCGTTACTTTTTAGTAAGTAACACACCCGCTTCTATATGATGGGTGAATGGAAATTGATCGAACAGTGCCGCATTTGCTATTTCGTGAGTTTCACAAAGCAGGCTTAAGTTTTCAGCTAAGGTTTCAGGGTTACAAGAGATATAGATAATATTATCGTACCCTTGAATCATTTTTAATGAATCTACGTCTAACCCTGCTCGAGGTGGGTCGACCAATACAGTAGTAAAATTGTATTCAGTTAAGTTGATACCTTCTAAACGAGAGAAGGTTCTTTCCCCATTCATTGCTTCAGTAAACTCTTCTGCAGAAAGCCTAACAATTTTCACGTTATCTAAGTGGTTTGCCGCAATATTGTATTGCGCCGCTTGTACCGAAGGCTTTGCTATTTCGGTTCCTATCACGTTGTCAAAATGAACTGCCAATGGCATTGAGAAGTTCCCTGCACCACAATACATTTCGAGTAAATCGCCAGTTAGGGGAGCAGAGCATTCAAGTGACCACTCAATCATGCTGCAATTCACTTCTGCATTAGGTTGAGTAAAGCTGTTTTCGATATGTTTGAATTCGAATTCACGGCCATTAATAGGTAGACGTTCTATAATAAAATCGTTACCCACAATGCGTTTTTGCTTTCTAGCCCGCCCAATAATACTCACAGCCGTAAATTGGGTAGCTAAAAAGGTGCGAAGTAGTTCAGCTTGTGCTTCCCATTCGTCATCTAGTGGCTTGTGATACAGCAAGCTAATAACCAATTCACCGGATAATCCAGTTAGATAATCAATTTGAAACAATTTTTTGCGCAGCAGCTCGTTTGGCTTTAAATAATCAATTAATTGCTGCATTGCCTTGTTAATGGTTTCACTAGCCGGTGGAAATGTATCTACGCGGTACTTCTCTTTAGAACCTTGATCGAACATGATGTGATAAAGATCGTCACCGTCGTGCCATACACGAAACTCAGCCCGCATACGGTAGTTTTCAGGTTTAGACGGATACACCGACAGACTCGGTACGTTAAACGGCGTAAGAAGAGTACCTAACCGATCCACTTTCTCATCGAGTTGAGCTTGATAGTCTTTTGCAGTGGTGGTTGTCATGTGGTTCTCCGAACATCATTTAAATAAGGCTGCGAATTGTAGTGCCTTATATTATATGTGCAACGGATAAAACTCACAGAAGCAAAAATTTCGTATTAAAATTAAACAATACGTGATTGGTGCCGATAACTTGATTGAGGATAGTGAGGATCAAATTATGAACGTGAGTCAAATTAAGGCTTTCATGGGCGACCAGAAAGTGGATGAAAAGGCATCGGTTCACCCGAATGAAGCTATAAAGAAGCAGCTTCAACAGGAAGGCTTACAGCAAGCAGCCGAGTTTACCAAACAGCATTCAGCAACGGTCACCGTGAATAGCACGCAGACCAGTATCGGCTTAAAGGTCTTCAGTGGTAGCTTAAGTCAAAATGTGGTTGTTGATGGTAAGCGCCCTAATGAAAGCAAGCAGTCTGAAGACGGCGAAGAAAATAAAAGCTTATTCGATTTCGAAAAAGTTGCCCGTAATGTACTTGGGTTCGTGACCGGAGTCATTCAAGGTGCCGCTGATGGTGGTGCGGATGACGATACCCTAAAAGGGTTATTTGGTCAGGCCCGTGAAGGCGTAAGTCGTGGCTTCGCTATGGCTGAAAAAGATCTCGAAGGTTTTATGAATGATGAGATTGAAGAAGGTGTTACTCGTAGCCGTGAAATGATAGACGGCGGCATTAACGATTTAGAACAGAATATCTTCAATCCGAATCCAGTGAGTGTGAGCGAGCTTAACGCGGTATCTGCATCTGATGCTAAATCAGGAAGCTTGCTCATTCGAACCAAAGATGGGGATGAAGTAAACCTTAGCTTTGAAAGTATCAGACAGTTTAGTGCTGCTAGTCAGGCTTCGCTATATATACCCGCGAATGACGATGCTGAAGCGTCTAGTTCGAATACAGATTCAGTTGTGGCGCAGCAGTCATCTCAATATGAATACTTTGAGCGAAGTGGCATCAGCTTTTCGTTAAAGGGTGAAATAGACGAAGATGAAATGACAGCTATTGCAAACCTTGTGGGTGAAGCACAAGACTTAGCCGATACCTTTTATAGCGGGGATATGGATAAGGCGTTCGAACAAGCGTTGAATTTAGGTTTCGATGACAAAGAGTTAGTTGGGTATGCGTTGCAGTTAAACCGCACTACACAAACCGAAATGGTCAAGGCTTATGAGAACGTAAAGCACTACAGTGAAGAAGGTGAGGCTGAAAACCAATACGGTAATGTAGTAAGCCCAATAGCACAGTATCTAGAAAAGATGATGTCTACGTTCGAAAATGCCGAGAATACCTTAGGCGCTGGAGATGACTACAATACATTGCTTGCAGGTATTATTAGTGAAATGAAAGATGTACAAATACCTGATTTAGTTTCAGCTATAAATCGTTTCCATACGTTTAACCAAAACTTATTAAACGCGATGCCACAGCAAGCGGCTTCAGAATAGAGTAAAAAAAACCTGGGTCATGCCCAGGTTTTTTAATTTATACTTGTTCTACTTTGTCTTTAGCTGGTCTAACTTTTAATGTTCGCTCTTGGAACACTGAGTCGTTAGTCTTCGCTATTACTGGGTCAAGGTCGCTAGTTATCACTTCAATAAAGCCATAACCTTTTCGCTTGCCAGTTTTTCTATCCTTCATGAGTCGGACAGACTGTACTTCGACAAAACTACCAAAATACTCTTTAACCGCAGATTCGTTTGCACGATACGGTAGATTACCCACATAGAGTGTTTCAGTGGTTGTGCTGCTGGTGGAGGGCGCAGCTGTTTCAGAGGGGGAATTGTTAAGGAGTGAAGCTAGCCACGGGGTTAATATACCGCTTATTAATAAAGACGCTGAAACCGTTAACGGAACGTGCGCTTCTATACTAGCTGATGAAAACAACAGATATCCTGCGATTGCAAAGATAGCACTAATAACAGTGCATTGAATAAAGCCTACTTTCATATACCTACCTTTCTAGTGTTTATTATCATAATAATGAAGGCTGGTTATAGTTTACTCATTTGTAACAATTAGAACAATAAAATGTGAAAGAACTATCCTAAAGTCCAATGGAATACACCTAAATGATGTAAAAATAAGCGTTTGAGGGTGAAAGTGTTATTAAATGCAAATAAGTGCCAAATAACGGTTGATCTTTTACGCCACCTATCTATAATGCGCTCCACGTTTTGAGGGGGCTTCAGGCATTCACAAGACACAGTGCGCAACCTTGAATTAAGACTGATTAAAAAGTTAAAAATCTAGGTTGACATCGTAACTTAACGATGTAGAATGCGCGCCTCGCTTCAAGGAGTTGGTAACAACACTGGAAAAGCAGTTTTCATTAACTCTTTGGAGTTAACAGCGCTTCGAAAAGAAATTTACGAAAAACGTTGACACTGAAAACGAAACGCGTAGAATGCGCATCCGCTTCGAAGAGAAGCAAAGCAAGAAAGACGCTAGCAACTATATGTAGCCTGAGTCCTCCTTGCGCAGAAGTCACGACCAAAAAGCGTCGAGATTCTGCACCACGTTCTTTAACAATTTATAACA